>CAZJZC010000151.1:5296-5991 GCA_964550365.1 uncultured Gemmatimonadales bacterium | reverse complement strand
CGAGCGTGGTGAGCGTGCGGCTGAATGAGCAGACGGCCGCCGCCTGAGACCGCGCTCCATCACGCACTGACGCTCAGGCGCACCGGGACCGCGCGTGCGGCGTGGGTGGTCGCCGCCCTGCACGCCGCATCGTCGGGCGTCGGCGCCGCCGCTGCAGTGCCGGGCGCCATCGTCGCCGCCGCACGGTCCGGCGCCATCGCCGTGGCATCGTCGGGTGCCATCGCCGCAGCCGCGCTGATCGCGACCCCGCTCGCCGCCCAGCAGGTCCCGCGTGGCGTCTCGCCCCGCCTCGCCCGGGCCCAGTCCCGCCCTGATACCACCGTCACCGTGTGGGTGCTCGCCCGGCCCGGCGCCGACCTCGACGTCCTGGCGCGCGCGCTCGCGGGCCGCGGCGCGCGGGTGCGCCACGTGAGCGCGTTCGTCCGCGGGGTCTCGGCCGAGGTGCGCGGAGGGGACATCGCCGCGCTGAGCCGGCTCGGCGGCGTAGCCCGGGTACAGCCGGTGGGCACGTACTACCGCCGCCCCGGCGCGGGCGACGGCGCGATGCCGGCTCCCGGCGCGCTCCGTCCGTCGGGCGATGGCGCGGGCGGCGGCGCCGGAGCAGGCGCCGGAGCAGGCGCAGGCGGAGCCGCCGGCGTGGGCGCAGGTGGACCGTTCGGCGCGGGTGCAGGCGGGCCCGCGGGCGCGGGCGCAGG
>CAZJZC010000151.1:1326-5286 GCA_964550365.1 uncultured Gemmatimonadales bacterium | reverse complement strand
CGCGGCCGTCGTCCGCCGGCCCCGGCGCCGCCGCGGCCGGCCGCGGCGCCGCCGCCGACACGCTCTACGGCGCCAACGGCTGGGTCGCCGACCAGCTCAACCTGCGCGCCCTCCACGGCCGCGGCCTGCGCGGCGCCGGCGTGACCATCGCCATGTTCGACGCCGGGTTCAACACGCTCCACCCGTTCATGACCGGCGCCGCCGTCATCGCCCAGCGCGACTTCGTCTACGGCGACAGCGTGGTGCGCGACCAGCCCGGCGAGGCGCAGGGCGAGATGGACCACGGCACCGGCACCTGGTCGCTCATCGCCGCCAACGCCCCCGGCCGGCTGTTCGGCGTGGCGCCCGCGGCGCGGTTCATCCTCGCCAAGACCGAGTTCACGCTCACCGAGACCCGGGTCGAGGAGGACAACTGGGTGGCGGCGCTCGAGTGGGCCATCGGCCTGGGCGCCCAGATCGTGTCCAGCTCGCTGGGCTACGTCACCTTCGACGGCGGGTTCAGCTACGGCCGCACCCAGTTCACCGGCGACGTCGCCGTCACCACCGTCGCGGCCGACAGCGCCGCCGCGCGCGGCGTGCTGGTGGTCACCTCGGCCGGCAACGCCGGGCCCCTGCCCCAGAGCATCGACACGCCGGCCGACGCCGATTCGGTCGTCACCGTGGGCGCCACCGACTCGACCGGCCGGGTGGCCGCCTTCAGCTCGCGCGGCCCCACGGCCGACGGCCGCATCAAGCCCGAGGTCGCCGCGCCGGGCCAGTTCGTCACCGTCGCCCGGATCGACAGCGGGACCACCATCGGCTCGGGCACCTCGTATGCCACGCCGCTCGTCGCCGGACTCGCCGCCCTGGTCCAGGGCCTCCGCCCGGGCCGGCCGGCGATCGAACTGCGGCAGGGCCTCATCCAGGCCGCCGCGCGGACCGGCGCGCCCGACAACAGCCTCGGCTACGGCATCCCCAACGGCCTCAGCCTGCTGGCGTTCCCCCAGGGCCTCGTCGCCACGGCGCCGGCCGCCGGCACGCTCACCAGCGTGACGCCGACCTTCACCTGGGACGCGGGCACGCCGCCCGCGGGCGCGGGTCCCAACGTGTACTTCCTGCGCGTGGGCACCGACACCACCCTGCGCACCGCCCTCATCGATACCTTCACCACCGCGACCTCGTTCACCGCCCCGCGCGCCCTGGCGCCGGGCACGCGGCTGTGGTGGCGCGTCGTCGCCTCCTCCACCCTCGGCGTGGTGGAGTCCACCACCGTGCGCGGCCCGCTGGTGGTGCCGCCCTGGGCCGCGCAGATCAGCCTGGCGAGCCCGGCCGGCGCGTCCATCCGCGATTCCCTGCCCGTGTTCGCCTGGCACGCCCCGGCCGTCACCGCACCGCCGGGCCCGTTCGCCTTCGACGTGGACGTGTATCCGGCCTCGCGCACGCCGGCCGCGGCCGTGGCCGTGGGGCGCCAGCTGAGCGACACCACCTTCATGCCGGCACTGCCCCTCGAGCGCAACCTGCCCTACCGCTGGCGCGTCGTGGCGCGGCTCGGACCCGACAGCCAGGTCACCACCAGCCCCGGCACCTTCCTCGTCATCGACGAGACGGCGCCCTCGGCCACCCTGCTGTTCCAGAACTTCCCCAACCCGTTCCCCAGCACCGCCACCGGCCTGGCCACGACCTGCATCTGGTTCGACGTCGCACTGCCGGGCGAGGTCCAGCTCGACGTGTACGACCTGCGCGGGCGGCTGGTGAAGCGGCTGGTGCCCAGCGCCACCGTGCCCTCGCCGGTGCCGGCGGGGCGCTACGGCCGGCCGAGCACCAATGCGGCCGGCACCTGCGACCCGCGCTTCGCGTGGGACGGGACCGACGCGTCGGGCGACTGGGTGCGGCCGGGGGTCTACATCTACCGCCTGCGCACCACCGGCTTCAGCGACAGCCGCCGGATGGTGTGGCTGGGACCGCGGCCGTGATGCGCCTGGTCACCGTGGGCACCGGCACGGTCACGCCCCATGCGCGGCGGACCAGCGCGGCGCACTGGGTGGACGTGACGGCGGGGAGCGGGGAGCGGGCGGGCGCCGGCGAACCCGAGGATCGGGGCGCGACGCCGGTGGGGAGCGGGGAGCGGTCCGGTTCCGGCGGACCCCGGCCGACGCGCGACGGACCACTCCCTGCTCCCCACTCCCCCCCGGCTCCCCGCTCCTCCGTGCGGCTGCTGCTCGACTGCGGCGCCGGCACCTGCCACCGGATGGCCGGGTTCGGCCTGCCGTGGTTCGACCTCACGCACGTGGCCATCACCCACTTCCATACCGACCACTACGGCGAACTGCCGGCCCTGCTCTTCGCCATGAAGTACGGCGCCGAGCGGCCGCGCTCGGCGCCGCTGACGCTCATCGGGCCGGTGGGGATGCGCCAGCGGGTGGCCGCGCTGGCCGCGGCCTTCGGCGACTGGCTCGCCGAGCCCGGCTTCCCGCTCGAGGTGCTCGAGGTCCGGCCCGCGGCGGCCGCGGTGGACCTCGCGCCCGGCGTCTCCCTCGCGGCCTGCAAGACCCCCCACACCGATGAGAGCCTCGCCTACGCCATCGCGACCGCGGGCGCCCGGCTGGTGTACACCGGCGACACCGGGCCCAGCGAACCGCTGGGCGACTGGGCCCGGCCCTGCGACCTCCTGCTGGCCGAGTGCAGCCTGCCCGAGGACCGCGCCCTCGACTTCCACCTCACGCCCCTGGGGGCCGGGGCCCTGGCCGAGCGGGCGCATGCGAAAAGGCTCGTGTTGACGCATCTTTATCCCCCCGTCGAAACGACCGACATCCTGGGCCAGGTGGCCCGGGCGTACCGCGGCCCGGCCGTCGTGGCCGCCGACGGGGACAGTTTCACCGTCGCCTGAGGTCCCATGCTGATCGTCATGCAGCACGGCGCGACCACCGAGCAGATCGGCAAGGTCGTGGCCACCATCGAAGAACTCGGCTACCAGGCCCGGCCCATGCCGGGCAAGCAGCGCACGGCCGTGGGGCTGGTGGGCAACGACGGCAAGGTGGACGCCTCGCGCCTCGCCGGCCTCGACGGCGTGCTCGAGATCATCCACGTCACCCAGCCCTACAAGCAGGTCTCGCGCGAGTGGAAGCCGGAGAAGACCATCGTGCGCCTGCCGGGCGGGCTCGCGATCGGCGGCGACGAGGTGGTGGTGATGGCCGGGCCCTGCTCGGTCGAGAGCGAGGCGCAGATCCTCGGCGCGGCGCGCGCGGTGCGCGATGCGGGCGCCGTCATCCTGCGCGGCGGCGCCTTCAAGCCGCGCACCTCGCCCTACAGCTTCCAGGGCCTGGGCCGCAAGGGACTCGAACTGCTCAAGCGGGCGCGCGAGGAGACCGGCCTGCTCATCGTCACCGAGGTCATGGAATCCGACACCGTGGACCAGGTGGCCGAGGTCGCCGACATCATCCAGATCGGCGCGCGGAACATGCAGAACTTTTCCCTGCTCAAGCGGGTAGGACAGGTACGCAAGCCGGTCCTGCTCAAGCGGGGGATCGCGGCGACCATCACCGAGCTGCTGCTCTCGGCCGAGTACCTGCTGGCCGAGGGGAACGACCAGGTGGTGCTGTGCGAGCGGGGCATCCGGGGCTTCGACCCGGCGACCCGCAACGTGTTCGACCTGACGGCGATCCCGGTGGTGCAGAAGCTGTCGCACCTGCCCATCGTCGCCGACCCGAGTCATGCGACGGGCCTGCGCGAGAAGGTGACGCCGATGGCGCGCGCCGCCGTGGCCGCGGGGGCCGACGGCCTGATGGTCGAGGTGCATCCTCAGCCCGAGCGGGCGCTCAGCGACGGGGCGCAGACGCTGGCGCCCGAGGCGTTCGCCGAGCTGATGCGGCAGTGCCGGCTCATCGCCGAGGTCATCGGGCGGAGGGTCGCGGAGCCTGCGGGGGTATGAACGGTACCGGTGATAGCGGTAGGGGTGGGTGAGAGGGGTAGGGTTGGGTGAGG
>CAZJZC010000151.1:0-1226 GCA_964550365.1 uncultured Gemmatimonadales bacterium | reverse complement strand
GGATCGGGTGGCCGGACGTGACTGGACCACAGTGCAAGACAGGAGTCGAGCGTTGTCCCATCTCATGCCGAGCCTGGACGTGACCAACGCGCGCCGCGCCGCCTCCTGGCTGGCGGCGGTGGTGTGCGCGCTGACGCCGGTGCCGGCGCCGCTGGCGGCGCAGGACGATGCCGGCGCCGTGCTCGACCGCGCCGTGGCGGCGTTCGGCCGGGTGACCACGCTCCGGGCCTCGTTCGTCCAGACCCTGCTCGACCCCATGCTCGGCGACGCCACCTCGCGCGGCGAGCTGTTCCAGCAGCGGCCCGACAAGTTCGCCATGCGCTGGAGCCAGCCGCGCGGCGACCTGCTGCTGGCCGACGGCTCCTTCCTCTGGGTCTACCTGCCCTCGAGCACGCCGGGCCAGGTGGTCAAGAGCGCCATCACCGGGCGGCCCGGATCGAGCCCCGACGTCATCGCCGAGTTCCTCGAGCGGCCCCGCGAGCGGTTCAACGTGGCCTACGTGCGGGCCCAGGCCGTCGGCGGGCGGCCGGCCGACGTGCTGAGTTTCACGCCCAGACAGCGGGGCGGGCCGTACTCGCGCGTCCTGCTGTGGATCGATCGGGGCGACGACCTGCCTCACCAGGTCGAGATCACCGAGGCCTCGGGGGCGACGCGGCGCATCACGCTCGACCGCCTGCGGGTCAACACCGCCATCCCGGCCTCGACGTTCACCTTCCGGCCGCCGGCCGGTGTCCGTGTGGTCGACGCCTCGAACTGAGGCCGGACCTCGCTCACGCGCATCGTCTCGCGCCGCAGACAGCGCCCGACCATCACCATCCACCAGGCGGAGTGCCGGCCGATGACCGCAGCACCGACCCCGGCAGACCGGGTCCGCATCATCGAGCACCGCGGCAAGCGCATCGTCTACCACGACTTCACCAGCATCACGGATACCGCCGAGGCGCTGGCGGCCATCCACTGTTCGCCGGAGATGGTGCGCAAGGAGCCGGCGGGCACCGCGCTCACGCTCACCAATGTCGAGGGCTCGCGCTTCAACAAGGTCATCCTGGACGCGCTCAAGGAGATCATGGTCGCCAACCGGCCGCACGTGAAGGCCGCCGCCCTCACCGGGCTGAGCGGCCTCCAGCGGGTAGCCTACGTGGCCGTGAGCCAGCTGACCGGCCGGCGCCTGCCGACCTTCGACACGGTGGAGGCGGCCAAGGACTGGCTGGTCAGCCAGGCGTAGC
>CAZJZC010000150.1:0-6051 GCA_964550365.1 uncultured Gemmatimonadales bacterium | reverse complement strand
GCCATCAGCATGATGTTCATGATGACGATGCCGCCCACCACCAGCGAGATGCCGACCAGCATGGGCAGGGCGAGGTAGAGCACCCGCGAGATCTTGCCCCAGAAATCGAGCACGTCGTCGGCCGTCTCGATGTGGAAGTTGTTGGCCTGCGCCGGCCGCAGGTGGCGGCGGGTCCGCATCAGCGCCTCGGCCTCGACCATGGCCGCGCGCATGGTCGGCAGGTCGTCGGTCTTGACGATGATGCCGTCGACGATCTTGTGCGGGTTGACGTACTTCTTCATGGCCGAGGTGAACGGCGCGATGGCGAACTTGTCCAGCGACGAGCCGAACAGCGTGCCCTGCCGCTCCGCCACGCCGATGATGCGGAAGTCGTCGCTCTCGACCCGGATGGTGTGCCCCAGCGGGTCCACGCCGGGGAAGAACCGCTCCGCCAGGTCGGCGCCGATGACGACCACGTTGGCCGCCCGCTCGACCTCCTGCGGGGTGAAGGCCCGGCCCTGCGCGATGCCGATGCTGCGGATGCGGAAGTAGGTGTCGGAGACGCCGCGCACGTCCACGTTGCGGGAGCGCCTGCCGTTGTAATAGACGTTCTTGCCGTCGCGGCTCTCGATCGCCACGATCGCGCGGCCGGCGAAGCGGTCGCGCACGGCGTAGTAGTCGTCCTCCCGGAAGCGCGGCCGGCGCCGCAGGGCCCGGCGCTCCTCGAGGGTGGACTCGCCGAAGTGCACCCGGGGCCGGTACACCAGCGTGAAGGTGTTCACCCCGAACAGCTTGCCGGCGAAGTCCTCCTTCATGTAGCGGTCCATGCCGTTGACGATGGACACCACCGCGATGAGGAAGGTGACGCCGACGAACGCGCCCACGGTCGAGAAGAAGCTCTTCAGCTTCTGGGCGCGGATCATGCCGAGCGCGAGGCGGATGGCCTCGAAGAAGCTCATCTCAGGCCGCCCGGGCCCGGTCGGACGAGACCAGCCCGTCGTGCAGGGTCACCACCCGGCGGGCGTGCTCGGCGATGTCGTGCTCGTGGGTGACCATGATGATGGTCTGGCCCCGGTTGGCGTGCAGGTCCTCGAACAGCTTCATGATCTCCTCGCTGGTGGAGGAGTCGAGGTTGCCGGTCGGCTCGTCGGCCAGGATGATCGAGGGTTCGGTCACCAGCGCCCGGGCGATGGCCACGCGCTGGCGCTGGCCGCCCGACAGCTCGCTGGGCCGGTGCGTCATGCGGTCGGCCAGGGCCACGGCCTCGAGCGCCGCCTCGGCCCGCTGGCGCCGCTCCCGCGACGACACGCCGGCATAGACCAGCGGCAGTTCGACGTTGTGCAGGGCCGTGGCGCGCGGCAGCAGGTTGAAGGTCTGGAACACGAAGCCGATCTCGCGGTTGCGCACGCGCGCGAGTTCGTCGTCGGACATCCGGGACACCTCGAGGCCGTTGAGCCAGTACTGGCCCGAGGTCGGCGTGTCGAGGCAGCCGATCAGGTTCATCATCGTCGACTTGCCCGAGCCCGACGGCCCCATGATCGCGACGTACTCGTTGCGCTGGAGCTCGAGGTCCACGCCCCGCAGGGCGCGCACCGTCTCCGCGCCCATGACGTAGTCACGCGTCAGCCCGATGGTGCGGATGATCGGCCCAGCGCTCACGAGCGCTTCGCCTGGCCGGCGCTCCCGGCTCCGGCCGCCGCGGCGCGCACCCGGGCCCGGTTGCGCAGGTCGCGGATGGCCTGGTAGGGTCCCGCCACGATCGTCTCGCCCTCCCGCAGGCCGCCGGTCACCTCGAAGTACTCGTCGCCGGCGATCCCCACGCGGACCGCGCGGAACTGCACCTGCCTGGTGGTCGTGTCCACCACGAACACGCCCTCGATCTCGCGCTTCGGGCCGCGGGTGGTGTCGCGCGCCGCGCCCTCGCCCTTCTTGGCGCGTCCCGCGGCGCGCGCGGTGTCGGGCGGCAGGGTGTCGGCCGGCTCGCGCACCGTCAGCGCGATGATCGGCACGCTCAGCGCCTGCCGGCGCGTGTCGGTCACGATCCGGGCGGTGGCCGAGAGGTCCGGGCGCACGCCCGCGGGCGGGTTGTCGAGCGTGACCTCGACCTCGAAGTCCACCGCCTGGTCGGTCGTGGCCTGGGCCGTGGCGCCGCGCACCGAGGAGTTCGAGATCTTCGTCACCCGGCCCGTGTACGTGGTGTCGGGATAGGCGTCGATCGAGACGTTCACGGAGTCGCCCAGGTGGATGCGCACCACGTCGGTCTCGTCCACCTGCACCATCACCTGGATGACCGACAGGTCCGAGATGGTCATCAGCAGGCCGGTCTCGCGCGAGAACGTGCCGGGCACCGCCACCTCGCCCTCCTCGACCGCGAGCCGCGTCACCCGGCCCGCCATGGGCGCCAGGATGGTGGTCTTGCGCAGCTGGTCCTGCGCCTCGCGCAGGGCCGCGCGCGCCTGGTCGACCTGGCGGCTGGCGGCGTCGAAGTTCGCCAGGGCCACCGCCCGCTGGGTCTCGGCCTGCTCGAGCGCCTCCTGCGAGACCAGCTGGGCGTTCTGCGCCCGGATGTCCCGGGCCCGGACCCAGGCCCGCTCCGCCTGGTCGCGGTTGGCCCGCGCCTGGGTCTCCGCCGCCTGGGTGGCGGCCAGATTGGCCTCCATGCGCTCGACCGCGGCCTGGAACTGCGCCGGGTCGATGCGCACCACCACCTGGCCGCGCTGGACCATGTCACCCTCGCGGACCGGCAGGTCCACGATGCGGCCCTGGATGTCGGACGAGACGTCCACCTTCCGCTTGGGCTGGATCTTGCCGCTGGCGGACACGATGGAGGTCAGGTCGCGCTTGCCGACCTTCTCGAGGCGCACCTCGGTCGACGGCTCGCGCCGCTTCGCCGCGCTGGCCACCGCGATGCCGCCGATGAGGACGGCCAGGCCGCCGAACAGCAACAGCTTTCCACGCTTGGTCATCGTGTTCCCCTGGACCTATCGCAGCGGACGCCCGACGGCGTTCTCGAGGGCGGCGATGGACTTGTGATAGTTGTAGACGGCGTTCACGAAATCGGCGTCGGCCCGGTCGGCCGCCAGCCGCGCGTCGAGCAGCTCGAGGTAGGTCCCCGAGCCCACCCGGTAGCGCTGGGACGCGAGCTCCAGCGCCTCGGCCGCCGCGGCCTTGTTGGCGGTCTGCAGTTCGATGGTCCGGAAGGCGACCAGCAGGGCGTTGTACGCGGACACCACGCTGGCACGCACGTCGAGTTCCCGCGAGCGCACCATCTGGCGCAGGTCGTCCTCGGCCGCGCGCGCCTCCGAGACCG
The DNA here is from genome assembly GCA_964550365.1 of uncultured Gemmatimonadales bacterium. Lineage (GTDB taxonomy): Bacteria > Gemmatimonadota > Gemmatimonadetes > Gemmatimonadales > JACORV01 > DASXPG01. The sequence goes on along the minus strand of CAZJZC010000150.1, from coordinate 2,762 downwards.
CGACGTTGCGCGACATGCCTTCGAACAGCGGCAGGGAGACGCCGATCGAGTAGTTCCACGGGTTGGCGCCCGAGGTGGTGGTCCCGGCCTGCGACTGGCTGTACTTGCCGTACCCCGCCGAGAAGCTGAGGCTCGGCAGGAACTGCGAGGTGGCCGAGCGCACGTTCCAGCGCGCCGACTCCTGCCGCGCGCGCAGCGAGCGCAGGCCGGGATTCCGGGCCTGCGCGTAGCTGACCAGCGAATCCTGGCTCCAGGGCGGCGCCACCACCGGGAACGTGTCGGTCGGCTGGACCGCCAGCGGGTCCGGTGCGGGCACGCCGAGGCGCTGGAACAGCACCAGCACCTGGTTCTCGACCGCCAGGTTCGTCGTCAGCAGGTTGACCTCGGCCTGGCCCTTGTCCACCTCGGCCCGCCGCACGTCGATCAGCGTGGCCTGGCCGACGGCGTAGCGGGCCCGCGCCAGGTTCAGCTGCTCGTTCACACGCTCCAGCGACCGGCGCGAGAGGTCGGCCTGGGCCTGCGCCTGCAGCAGGTTGAGGTACTCGGTCCGCACCGAGGTCTCGAGCAGGGTCCGCGCGCCGGCGATGTCCTCGTCGGTCGCCCGGAGCTGGGCCGCGGCCCAGCCGCGATTCGAGATGGTCTGCAGCGACAGCCGGTAGCCGAGGCCGAACGACCACGACGTGCTGGTCAGCGCCGGGACCGTCTGCGACGGGAAACCCGGGAAGTTGCGCTGGCCCGCCGAGCTGTGGTAGCGGTTGGCCGAGATGTCGGCCGAGGGCGTCAGCAGGCTCACGAACGCGCTGGTGCTCCGCAGGCCGGCCGGCCCGCGGTCGTTCAGCGTCTGGCGGTAGTCGGGGTTGTTGCGGACGGCGATGTCCAGCGCTTCCGCCAGCGACAGTCGCATGACCGGCCGGGCCGCGGCAGGCGCCTGGGCGTAGCCGATGGCGGCCACGAGCATGAGGACCACGAGCCACCCGATGGTAAGACGAACCTTCATGACCTGATTCCCTGTGTGTGAGTGCAGGGTGACCTACGGCACCGACGGATCGCGGGTTTCAGGGCGCGACAGCCGTTCCTGCGCGCAACATCCGACCCGGGAGTCGGCCACAAGCCAAGACGAGGCTGTAATTTAACCCTGCAGGCGCTTCGGGACCCGGCGGCCGTCTCCCTGCCACCGTGGCAGGGGCCCGCGGCCGGTCAGCGGCGGGGAAGTTCGGCGCGCGTCGCCACGAGCGCCGCCGACGGGACCGCCACCTGGAGCAGGTCGCCCGTCGGCGTGAACCAGAAATGGCGTTCGTCGCCGTCGGCCATCCGAAGGACATAGCGCTGGGCGGCGATCCTCGCGTGTGCCACGGTCACGGTGTCCGCTCCGAGCGCCTCGACGGTGCCGCCGACCGGACGCACGTCCCGGGCGCGCACCACCGAGACCGCGCCCGAACGCGGCACGAAGTAGAAGCCGCTGAACGCTTCGTCGGAGATGATGGCCAGCGGGCCGCGCGCCGGGAACTCCCGGGCCGTTTCGCCGTCGGCCGACATGATGCGGGCGCTGAAGCGGATGCCCGAGAGCTGGGCCGAGACGCGGCGGGCGACCCGGCCGCCGGTCGACTCGGTCTGCTGGAGACTGACCGGGGTGTAGTCGCCGGCCAGTTCGAGCGCCACCTGGGTCTCGTGGCCCGGCGTGCGCGTGGTCGAGACGGCGAGGAAGCCGGGTCCGCCGCGCGCGCCGGCGGTCTGCCGGATGGCGAACTCCTCGCGGCCGGCCTCGGCGCCGGCGCGCACGATGACGAACGTGCCGGTATCCACGAACTGCTGCGCGGCGAGCGCCGCCGGGGCGGCGAGGGTGAGCGCCAGGAACGCCGGGAGTCGTCGCATGCCGGGATTACCCCGTGCGGCCCCGGGGGTTCGCGCCGAAGACCCGCACCCGGATGAGGTCCAGGATGTGCTCGTAGAGCCGGCGGCCCTTCTCGGCCGAGGCGCTGAGCGGCTGGCCGACCGACCCGGGTGAGTCCACCGGCAGGGCCATGGTCGAGCCCCGGCGGTAGCGCCTGAGCATGTGGTCGGGCAAGATACTGTCGGCGGCGCGCGTCAGGTCCACCAGGTCGGGGCGCACGAACATCACCAGGGACGTGTCCACCTCGCCGCCGTGGATGGGTTCCTCCGGGTGCTCGGCGAGCCCGGTGAAATCCACGGCGAGGATGTCGAGCAGGCGGACGCGGGCGCGATCGGCGACCACGGTGCCGAGCGCTTCCTGGTGCGGCGTGTAGCCATTCATCGTGAGGATGAGGATGTCCGTGATGCCGAGCCGCTCCCAGTCGGGGATCAGGTCGTTGATCCAGCGCCGCAGGGTCTTGCGGCGCACCGTGGCGCTGCCGGGCACCAGCAGCTGGAGCGGCTCGTTGACGCCGTACTCGATCGTCGGGGCCCTCAGCGCCCGGAACTCGGCCGAGAGGTCGTCGGCCAGCCGCTCGAGGACGAAGGTGTCGCCGCCCACGGGCAGGTGCGGGCCGTGCGCCTCGCAGGTGCCGCTGGGGACGATGAGCAGGGGCTGGGCGGCGGCGATCAGCCGCAGCGCGTCGGGCCGGAGTTCCTTGACGGGCAGCGGCCGGTCGGTCATCGGGTCCCCGCCGCGGTGAACCGCCCGGCGGCCGTCGCCGCGCTCGGTCTGGCCGCCACCGCGGTGCTGGCCGCCGAGTGGATGCGCGCGCCCGCGTGGACAGCGGCCGCCGCGGCGGCCCTCGGCGCCGTGGCGGCGGGCGTCGGGG
>CAZJZC010000149.1:0-6164 GCA_964550365.1 uncultured Gemmatimonadales bacterium | reverse complement strand
CCCGGCCGCACCGAGAAGAAGTTGCAGCCCGACCCCCACTGCTCCCGCTCCTGGTCGGCGCGGTCGCCGCCGCCGCAGAACACCGGTTCGAGCGGCAGGTCCACCGCCGCCAGCGCCGCGAACAGGTTCGGCATCTCCTTGACCCCGGCCACGCCCTTGCGGCGGTGCAGCACGGCCAGCCGTTCCGGGCCCACCAGGTGCGGTGGCGAGATGACGCAGAGGTCGGGATCGACCTGCGTGAAGATCATGTCGAGGTGGATGGCCGTCGGCTCCTTGGGCATCACCACGACGATGACGTCGGTGATGCCGGCGTGCGCGAACAGCAGGTCGGTCAGGTTGTCCAGCGCCGCCGGCGAACTGCGCTCCGAGAAGCCCAGCATCACCAGGTCCGGCCGCAGGGGATGCACGTCGCCGCCCTCGAGATTGTAGTTGACGCGCTTCTCCTCGGTGCCGTCGTACAGGATGCCGGCGTTGGCGAAGGCCGGATGGAACCGGAACAGCGCCGCGATGACCAGTTCCTCGGTCCAGCGCACGTCGTAGCGCATCGAGCCGATCACCGCGTGGCTCCCGATGACGATGCCGACGTCGCGGGTGAAGAACAGGTTGGGCTGGGGCGGCAGCATGTAGGCCTGCTCGTTCAGCGCCGCCGCGATCGGCCCGGCCTCCTCCAGGGCGCCCGCCACCAGCACGTCCACCAGGTCCCGCACCGGCAGGCTCGAGAGCCGCTGGGCCAGCAGGTCGGAGGGCACTACGTCGAGCGTGCGCGCCACCAGGTGGTTGCGCACGTCCGGCTGGCGCAGCACCTCCGCCAGCACGTCGCGCACCTGGTGCACCGTGGCGAAGCGTTCGAGGACCGACACGAAGTGCCGGTGCTCCCGGCGCGCCTCGTCGAGGTCCAGGATGTCGTCGTAGAGGTAGTCCTCGCGCGTGCTCGGTGTCACCCCGAGCAGTTCGGCGCCGGGGGTGTGCACCAGCACCGCCCGCAGCGCGCCGATCTCGCTGGTGACGCGGGCGGGCACGTCAGGCTCCCGTGCGGGTGAGGGCGTAGCTGAGGGCTTCGAGCTCGAGGGCCATGTTGACGTTGGTCACCGTCACGCCGGCCGGCACCACCAGGCCGATGGGCGCGAAGTTGAGGATGGCGCGGATGCCGCAGGCCACCAGCCGCTCGGCGATCCCCTGCGCGGCCGCCGCCGGCGTCCCGATCACCGCGATGTCGGCCGGCGTCGCGGCCAGGTCGGCCTCCATCCCCGACAGGTCCCGGACGAGGTGCCCGTCGAGCCGCCGGCCGACCTTCACCGGATCCACGTCGTAGACCGCCGTCACGTCGAAGCCGCGCTCGTCGAAGCCCGGGTAGTTCGCCAGCGCCGCGCCGATCCGGCCGGCCCCGATCAGCACCACCCGGTAGCGCCGGCCCAGGCCGAGGATGTCCCGGATCCTCCCGGCCAGCTCGGACACCGGATAGCCGATGCCGCGCTTGCCGAACGAGCCGAAGAACGACAGGTCCTTCCGCACCTGCGCCGGCGTCGCGCCCCCGCGCTCGGCGAGCGACCGGGAGCTGACGGTGGCCTGACCCTCCGCCTCACATGCCTCGAGGAACTGAAGGTACAACGCCAGGCGACGGACGGTGGATAAGGCGACGTGCCGCAATGTAGTGCCCTGTGTGGACTTGTGAACGATTTCACAAAGCTAGGGCGTCGGCCACAGGCGGGCAAGCGTGATGAAGTCGGATGGGGTGAGTTCCTCCGGCCGCGCGGTCGGCGCGATGCCCGCGGCGGCCAGCCGCTCGGCGAGGGCCGAGGGGGTCGGGTCGCGTGGCGCCCCGGCGGCCGCCGGCGGTCCCTCGGCGAGGCGTCGCTGGAGCACCTCCCGCAGGGACCGCTGCACCTGCTGGCGTCGGCGCTGGAACAGCGCGCGGATCAGGGCCCGCACCCGGGACTCCTCGTCGTCATCGGCGGTGAGTCGCCGCGCGCGCGGGGTGAGGCGCACCACCGCGCTCTCCACCCGGGGCGGCGGTCGGAAGGCCCCGGCGCGCACCGCGAACAGCCGTTCGGCCTCTGCCACGAGCTGGACGCCGGCGGACAGGGCGCCGTATGCGGCGGTCCCCGGGGCCGCGGCGATCCGGTCGGCGACCTCGCGCTGGACCAGGAACACGATCCGGCGCGGCCGGGGCGGCGTGAGGGCACGTTCGATGAGGGGCGAGGTGATCTGGTAGGGGATGTTGCCGGCCACGACGTCGGCGGCCGGCCAGGGGACCATCAGCGCATCGCCGGTGATGACGGTGACGTTGGGCGCCGGCGGCTCGGCCGCCAGCCGGGCGGCCAGCGCGCGGTCGGTCTCGATGCACACGACGCGGCCGGCGCGCGCCGCCAGCGCCCGGGTCAGCGTGCCCTTCCCCGGCCCGATCTCCAGGACCGTGTCGGCCGGCCCGAGCCCGGCCGCGTCGGCGATGCGGTCGAGGATGGACGGGTCGAAGAGGAAGTGCTGACCGAGCCGGCGGCCCATGCTCAGCCGCGGACGACGACCAGCGTCCGGTCGTCGGCCGCGGCACCGGCCCCGAAGGACCCCAGGTCGTCGAACAGCGCGGTCACGATCTCCGGCGCCGGCCGGGTGAGCGAGCGGCGGACGACCTCGAGCAGGCGCTCCTCGCCGTAGCGCGAGCCGTCCGCGCCCACGGTCTCGGTGATCCCGTCGCTGAACACGCACAGCACGTCGTGGCCCGTGACCCACGGCAGGCGCGCCCCCTTGATGCGCCGGCCGCCGAACAGGCCGAGCGGCGGCGCGGTGGCCCCCAGGCGCAGGGGCTCGCCGGCGGCCGGCACCAGGAAGGCCTGCGGGTGGCCGGCGTTGGCGTAGCGGAGCACGCCCCGGCGGCGGTCGATGACGGCGTAGAACAGGGCCACGTGCATCTCGGCGCGGTCGAGTTCCGCGCCCATCACTTCGAGGAGGCGGTCCAGCGCCGCCTCGGGCGAGCGGGCGGTCTGCGCCACGATGCCGGCCGCCGCGATGGTGTGCGCCATCAGCAGGGCGGCGCTGAGGCCGTGGCTGGACACGTCGCCGAGCATGACGCCGACCGACCCGCGCGCCAGGCTGACCACCTTGTAGAAGTCGCCCCCGACCGACTCGGCGGGCTCGGTGCGGGCGCCGATGTCACCGGCCCGGGCCAGCACGTTCGAGGGCTGCATCAGCGCGCTCTGGAGCCCCTGGGCCAGCACGATCTCGGTGTCGAGGCGGACCCGTCGGCGTTCGCGCTCGACCAGGCGGGCGTTCTCGATGGCCGCGCCGACCTGGTTGGCCACGGCGGAGAGCAGCTTCTTGTGGCCCGCCGTGAAGGCGTCGGGGCCGATGCGGTCGGTCAGGTTGATGACGCCGACGGTGCGGGGGCGGCCGCCGCGCGGCGCCAGCGTGATGGGCAGCGCGATGAAGCTGGCGCCGAGGTAGCCGCGCTCGGGGCCGGTCCCCGGGTGCGGCACCGACGCCGAGGCGTCATAGGAGAGCATGGTCTGTTCACGGAACACCCGGGCCGCGATGGACTCCGGGTCGTCCACCGGCACCGGATCGACGCGGAACGTCTCCAGCCCGCGGCCCGCCACCAGCCGCAGGGTATTGGTGGCTTCGTCATGCACCATGATGGACGAGCGCCGGGCGCCCACCACGTCGGCGAGTTCGCGGACGATCACCTGCGCGGCCTCCTCGAGCCGCACGGTGCGGCCGAGGATGTCGGCGATGGTGTACAGGAGGTCGATCTCCTCGTAGCGCGTGGCCAGTTCGGCGGCCACGCTGGCCGCTTCGCCCTCGCCGCGCAGGGCGTCGCCGACCACGAGGGCGGCGGCCCTGGCCCGCCGCGGCCGGTCGGCCGGGTCGTCGTCGCCCGGACCGAGTCGCAGCCAGGCGCCGGCCTGGCCGGGCACCGGTTCCAGCCACACGGCGCCGTCGGGCGCGCTCAGCGCCCGCCCGTGCGCACCCAGCAGGCCGGGGTCCCACTGGGCTCCGCTCGCGTCGCGCAGACCGTCAGGGCCGCCGCGCCAGATCTGGAGGGGGGCGCCGGCCAGCCGGCCGAGCGCGTCCAGCAGCGCGTCGATCCGCCCTAGGCGCGGCGCAGGATCATGCAGATGGAGTTCCCCGTGCGGTTGAAGCGGACCTCGTCCACCAGCTGGCGGATGAGGAAGATGCCGCGCCCGCTCGGCAGGGTCAGCCGGTCGGGCGTCGTGGGATCGGGGAGCGTGGAGGGGTCGAACCCCGACCCTTCGTCGGTGACCTCCATCTCGACGCGCGCGGGTCCGAACCGGACCGCGACCTCCACCGTCCGGGCGGGGTCGGAGCCGTTGCCGTAGAGGATGGCGTTCGCCAGGGCTTCGGCGAGCGCCACGCGCAGGTTGAACCGGATGGTGCGGCGGCTGATGAACTCGGCCTCGAGATGGCGGCAGACCAGCTCGACGGCGTCCTCGACGACCTGGACGTCACTCGGCAGGCTCAGCCTCAACTCGGTGGAGAGGCCGGTCGTCGCGGCGAGCGGCGCGACATCGGCCCGGAGCGCGGTCCGCGGCGTTCCCACCTAGAAGGCTGCCAGGGCGTCGCCGACGTCGTCGCTGATGGCGAACAGGGTGTCGAGCTTGGTGAGCTCGAACAGCGTCCGCAGGTCCTCGTTGAGGCCGGCGAGGCGGAGTTCACCGCCCTCGTCCCGGATCTTCTTCGACAGCGAGACCAGGACGCCGAGGCCCGACGAGTCGATGTAGCCCGTCTGGGTGAAGTCCACCAGGAACTTGCGCTCGCCGGCGTCGAGCGCGTCGAGCACCTGCTGCTTGAACTCCTGGCGATTGCCCACGATGAGCTGGCCCTCGACCTGGACGACCAGGACGCCCTTGGGATCCTTGCGGGTGGTGAAACCCATGACACGGCCTCCGCGCGCGGGGCGCGCTACGAGTGAGCGGACTGGAGAAGCGCGATCGCGGCGACCAGCACAATCTCGTCGGTCGAGGCGCCGCGCGACAGGTCACAGCAGGGCCGGGCCAGTCCCTGGACGATGGGCCCGAGCGCGGCGGCGCGCGCGATGCGCTGTACGAGTTTGTACGCGATGTTGCCGCTGTCAAGGTCGGGGAAGACGAGCACCGTGGCGCGGCCGCCCAGCGGACCGCCCGGCGCCTTGCGTTCGGCCACGTCCGGCACCAGCGCCGCGTCGGCCTGGAGCTCGCCGTCGGCGGGCACGTCGGGCGCCAGGGCGCGGAAGCGCGTCAGCGCCGCGCGCACCCGATCGATGCTGGCGCCGGAGGCGCTGTTCCGGGTGCCGTGCGACAGGAACGCCACGCGCGGCTCATCGCCGACGATCCGCCGGCGGTCGCGCGCGGCCGCCAGGGCGATATCGGCCAGCTGCTCGGCCGTCGGGTACGGGACCACGCCACAGTCGGTGAAGGTGAGCACCCCGTGGCTCCCGGTGAGCAGGTACATGGCGCTCGAGACCGTGGTGATGCCGCTCGCCGGCCCGACGGCCCAGAAGGCGGCCCGCAGCACGTCGGCGGTGCTGTGCGCCGCCCCGCCGACGGTCGCGTCGGCGCGGCCGAGCGCCACGAGCGAGGCCGCGAACAGCAGCGGCTGGGCGGCCAGGTCCATGGCCCGCGCCTCGGTGCCGCACTTGTCCCTGCGGCGGGCCCACAGGTGGCCGGCGACCGCGCCCCGGGCGGCATCCGTGGCCGGGTCGACCACCGCGACCCCGGGCGCCTCGGCCCGGGCCCAGGCGGCCGTGCCGGCGTCCCCGAGCAGCGTGACCCGCGCCACCCCGTCGCCGGCGAGACGCGCCGCCGCCCCGCGCACCCGCTCGTCCGCGCCCTCGCTGAGCACCAGGTGCCTGCCCAGCGCCCGGGCCCGGGCGAGCAGGCTCGCGGCGAAGGCGTCGCCGCCGCTCACGCCGGCGGGAACTTCCGCGCCAGCGCCTCGCGCACGCCCGGATGGACCAGCGAGCCGACGTCGGCGCCGTAGCGGGCCACCTCGCGCACGAGCGATGCCGACAGGTAGGTCAGGTCGAAGGCCGGGACCAGGAACACCGTCTCGATGTCGCCCGCAAGGCGGCGGTTCATCAGCGCCATCTGGTACTCGTACTCGAAGTCGCTCACGTAGCGCAGGCCGCGGACGATGATGGCGGCGCCGATCCGGTGCGCGAAGTCCACCAGCAG
>CAZJZC010000148.1:0-6218 GCA_964550365.1 uncultured Gemmatimonadales bacterium | reverse complement strand
GCGTCGATCGCGGCGCGGAACGCCGCCGCCACGTCGGCCTCGCGCTGGTTCAGCCCGGCGCCGTCGAGCCGCTGGAACTGGCGGCAGCCCAGGTGCGCGTCGGCGAGGTGCGCGAGCCTCACGCCGAGCTACCGGGCACGTTGGGGACCCTGTAGGTTATCGCCGGACAATGCCGTCATCCCCCCGTTGGCTGCCGCCGGCCTGCCTCGCGGCCGCGTGCTTCGCCGCCGCGCCCGCCGCCCGGGCCCAGGACACCGCGCGGACGCGGGCCGACACCACCGCCCGCCGGGCCGACACCGTCGCCGTCAGCGTGCCGCGCATCCGCGTGCCGCCGCCGGCGCCGGTGCCCTGGCGCTTCCAGCTCGACTTCGGCTTCCAGGACATCGCCGGCAACCGCGACCTCACGGTCTTCAACGGCGGCTTCACCGCCGAGCACCGGCGCCAGGACCGCTTCATCTTCAATGCCCGGCTGGAATCCCGCTACGGCCGCAGCAACGGCGTCACGTCGGTGGAGTCGCAGGCGGCCCGGCTGCGGTTCGACTGGCGGCCGCGCGCGCCGCTCTCGCCGTTCCTCGGGCTCGACGCCAACCGCGACCTCATCCGCAAGACGGTGCTGCGCCTGCAGGGCGGCACCGGCGCCAACGTCAACCTCGACATCCGCGACGCGCACCGCACCCTGATCTCGGTGGGCCTGGCCTTCGATTACCAGCAGTTCACGGCGGCCACCACGCCCCGGGTCAGCCGTGACATCCGGTACCTGACCCGCTTCCAGACCCAGCAGCTCATCAACAGCACCATGCGGTTCGACCTCACCGCGCGCTTCCAGCCGACCACCGAGGATGCCCGCGACTACCTCGCGGCGCTCGACGCCGCCCTGCGCGTCTCGCTCACCCGCCGCATGGGCCTCACCACGCGGCTCGAGTACGGCTACGACTCCCGCCCGGCCCCCGGCGTCAAGCCGGGCGACCGCGCCGTCTCCGTCGCGCTGTCGTTCGCCTGGTGATGCGGCGCCGTCAGGCGCCGCCGAGGGTGAAACCGGCCTCGCGGTCGACCCGGGAGTAGACCCGGAAGGCGCTGATGGTATTGGTGCGGACGATGCCGGGGATCTTCACCATCTGCTCGGTCACCACACTGGCGATGTCGTCGTAGGCCTTCACCTTCAGGATCGCCATCAGGTCGTAGTCACCCGAGACCGAGTACACCTCGGCGATGCCGGGGATGCCGGCGATGGCCTCGGCGGTCTGCGGGATGAGGTCGCGCGAACACCGGATCTGCACGATGGCGGTGATCACGGCTCGGTCGCGTCGGCCGGGAACGGCGGCACGTCCACCAGCCACAGGCACGAGACTTCCTGCCGGTCATCCACCTCGACGAGCAGGCCGTCGGCCACCCGCACCACGTCGGCGCGCCGGCTGGGCCCGATGCGCACCCGGAACACCGACTCGGACGTGTTGGTGTCGATCGTCAGCGGCGCGTCCACCTCCACCGCCGCGACCGTGCCCGCCGTGCCGCCCGGCAGCACCACGTCGCCCTCGCGGACCTGGTCCGGCGGCCGCAGCGCGGCGATGGTCCGCACGTCGGGCCACACGACGACCTCGACCCCGCGGATGCCGCCGTCGGCCACGTCGAGCAGCACGAACGAGCCGTCACTGCCCTCCAGCTCCACCGAGCCGGTCAGGCCCGCGCCGTCGGCCTTGGCGCTCCGGCCGCCCTTGACGGCCCCGGTCAGGATGTCCGTCTCGGCATCCCACCGGTAGCTCACGCGTGGCGCCTTGCCCCGGCGCTCGATGATGCGGGCACCCAGTCCCATAGGCGGCCAACTTACCGCCCCGCGCCAGCGGCCAGCAAGCCGCCCTCAGCGCGCCAGGTGGGACAGCTTCGAGGGCGCCGCCTCCGACCGGAGCCGGCCGAACTGCCGCACCAGGCGGTCCATGCCGTCCAGCAGGGTCTCCTCCGAGGCCGCATAGCTGAGCCGCACCCAGCGGTCGTCCCCGAAGGCCGCACCCGGCACCAGGGCCAGCCCCTCGTCGGCGATCAGCCGCCGGCAGAACTCGGTGGCCGTGGGCAGGTGGCGGGTGAACAGCTCGTCCACCCGGAAGTAGAGGTAGAACGCCCCCAGCGGCTCGACGAACTCGACCCCCGGCAGTTCGGCCCGGAAGCGCATCACCAGGCCGTCCCGGCGGCGCCGGAAGGCCGCCGTCATGGACTCGACCTCGGCCTGCACCTGCTCGTTCCCGAAGGCCTCGACGGCCGCCCACATCGCGATGGTGTTGGCGCCCGACGTGGTGTGCGACTGGAGCGCCGCCATCGTCTGCGCCAGCTCGCGCGGGCCGAGGGCGAAGCCGATCCGCCAGCCCGTCATGGCGTAGGCCTTCGACGCCCCGTCCATCACCACGACGCGCTCCAGCAGCTCGTCGGGCAGGTCGAGGAACGAGGGCGCGCATCCCGCCCCGTAGTGGATGCGCCGGTAGATCTCGTCGGCGATGATCCACACGCCCTTGCGATGCGCCCATTCCGCGAGCGCCCGGATCTCGGCCGCGGTGTACACGGCGCCCGTCGGGTTCACCGGGGTGTTGATGATGAGGCCCTTCACCGACTCGTCGTAGTGCCGCTCGAGGTCGGCCACCGACACCTTCAGCGACCACTCGGCATCGCCCGGCACCTCCACGGGCTGGGCCCGCGTCAGGTGGACGATCTGCGGATAGCTGGTCCAGGCCGGCGTGGGGATCAGCACCTTGTCCCGCGCGCCGAACAGGCAGAAGCAGGCGTTGAACAGCGACTGCTTGGACCCGTTCGACACCACCACGTTGTCGGCGTTGACGGCGCGCCCGCCCGACAGCAGGCTCTGGCGCCGCGCGATGGCCGCCCGGAGCTCGAGGATGCCCTCGGTCGGCGCGTACTTCGTCTTCCCGGCCGCCATCGCGCGGGCCGCGGCCTCGACCACGGCCTTCGGCGTCGCGAAGTCCGGCTCGCCGGCCCCGAGATCCACCACGTTGGCGCCCTCGGCCTTGAGACGCGCGGCCTCGCGGCTGACGGCGATGGTCGCGCTCGGGGTGAGCGCGGCGACGTTGCGGGAGAACAGTGCGTTGCTCATCGGATGGCCCGGTGCTCACGGAGGACGGGAAGGATGGAATCTAACGGGAGCGCGCGCACCGTGCCGCGCGCGCCGCGGACCGGCTCGGCCCGGAACAGCGAGTTCACGATCGCCTCCTCGACCGCCTCGACCACGGCCTGGAACAGGGGCGAGAGGGCGTCGTTCGCCAGCGACTCCAGCGTGCGCGTGCGCTGGCCCGCGGCCAGCGGCCCGCGGCGCGCCGACGGCGCCGTGCTGAAGGCCAGCGCGAAATCGCCGCTGCCGTTGCTCATCCACGAACCGGTGCGGCCCACGCCGATGAACGCGCGCGCCGCCAGCCGTTCGAGGCTGCGCGGTTCGAGCGGCGCGTCCGTGGCGATCACGATCATGATCGACCCGTCGCCCGGCGGGCGGGCCGCGGGCCCCGCGCCGGCCGGTGTCCCCTCCCACAGGCGCACGCCGGCGATGGTGAGGTCCCCGCCGAAGTTCGTCTGGACCAGGACGCCCACCGTCCAGCCGCCGGCCCGCTCCGGCAGGCGGCGCGAGGCCGTGCCGATGCCGCCCTTCCAGCCGAAGGCCACGGTGCCGCGGCCGGCGCCCACGGCCCCTTCCTCGACCGGGCCGCCGCGCGCGGCGCCCAGCGCCGCGACCACGTGCCCGGGCCGCACCGGACGCGAGCGGCTGGCGCCGTTGAGCAGGCCGTCGTTGGTCTCGCCGACCACGACGTTCACCGACCGCACCGCCTCGTTGCCGGGGTAGGCCAGCACCCAGTCGAGCAGGCCGTCGGCCGCGCGCGGGACGCACAGCGTGCAGGTCAGCACGATGGGCGTCTCCAGCTCGCCGAGCTCGCGGATCTGCGCGATGCCGGTGAGCTTGCCGAAGCCGTTGCCCACGCTCACCGCCGCCGGCACGCGATCGCGGAACGGGTTGCCGCCGTGGGGGACGATGACCGTCACCCCGGTGTTGACCGAGTCCCCCTCGGTCAGGGTGACCTGCCCGACGGCCACGCCGGCCACGTCCGTGATGGCGTTCAGCGGGCCTGCCGGCAGGGAGCCGATGACGAGGCCCGCATCGCGGGCCCGGGGGCGGGGCGACTGGGCCGCGAGCGCGGCCGGGAGGACGAGGGCGAGGAGTACGGCGGGGCGCACGCATCAAGATGGCGCACCGGCCCGGAGTGTCAACGCCGGCCTCCCCGCAGGTAGATTCCGGCGTGCGCCATCTCGTGCGTCTCGGCCTCGCGACCGCCGCGGTGCTCGGCATCGCGGCCGTGTTCGCGCGCCGGGCCGGCGAGCGTCCCGCCCCCCCGCGGCCGCCCACCGCGCGCCCCATCCGCGTCCTGCCGCCCGATTCCATCATCGCCGGCCCGGTCGAGGTCGAGCACCGCGTGGGCGACTACCGCATCCGCCTGATCCGGGACACGACCGAGCTCGACCGGGTCATCGACATCGCCTGGCGCGGCCACCGCGTCTTCGCCGTCCGCGCGCCGCTCGCCTGGCTCGAACAGGTCGGCCGGGACGTCACCGGCGACCGGGTGCCGGATGTCATCGTCCGGATGCACTCGGGCGGCATCCACTGCTGCGCCAGCGCGACCGTCCTCAGCCTGGGCGACACCATCCGCGTGGCCGGCACCGTGGCGGGCGGCGACGGCGAGATCGAGTTCGACGACCTCGACGGGGACGGCGTCCCGGAGGTCAGGGTGCAGGACTGGCGCTTCGCCTACTGGCGTGACTACGCCTTCGTCGAGACCGCCGCGCCCGACGTCATCCTGCGCTACCGGGACGGCGGCTACCAGAGCGCCTGCGACCTCATGCGCATCGAGGCGCCCACGGCCCAGGAACTGGCCGACCGCGCCCGCGGCCTGTCGGACGGCTGGGTCACCGGCGACCCGCCCGGCGAGCTCTACGCCTACGCCCTCGACCTCATCTACGGCGGCCATGCGGACCTGGCCTGGCGCTTCTTCGACCTTGCCTGGCCCAGGACCGCGGGCGGCAAGGCGGAATACCTCGAGGACCTGCGCCGGACCCTCACCGGCAGTCCCTGCTGGAGCCCGCCGCCGCCGGCCCGGCCGGCGACCTAGCCCGGACTCCCACGGCGGCGGCACGGGCCGCCGGGGTGCCGCGCGGCGCCCCGCCGCGCGCCACCTGCCGCCGGTCTCCCGCCGTCGGTATCTTCCGTGTGCAGCCCTGATTGACAACCGACGAGGAGCTTCCGTGGACGCCGTACCGGTCATCGCGCGTGGCCACAATGTGGCCGTCGTTCTCCCTCCCGTCACGGAGGCCCTGCACCCGCTCCTGCACGCCGTGCCCCGGCGCCCCATCCTGGTGCTGGCCGCCGACGCCGACCGTGCCGCCGACATCGCGGCCCAGGTCCCAGGCGCCTTCGCGGTCACCGGCCTCGAGCGCGCCCGCAAGCGGCTGGCCCGGGGCGGCGCGGACGTCGTGTGCGCCGGCGTCGGAGACGCCCTCACGCTGCTGCGCCGCTCCGCGCTCCGGCCGGACGCGTTCGCCTGCCTGGCGCTGGCGTGGCCGGACCGGCTGGACGAGGCCGGCGCCGGCGCGCTCGAAGCGGTCATGGCCGAGTGCGACCGCGAGGCCCAGCGCCTCGTGATCCTCGCCGCCGCCGGCCCCGCGGCCGACGGACTCCTCGAGCGCTACGCCTTCAAGGCCATGACGTACGGCTTCCCCGCCGCCGAGCGCCCGGCCGGCGCGGCGCCGGCCGGCCCCGCCGGCGCCGCGCGCTATGTCGTCGCCCGGCCCTCGCAGTTCGCCGACGTCCAGCGGCGCGTGCTCGACGCCCTCGCCGCCGATGACGACGACGCCGTCGTGGTCGCGCCGTGTCCCGCCAGCCACGCCGCGGCCGCCGAACTCGTCGCCCGCGCCGCCGGCGGGCCGCTGGTGGTCGTGGCGCAGGCCCACCAGGTCGCCTGGCTCGGCACCCTGTTCGCGCCGCTCACGGCCCTGTCCCTGCCCACCGCCGCCGCCGAGCTGGAGCAGCGCGCCGAGACCGTGCGCGCGCGCCTCGCGGCGCTGGCGGAGGCCGGGGACCTCGATCGCGAGCTGTTCCTGGTGGGACCCCTCCTCGAACGCTTCGACGCCGCGGTCATCGCCGCGGCCGCGCTCCGGCTCGCGGGCGCCGCCTCCGCGGC
>CAZJZC010000147.1:0-6251 GCA_964550365.1 uncultured Gemmatimonadales bacterium | reverse complement strand
TCATCATGGTGGCGAGGACCGGCCGCTTGATGGACAGGTCGGACAGGAACATGCGATCAGTTCTCCGGCGTCGTCATGGTGCCCTTCAGCGGCTGGCCGGGGTGCCCGCGATCTCGACGCGGGTACCGTCGCCGAGCCCGTCGACCGGCCCGATCACCACGGATTCGCCCGCGCTCACGCCCGAGCGGATCTCGACCCGGCCGCTGGCGGCATCCTGGACGCCCGGGTCCACCACGCGCCGCGAGACGCGACCGGCCGCCACGACGAACACCACGCTGGCCCGGTCGGCGCCATCGATCCTGATGGCCGCCCGGGGCACGGTCACGGCCTCGGTCACCGTCTCGGTCAGGACCATGCCCGAGACGTACAGGCCGCTCACCAGCCGGCCCGCGGGGTTGGGCACGTCCACGTAGATCCGTACCTGACGGGTCGCGGGATCGGCGACCGGGTTGACCCGTGCGATCCGGCCCATCAGGGTGTCCCGCGCGCCGCCGGCGACGGTCAGCGCCACGGGCCGTCCGACGCGCACGGCGCCGAGCCAGCGCGCCTCGACCGCGGCGTCGAGCTGGAGCACGCGGGTGTTCACGATGCTGATGACGGGCTTGCCGAAATCCACCCGGTCGCCCGCCTGCGCGTGACGCGCGCTCACCACGCCGCTCACGGGGGCCGTGAGCGTGGCGCCGGCGAGCCTGTCCTCCGCGCCGGCCAGCTGCGCGGCGGCCAGCGCCAGCTGCGCCCGCGCCTGGTCGACCGCCAGCAGGGCGTTGTCGCGGTCACGGCGCGCGATGGCGCCCTCGGCGAACAACGCGTCGGCGCGCGCCGAATCGGCCGCCGCCAGCGACACCGCCGCCCGGGCCCGGGCCAGATCGGCCTGCGCCGAAACGGCGGCCGACCGGAGCACGTCGTCGCGGAACCGGGCCAGGACCTGCCCCCGGCTGACCGCGTCGCCCTCGGCGACCAAGACCGCCACCAGCTGTTCGGCCAGCGGGGCGCCGACGACGACGCTGACCTTCGCATCGAGCGGGCCGCTGAGCGGCACGCCGGCGCGCAGGGTCGCCCTCGTGGCGACCGCGAGATCGGAGGCGCCCAGCGTGATCGTCGGCGCCGCCGTCGCCGCGGCCTCGGAACTGCCCTTCCCGCCGCAGGCGGAGAGCAGCGCCACGGCCGCGGTCAGCGTGAACCCCTGATATGCCCTCATCGAATCGCTCCGTTCGCCCGCTCCGAGGTTGCCGCGCCGGCGTCGGCACCCGCCCGCCGCTCCGACGCGCGGACCGGCACCGGCCGGCCCAGCGCCCGCTCCAGTGAGGCCAGTCCGACCAGGTAGTCACGGCTCGCCTGGGCCTCGTTGACCTGCGCCTGCTGCAGCGCCAGCCGCGCGTCCGACACCTCGAGCTGCGTGGTGATGCCGTTCGCGAACCGCACGGACGCCAGGTGCTGCGCCCGCGCCGCCTGCGTCACCGTCTGCCGCCGGGCATCGAGCAGCGCCCGCGCCCGCATCAGTTCCGCCCGCGCGCGCTCGACATCCAGTTCCACGGCCTCCCGCGCCCGCGACAGGTCGGCCTCGGCCTGCGCCAGCTGCGCCCGCGCCAGCGAGACCTGCCCGCGGGTCCGCAACCCGTCGAACAGCGGCATGCTGACCGAGAGCGATGCGTTCCAGTCGCGGCGCCAGCTCTGCGGCAGGACCGCGTCGGGGAACGACTGCTGGCCCAGGTACAGGTTCAGCCGCAACGCCGGCCAGGAGTCGCCGCGGTAGACACGGACCGCCTGCCGCGCCACGTCCACGCCCGCCTCGGCGGCCGCGATGGACGAGCGATGGGTCACGTCGGCGCGGACCGCCGGCCAGTCCGGCTCCACCAGCGAGTCGGCGGCGGCCAGCGCGCCCTCATCCAGCTCGACGCTCGTCCCCGCGGGGACGTTGATGAGGGCCCGCAGCTGCAGCAACGCGATGTCACGGTCGTTGCGCGCCCCGATCACCCGGGGCTCCTGGTTCGCGGCCTCGACCTGCGCCCGCAACAGGTCGTAGTCGGCCGCGGAACCCACCCGCTGGTTCAGCGCGACGCGGCGCAGCTGTTCGTCGGCCAGTGCCCTGCCGCCTTCCGCGATGGCCACCAGCCGCTCGGCGAACAGCGCGTTGAGGTAGGCCAGCCGCGTGCGGTAGGCGATGTCCTGGCGCGTCTCCTCCAGTGTCTCACGGGCGGCACGCTCATAGGCACGGGCGCCCGCCAGCGCGGCGCCGACCTTGGGGCCCTGGAACAGCAGCTGGGAGACCGTGATGTTGCCGGTCCAGGTGTTCGGCCGGCCGAACGGCGTCGCGCCGAACAGCGCGCCGATCTGGCGCTCGAGGACATTGGGATACTCCTGCTCCAGATACCGGATGCGCCGCTCGAGGGGCAGCGTCGTATCGGGATCGAAGGGCGGCAGACCGGGGCCCGATGCGCCGCCGCCCGAGAACGGCGAGTAGAAGGTCCGCTGGTACGTGAGGCCCAGGCGGACCTGGGGCAGCGCGTCGGCGCGGGCCTGCACCACCTGACCGCGTGCCAGGTCCACCGCGCTGCGCGCCCAGCGGACCTCCTCGCCGTAGTCCAGCGCCCGACGCACCGCCTCACTCATCGTCAGCCGGATGGCCGGGGCCGGCGCCGGCTCCTGCGCCCCGAGCGCCGGAGCGCCACAGGACAGGAGCGAGGCGAGGGCAACAGCGCGCGCCCGGTTCATGCGCCTTCCGGGGCCCGAAGGCCGTCGAACACCATCGTCAGGTTGGTCCGGATGATCTCCGGCAGGGGCACGTCCGCCGACTCGGGCTCTACCTCGGCATGAGGGCCGCCGACCCACCACGTCACCGCCCCGACGAACACCGACCCGAGGACACCGCGGACGCGAAAGAGCTCGAGGTCGCCCCGGAACTCGCCACGCGCCACACCCTGGCGCCACAACTCATCGAAGATCGCGTGATGCCGCCGGTGCGTCGCCACCGAATCCGGCGTCGGCGCGCACAGGGCCTGGAGCGAGAAGCGCGCGACCGTCCGGGCCAGCTCGCGCTGCTCTCCGAACGAGGCCGCGGCCTCGACGAACAGCTCGATGATGCGCTCTTCCGCCGGCCGACCGGTCTGGCTGACGACCCGCTCACCGGCCTCGGTCCACTCCTCGAACAGGTAGTGGACCACGGCCTCCTTGCGGGGGAAGTAGTTGAAGAACGTGCCCTTGGCGACGTCGGCCAGCGCCGCGATGTCGTCCACGGTCGTGGCGTCGAAACCCTTGTCGTTGAAGAGTTTGAAGGCGGCCTCGTAAATGCGCCGCCGGGTCTCTTCCTTCTTGCGCTCGCGCCGTCCAACCGCTACGTCTGTCGCCATATGAAACATCCTGACCGAGATTCATAATTGTACCGCGGTACAAAAACGGCCCGCAGTATATGACTGGTGTACGAGCATGTCAACCGCCGTGTTTCGCGCACCTCGCCGACTCCCCATTATTGGACCATGATCGTCGCCGTCACCGGCGGGACCGGCTTCGTCGGCAGCTACGTCATCGCGCAGCTGCTGCGGCGGGAGCACGCGGTGCGGGCGCTGGTCCGCGACCATTCGCGGGCCGGCCGACTCGCCGACCGCGGCAACGTGGAGCTCGTCGAGGGGGACCTCGAGAACACCGAGGCCCTGCGCCGGCTGGTCGCCGGCGCCGACGCCGTGGTCCATCTGGTGGGCATCATCGAGGAGCTCGGCCGGCAGACGTTCGAGCGGGTGCACGTCGACGGCACGCGCCGCATGCTCGACGCCTCCGCGGGGGCCGGCGCCCGCCGATTCGTCCACATGAGCGCGCTCGGCGCCCGCGGCGAGAAATCGGCCACCGCATACCACCGCACCAAGTTCGCGGCGGAGGAACTGGTGCGCTCGAGCGGGCTGTCCACCGTGGTGTTGCGGCCCTCGCTCATCGCGGCGCCCGAGAACGAGGTGATGAAGACCCTGCTCAGGATGCTGCGATTGTCGCCGGTGGTGCCGGTCATCGGCAACGGGCTCTACCGGCTGCAGCCGATCGCGGCCGACGACGTGGCGGAGGCCTTCGCCGTCGCCGTCGAGAACGACGGGATCACCGGGACCTTCGATATCGCCGGCCCCGACACCCTGACCTACCATGACCTGCTCGACGCCCTGGAGCAGGCGCTCGGCGTCCGCCGGCGGCGCATCGCGGTGCCGGTCGGGATGGTGCGGTTCTCCGCCTACGCGGGCACGGTCCTGCCCAACCTCAACCCCATCTCTCCCGACCAGCTGCAGATGCTGCTGGAAGGCAATACCACCACCGCGAACGCCCTGGAGACCGTGTTCCAGGTGCCGCCCTGCCCCTTCGCCGACGTGGCCCGTGAGATCGCCGCGCCGTGGGCCGCGATGCCGCCCGGCGAGCCCGACCGCGGGACGTCGGCCGACCGCGGATCCGCCGCCGCGCAAACCTGATGCGCAGACTGCTGATCATCCTCGCCCTGGCGGGCAGGCTCGAGGCGCAGGCCGTCACGCCGGCGCCGCTGAGGGAGGGGGAGGTCACCTTCGCGATGCGCGCGACGAAGGTCAACGACTTCACCGGCCGCGCGCCCGTCGCCCGCGCGCAGTTCGCCGGCAGCAGGCTGACCAACGTGACCGGCCTGGTCGAGGTCCGCGTCGCCGACATGCAGACCGGCATCGGGCTGCGCGACCGGCATCTGCGCAACGCGATGCATGCCGACAGTTTCCCGTTAATCCGCTTCGAACTGGTCGGTCTGGATCCCTCGGCGCCACGCGGCGACACGGTGCCCACGAT
Source organism: uncultured Gemmatimonadales bacterium (assembly GCA_964550365.1). Classification (GTDB taxonomy): domain Bacteria; phylum Gemmatimonadota; class Gemmatimonadetes; order Gemmatimonadales; family JACORV01; genus DASXPG01. Next base: position 1,472 of record CAZJZC010000147.1, on the reverse strand, counting down.
CTTCCAGGGCCATCTGACCATCCACGGGGTGACGCACACCGTGCGGGTCCCCGGCTGGGTGATCGTCACGACCTCGGGCGCCGAGGTCTACGCTTCGTTCCCGGTGGACATGCGCCAATTCGGCATCGATCCGCCGTCCCGGTTCCTCGGCGCCGTGCGGGTGGATCCGGTGAGCCAGGTCGGCGTGCGGCTCACCTTCGCGAACTGACGGACGGGAAACGACCCCGGAGCTTGCGCCCCGGGGCCGAGTGGCCGGACTGAGCCGCCGTCAGACTCGGTACACGGCCACGTTCGCGTCCCTGTACCTTCGATGCCGCACCCACCCCGAACGTTGCAGCCGACTACCGTTTCAGTCTGCCCGTCCGCGAGAGCGTCACGGTGTCGGCCGCCGCTCGGCGCCGGAAGACGATGCGGCTGTTGCTCAGGCCGAAGCCGAGCCCCACGGGGCTGAACGTGACGACCGGCTGGCTGGCCGAGAAGACAACGGTACCGAACGACTGGACCGCGACCGTGTCCCAGACCGGCGCCGCACGAGCGGCCAGCGTCGCGGTCCCGGCGGCCGAGTCGAGCTCGAGGCGCGCCAGGCTCCCGCGCGCCGCCGCCAGGCGCCGGGTGCGCAGGTGCAGGGCGGCGTACCGGTCGGCCGCTTCCCGGACCGCTGCCCGGTCGAGCGCGCGCGCCAGCGGCGGCAGGGCGACCGAAGCAGCCAGGCCGACCAGCACCACCACCACGAGCAGCTCCGCCAGCGTGTAGCCGGTTCGCATCGAGGCAACCTGGCCGCCCGGGAGCAGACCCGGGAGCCGGAAGAGCGCGGCGCGGGTCCGGAAAACGCGGACGGGCGGGGAGTCCCCCGCCCGTCCTGCATGCGCGGTCGCGACGAGCGCCTACATCACGGCCGCGGCCGTGCCCGGAACGACTCGTACAGCCGCGTGTGCCGGTCGTTGAACGGGACCGGTTGGCCGCGGATGAACAGGTGACGCACCGTGGACCGTACGTCCAGCGGGTCGCCGGTCGTGACGATGACCGTGGCGACCTTGCCGACCTCCAGGCTGCCGATGCGATCGCCCACCCCGAACATGCGGGCCGGGTTGATCGTCAGCGCCCGCAGCGCCTCGTCGGGATCCAGCCCGTAGGCCGTCGCCAGCGCGGCGTTGTAGGGCAGGTTCCGGGAATCGGCCGCGTCATTGGTGCGGAAGGCGATCTGCACGCCGGCGCGGGCCAGCACCCCGGGATTCGCATAGATCATGTCGTAGGGATCGTTGGGTCCCGGCGATTGCGTGAGCGGGCCGAGGATGACCGGAATGCGGCGGGCGGCCAGGGTGTCGGCCAGCTGCCACGCGTAGGTGCCGCCGCGGATGATGACCCGGATGTTGAACGAGTCGGCCAGGGCCAGCACGCCGCGGATCTGATCCGCCGTCTCCACGTCGAAGATCGCCGGCATCTCGCCGCGCATGACCGGGACCATGGCCTCC
>CAZJZC010000146.1:1399-6256 GCA_964550365.1 uncultured Gemmatimonadales bacterium | reverse complement strand
GCCTGCCGTTCGCCGAGTCGCTCAAGAAGGCCGACGAGGTCCTGCTCAACGCCACGCGCGGCATCTCCGAGGTCATCACGCGGCCCGGCCTCGTGAACGTGGACTACGCCGACGTGCGCACCGTGATGCAGAACGGCGGCTCGGCCCTCATGGGCACCGGCATCGGCAAGGGCGAGAGCCGGGCGATGGAGGCGGCCCAGCAGGCCATCTCGAGCCCGCTGCTCGACAACATCTCGGTGGCCGGCGCCACGGGCGTGCTGCTCAACATCACCGGCGGCGACGACCTGACCCTCGGCGAGGTGACGCAGATCTCCGAGATCATCCACGACGCGGTGGGGGACGAGGCCGAGCTGATCTTCGGCGCCGTGCTCGAGCCCAGCATGCAGGGCGAGATCCGCGTGACCGTCATCGCCACGGGATTCGACCGGCAGATGCAGGTGAGCCCGCCGCAGATGGGCCGGGCGTCGGCCGGCGTCATCCAGTTCCCGCAACGGCAGAGCGGTTCCCAGCGCGCGACGGGCACCATGGGCGCCGCGCCGCCCGCGCCGCAGGCGGGCCCGCCGGGTCCGGGTGCGCCCGCGGTCCTGGGCCCGCGGCGGCCGAGCACGAGTGGTGTGCAGCCGGCGCCCGACGCCCTGCCGGACATGGAGATCCCGACCTTCATCCGGCGCCAGATGGACTGAGCGATCGCCCTGGAAGGTGCCACGGCCCGCGGGACGACCTGCGGGCCGTCGTGCTACCGGGGAGACAGAGAAGCTCGGCGTGGTCGCAGGCCGGGGCGCCTCCCCGGCGGGGGATGAGAACGGCGGGAATGCCCCGGTGACCTCCGTCACGGCTCCCGGGCTTGATTGGGGGCGGCAAACTCCCCATTTTTAAGGACTTGGCCTATCCCGAACCGAAAGGCTCAGCGCTCCTGAACCGGTCCGAACGACTCCGATTCGTCGCCGCCCTCGCCCTGCTTGGCGGGGTGGGGACGGCCTATCTGCGCCTGTCGGGCCACTTGGGCGGCCTCCGTACCGCTCCGGCGGTGGTGGTGGCATCCGCCCCGGTCCTGGTCGTCGCCGATACGCTCCGCTCCCGCGAGACGGTGTCGCAGCTGTTCGCCCGCCAGGGCGTCAACGACGTGAACTGGGGTGCCCTGGCCCAGGCGGTCCGGACGTTCGACCCGGCACGCATCCGGGCCGGCACGGTGTTCGCGTTCAGCCAGCGCCATGGGGAGGACCGGCCGCACGCGGTCGCGGTGCGCGTCTCGTACGATGCCCGCCTTCGGCTGGTGCGCGTGGCGGACGGCGGCTGGGAGCCGCGCGTGGAGCCCATCGCGTGGCGCAGCGAGCCGTACGTGGTCGAAGGCCATGTGACCACGTCGGTGTCCGACGCCATAGCCGGCGCCGTGGACGACGAGGTCCTGCCGTTCGAGTCGCGGGTCCAGCTGGTATGGTCGCTGGCCGAGGTCTACGACTGGGTCGTGGACTTCTCGCGGGACGTGCAGGAGGGCGACGGATTCCGCGTGCTGTTCGAGCGGGAGGTGTCGTCGGAGGGCGAGGTGCGATTCGGCCGGGTCCTGGCGGCGCGGCTCGACGTGGGACCGCGGCCGCTGTACGCGTTCCGGTTCAACGAGGTGAACGGGCGCGACGCGTTCTACGACGACCAGGGCAGGTCCATGAAACGCGACCTGTTGCGCGCGCCGCTCGAATTCAAGCGCATCTCCTCGGGCTTCAGCAGGAGCCGGTTCCACCCCATCCTGCGCTACAACCGCCCGCACCTGGGCATCGACTTCGGCGCGGCCTACGGCGCGCCCATCCGGGCCGTCGGCCGGGGCACCGTGACCATCGCCGGGCGCATGGGCGGCTACGGCAACGTGGTCGAGATCCGCCACAACGGGCGGACCACCACGCGCTATGCGCACCTGTCCAACTTCGGGCGCGGCATCCGCGTCGGTGCGACGGTCGAACAGGGCGAGACCATCGGCTACGTCGGCGCCAGCGGCCTGGCGACCAGTCCGCACCTGCACTACGAGCTGCGGATCAACGGCGTGGCGGTCAACCCGCGGCGGCAGTTCCAGGCCGGCGAGGGCGAGCCGATCGCCGTGGCGCGGCGGCCCGCGTTCGAGGAGGCCCGGCGAAGCCTGATGGCGCAGCTGGAGCCGCAGCCGCTGATCGCCGGACGCAACGTCGACTGAATCGCCGCCCTCCGGCCGGAGGGCCATGGAACTCTACCCCGCCATCGACATCCACCAGGGCCGGGTCGTGCGCGCCTCGCGCCGCGACCTTGGCCGGGTCACGCTCTATCATCCCGATCCGTTCGCGGCGGCCGAGGCGTTCGTGGCGGCCGGCACCCGCTGGCTGCACCTGGTGGACCTCGACCGCGCGTTCGGCGTGGGCGACCAGACCGCGCTGGTCGCCAGCCTGGTGAAGCGGCTCCCGGTGCCGGTGCAGGTGGGCGGCGGCCTGTGGACGGCCGAGGCCGTCGCCGAGATGCGCGACGCGGGGGTCCAGCGGGTGTTGCTGGGAACGCGCGCCGTGGCCGACGAACAGGCGCTGGCCGACCTCACCGACCAGTTCGCGACCGACTCGCTCGGCCTGACCCTCGACCTGGAGGACGGCCGGGTATGGGCGCGCAACTGGGACGGCGCCCAGGCGATGACCCCCGAACTCGTCGCGGCACGAGCTGCGGCGGCCGGCATCACCCTGCTGGCCGTCACCGACCTGGCGCGCGAGGGAGGGTTGGGAGGTTCGAACGTTGACGATGCCGCCGCGCTCGGCAGGTCGGCCGGGCTGGACGTCGTGGTCTCGGGCGGCGTCAACGGCATCGCCGACCTGGAGCGTATCCGTGATGCCGGACTGGCAGGGGCGATCGTGGGGAGAGCGCTGTTCGACGGCCGGCTGACCATCGAGGAGGCGCTGCGGTGCTCGTCGCCCTCGTAGGCGTCGTCGCAGCCCTCGGGGCGCTGGCGCTGTACCTGCTCTTCGAACGGCCGGGCGCGGCGGGCTTGCCGCTCGCGGCCCTGCGGGCGGTCGCGTGGGGCGGGGTCGCGGCGCTGCTGGTCAACCCGGGGTGCCGCTCGCCGGCGTCCCGCCACCCCGTGGTGCTCCTCGACGCCTCGCGCTCGATGACCGACCCGAACGGGGATGCGCGCTGGCGCGCGGCGCTCGACAGCGCCCGGGCCATCGCGGGAGCCGGCGGCCGGGTCGTGCTGTTCGGCGACGAACCGCGTGCCTGGACACCGGCCGCGGTTCCCGACATGGGTGGAAGCCGGCTGCTGCCGGCGCTGCGGGAGGCGGCGGCCGGCGGCGGGCCCATCGTGGTGATCACCGATGGCGAACTCGACGACGCGGCGGCGATCCCCTCGGACCTGCGCCGGGCCGCGCGGGTGATCCTGGTGCCGCGGCCGGACCGGGCGGACGCCGCCGTGGCGGCCCTGGACATTCCGGCGGCGCTGCGCGCCGGCGACACCGCCACGGCCGTGGTCGACGTGGCGGCCCGCGGTGCGGCCCCCGGCGACAGCGGGACGCTCGAACTGCTGGAGGCGGGGCGCATCGTGGTGCGCGCGCGGGTGCCCCTGGGCGACGGCGGGGTCCGTCGGACGCTGACGTTCGTCCCCGCGCCGACCGGCGCGCTCGTCGAGGAGCGGCGCTACGAGGTCCGACTGCGCGGCTTCGCCGGCGACGGGGATCCCCGCAACGACGCGCGGGCGACGGTGGCCGCGGTCTCCCGATCCGCGTCGGTCGTGCTGGTGTCGGACAGCCCTGACTACGACGTCCGCTGGCTGGGCGCGACGCTGGAGGCGACCAGCGGCCTTCCGGTGCGGGTGTTCGTCCGCGTGGGAGAAGCGGGCTGGCGCGACGCGCGCTCGCTTCGTCCGGTCGGTGAGGCGCAGGTGCGCCAGGAGGCGTCCCGCGCCGCGGTCGTGGTGGCGCACGGCAGCGCCGTGTCGGTGGAGGCGTTCAGCCGGCTGGCGACGGGCCCGGTCTGGCGGTGGCCCGCCGCGGGCGCGGGTGAGTCGGCCGGAGACTGGTACGTGACGCCCTCCGAGTTCGCCTCGCCCATCGGCGCGGCGCTGGCCGGTGTGCCCACCGACAGCCTGCCGCCCCTGGAGGCGGTGCGCGACCTGCGGCCCGATTCGGTCCAGTGGACCGGCCTGTCGGCGCAACTGAACCGGCGCGGCCGGGCCCAGCCGCTGGTGCAGGGGATCGAGCGCGGCGCGCGCCGCAGCGTGGTCGTGTCGGGCAGCGGTCTCTGGCGCTGGGCGGCTCGCGGTGGCGTCGCGCTGGAGGGTTATCGCGCGCTGGTCGCCTCGCTGACGGACTGGCTCGTGGCCTCGCGGGCAGGCGGCTCGTCGCCGGCGCTGCTCGCGCGCCGTGACGCTCTGGCCCGGGACGCGGTCGAGCTGCTGCCCCGGCTACCGTCGCTGGGTGAGCAGGCGGGCCTCTCCACCGCGGGTGCAAGCGAGGCGGTGCCACTCCGTCATGGCTGGCTTCTCCATGCCGCGATCCTCCTCGCACTGGTCGCGGAATGGGCGGCCCGCCGCCGCCTCGGCCTGCGCTAGACGGACGGCTACGGTCCCCAGGGAGACCAATGGACACGTATCGAGTGCTCATCGTCGAAGACGACCCGGACGCCGTGGCGCTGCTGCGCGCGCTGCTCGGCGCCTCGGCCCGCGAGACCTGGGAGGTCGAGGCGGCGCACCGTCTCGATCGCGCCGTCGCGCGGCTTTCCGGACGCGCGCCGCCGGACGTCATCCTGCTCGATCTCGGCCTGCCCGACGGCGAGGGCGTGGAGAACGTCTCGCGGATCGCGGCGCGGGCGCCGGGGGTGCCGATCGTCGTCCTGACGGCGGCCGGCCACGACGAGACCGGG
>CAZJZC010000146.1:0-1299 GCA_964550365.1 uncultured Gemmatimonadales bacterium | reverse complement strand
TTCGACGTCGGGCTGATGCGGATGCGCACCCGCTCCGGTGACGACCGCTTGTGGGAGTACCGCAACGTGGTGCGGCGTCCCGAAGGCGCCCAGCCATACGTCCTGGGGAATGCGGCCGACGTGACGGAGCGGCGGCAGGAGGAGTTGCGGCTGCGGGAGGAGAGCCTCCGCGACGCGCTCACCGGGTGCTACAACCGCCGCTATCTGAAGACGAGAGCCGAGGACCCGCGGCTGGGCCCCGACTGGGGCTGCATCGTCGTGGACCTGGATCATTTCAAGGAGGTCAACGACACGCGCGGGCACGACGCCGGCGACGACCTCCTGGTGCGCATGGCGCGGTACCTGGCCGGACACACGCGCTTCTCCGACAGCGTGATCCGGACGGGCGGTGACGAGTTCCTGGTCCTGCTCAACGGCGCCGACGAGGCGGCCACCAGGATGATCGCCGAACGGCTGCGTGAAGGCGCCGAACAGGGCGCTCCGTGCGCGTTCTCCCTGGGCTGGGCCACGCGCAGCGGCCGGGAGGACCTGGCGGCCACGCGCAAGCGGGCGGACCAGCACCTGATCACCGTGCGCGCCGAGGCGCGCTACGAGGAACGCCGGAAACCGCCGGGCGGGGCGTAGTCGTTGGGACTCTGGGGCCGCATCAAGCAGGTCGCGCTCACCGACGTGCGCGTGCTGGTGCGCGGCATGGGGCGCGCCGAACTCGACGCGCTGGAGCGCGCCCTGATCGAGGCCGACCTCGGCGTGACGGCGTCGCTGGAGCTGGTCGCGGAGGTGACGGCGCAGGTGCGCCAGGGAAGGCTCCGGACGGCCGAGGAGGTCCGGGACGTCATCGCGGCGCGGCTGACGGACATGCTGACCGACGATCGGCACCCCCCCGGCGTCCTGGCGCGCGCTGACGCCGGTCCGACGGTGATCCTCCTCGTCGGCGTCAACGGGGCGGGCAAGACGACGGTCGCGGCGAAACTCTCCAGGCGGCTGTCGGCGGAAGGGCGGCGCGTCCTCCTGTGCGCGGCCGACACCTACCGGGCCGGTGCCGTGGAGCAACTGGGCGAGTGGGCAGACCGGCTCGGCGTGCCGTGCGTGCGGGGCGCGAGCGGCCAGGATCCGGCGGCGGTGGCGTTCGACGCGGTCGAGGCCGCAGCGGCGCGCGGGCTCGACACGGTCCTCGTGGACACGGCGGGACGGCTGCACACGCAGGACGACCTGATGAAGGAACTCCAGAAGATCGCCCGCGTGGTGGGCCGGCGGGCGGCGGGCGCGCCTCACGAGACGCTGCTCGTGCTCGACGGCTCC
>CAZJZC010000145.1:0-6282 GCA_964550365.1 uncultured Gemmatimonadales bacterium | reverse complement strand
TGGTGTGCGGCGAGAACGTGTACGGCGGCACCCACCGGCTGATGGACAAGGTGCTCAGCCGCCAGGGGATGTCGTTCACCTTCGTGGACACGCGCGAGCCGGCCGCGGTCGAGGCCGCGATGACGCCGAAGACGAAGATGCTGTTCCTCGAGACCCCGACGAACCCGCTCATGCGGATCGCCGACCTCGAGGCCCTGGGCGCCATGGCGAAACAACGCGGCGTGCTGGTGACGGTCGACAACACCTTCGCCACGCCCATCCTCCAGCGCCCCTTCGAGTTCGGCGCCGACATCGTGCTCCACTCCACCACCAAGTACCTCAACGGTCACAGCGACATGGTCGGCGGCATCGTCATCCTGAACGACGACGAGCTGGCCGCGCGCCTGCAATTCATCCAGAAGTCCGTGGGCGCGGTGCCCGGGCCGTTCGACTGCTGGCTCGCCCTGCGGGGCACCAAGACCCTGCCCCTCAGGATGCGCCAGCACGACGCCAGCGGCCGGCGCATCGCCGAATGGCTGGCCGGCGATCGGCGGGTGCGGGAGGTCTTCTACCCCGGCCTGCCGTCCCATCCCCAGCACGATCTGGCCTGCCGTCAGATGAAGGGGTTCGGCGGGATGCTGTCCATCGAACTGGGGTCCATGGAGGCGGCCCGCGCCATGGTCGGCCGGACCCGCCTGTTCTACCTGGCCGAGTCGCTCGGCGGGGTCGAGAGCCTCATCGGCCATCCGGCCTCCATGACCCATGCCGCCGTGCCCCCGGACATGCGCCGGGCGATGGGCCTGACGGACGGACTGGTCCGCCTGTCCGTGGGCGTCGAAGACGTGGAGGACCTCATGGCCGACCTCGACCAGGCGCTCGGATGAAACTTCCCCCGGGCGCGCGCGTCTGGTCGGTAGGTCCTTCTGGGGGTACACGATGACCGACGAAACCAGCGGCAATCTGCCGTCGCCCTCGCGCCGGCCCCGCACGGTGCTGACGCAGATCTCCCCGCGCGCCTGGGAACACCCGGCCGACCGCGCCGCGCTCAACGCGCTGCGGGCCATCCCGGGCTTCGACGAGGTGGTGCGCAAGGTCTACGGCTTCTTCGGCGAGCGCGGGGTGCGCCTGCTGTTCCAGGCCAACGCGGTCCGCGTGGGGCCGACGCAGTTCCCCAAGGTGCACGCGGCCTTCAGCGACGTCCTCGGCACCATGGACTGGGAGCCGCGCCCGGAACTGTTCATCTCCCAGACGCCGTTCTTCAACGCCGGTGCCTTCGGCATGGACCGCCCGTTCATCGTGCTGAACTCGGGCGCGCTGACCATGCTCGACGAGGAGGAACTGCGCACCATCCTCGGCCACGAGCTGGGGCACATCATCAGCGGTCACGCGCTGTACCGCACCATCCTCGTCATCCTGCTCACCGTCGGCCTGCGCGGCCTGCCGTTCCTGGCCGGCATCGCCCTGCTGCCCATCCAGCTCGCCCTGCTGGAGTGGTTCCGCAAGAGCGAACTGTCCTGCGACCGGGCCGGCCTGCTGTCCAGCCAGGACCCGGTGGCCTCGATGCGGATGTTCATGAAGATGGCGGGCGGCGGGAAGATCGAGGACACGGACCTGAACGCGTTCATGGTCCAGGCCCGCGAGTACGAGACCGGCGGCGACGCCGCCGACATGATCGCCAAGGTCGTCAACACGCTCGGCATGACCCACCCGTTCCACACCCTCCGCGCCGCCGAGCTGCAGCGCTGGGTGGAGGGCGGCGACTACGACCGCATCCTGCGGGGCGAGTATCCCCGGCGCGGCTCGGCGGACGACCAGCGGCCCATCACCGACGACTTCGCCGACGCGTCGAAGTACTACGGCGAGCAGATGAAGGAGACGATGGGCTCGGTCTCCGAGGTCGCCCGCAAGGCGAAGGAGGCCTTCTCCAGCGCCTTCACCAAAGGATCCTCCGGCCGGTGAGGGTCCTCGTCGTCGGCGGCGGCGCCCGCGAGCACGCCCTGCTGTGGGCCCTCCGGCGCGACGCCCCCGACGGCACCTTCTTCTGCCTGCCGGGCAATGCCGGCACCGCCAGGCTCGCTACCAATCTCCCCGGGACCTCCAGCGACGTGGCGGCGGTAGCCGCCGCGGCGAAGGAGAAGCGCATCGACCTCGTGGTGGTCGGCCCGGAGGCGCCCCTGGCGGCCGGACTGGTCGACCGCCTGGCCCGGGACGGCATCCCGGTATTCGGTCCCACCGCCGCCGCCGCCCGGATCGAGTCGTCCAAGGCCTTCGCCAAGGACCTGATGCTCGCCGCCGGCATTCCCACCGCCAGCTCGCAGACCTTCACCGAATACGCCCACGCCGCCAAGTACATCGGCGGCCACGCCGAGCCCCTGGTGGTCAAGGCGTCGGGCCTGGCCGCCGGCAAGGGCGCCGTCGTCTGCCAGACCCGCGCCGAGGCGCTGGCCGCCGCCCAGGAGATGCTCCAGGGATCGCTCGGCGACGCGGGCTCGGAGATCCTGGTCGAGGAGTTCCTGGCAGGCGAGGAGCTGTCGGTCCTGGCGATCACCGACGGCGAACACTTCGCCGTGCTCCCGCCGGCACAGGATCACAAGCGGATAGGCGAGGGGGACACGGGCCCCAACACAGGGGGCATGGGAGCATACTGCCCCGTGTCCCTGGCAACCCCAGACCTGCTCGACCAGGTCGCCAGGCAGGTCTTCCGGCCTACTCTGAAGGCCTTGGCCGACGCGGGAGCACCTTATCGTGGCGTACTTTACGCCGGTATCATGATCCGGGAGCACGATGCCTCCCTGGCCGTGATCGAGTTCAACTGCCGGTTCGGTGACCCCGAGGCCCAGGCTATGCTCGCGGCCACGCCTCCGGGCCTGCTTCCCGTGCTCCGGATGGTCGCCGAGGGCGGATGGATGCCAGGGGGCGTCAAGCTGGGCGCCACGCGGAAGGCGGCCGTCACCACGGTGCTGGCCGCCGAGGGGTACCCGGGTGCTCCCAGGACCGGCGTCGAGATCCGGATCCCCAAGGGCCTTGAGGCCGCGACCGACGTGCTGGTCTTTCACGCCGGGACCACGCTCGACTCCCAGGGGAAGCTCCGCGTCTCGGGGGGGCGGGTGCTCTCGATCACGGCGGTCGGCCCCGACGTGGCCGCGGCGGCCGCCCGCAGCCGGGAGGCGGCCGAGGCCGTCGATTTCGAGGGCAAGCAGTTCCGGCGCGACATCGGCTGGCGCGAGATCGAGCGCGCGACGTCCGGCGCCAAGCGACCGGGGTGAGCGCCACGGCAGCCGCCTCGTTCCCCTGATCCGCCCCTCCCGTCCCGATGCCTGAACTCCCCGAAGTCGAGACCATCGCCCGCGACATCCGCCCCCATCTCGAGGGCCGGCGCATCGTCCGCGCCCGGGTGCTGCGGCCCGACGTCCTTCGAAGGACCGCTCCGGCGGCCTTCGTGCGATCGCTCGCCGGCCGGCGGGTGACGCGCGTCGGGCGCCGGGCCAAGAACCTGGTGCTCGACCTGGACGACGGCCGGCGCGTGGTGATCCAGCCCGGCATGACCGGGGCGGTGCTCACCGACCGCCGCCGGCCCGGAACGCGGGCGACGGACCCGTACGACGTGGTCCACCTCGACCTCGAGACCGGCACGCGGGTCCGGTACCGGGACGTGCGGCGCCTGGGCCGCATCTACCTGTTCACGCCGGGGCAGTGGGCGCGGCACGACGCGGCCATCGGACCCGAGCCGTTGGACCCGGCCTTCACGCCCGCCGTCCTCGCCGCGGCGCTCAACGGCAGCCGGCAGGCGGTGAAGAAGGCCATCATGGACCAGCGGCGGCTGGCGGGCGTCGGCAACATCTACGCCAGCGAGGCGCTGTGGATGGCCGGGATCGACCCGTCCCGCGAATCGCGCCGCGTGAGCGCGGCCGAAGCCGAACGCCTGCACGCGGCGATCGTCGCGGTGCTGGCCGGCTCGATCGAGCGGCGCGGGACGACGGTGCGCGATTATCGCACCGGCGCCGGGACGCCGGGCGGCTTCCAGGGGAGGCTCGCGGTCTACGAGCGCGCCGGCGAGCCCTGCCTGCGCTGCGGCTCGCCGATCGCCGCCACCCATGCCCTGGACGCGCGTTCCACGTACTTTTGCTATCGGTGTCAGCGCTAGCCCTCCAGGACCTGCTCCCCGGCCCGGCCGCGCTCGCCGCGCTCAAGCGGCGGGTCCAGTCGCAGACCCCCAAGGCGCCCGGCATCTACCAGTTCCTCGACGCGGCCGGCGGCATCATCTACGTCGGCAAGGCCAAGGACCTGCGCACCCGCCTGCTGTCGTACTTCTCCGCGCCGTGGCCCGAGTCCAAGAGCGCGCGGCTGATCCGCTGCGCCGCCGACATCGCCGTCCGCCCCCTGCCCAGCGAGTTCGCGGCCCTGCTCGAGGAGCAGCGCCTCATCCAGCGCCTGCGGCCGGCCTACAACGTGGCGGGCAACCGGTACCGGGCTTCGCTGGCGTTCGTGCGGCTGACCGGCGGTGCGGCGCCCAAGCTCACGGTGACCGAGACCCTGAAGGACACGGGCGCCGTCTATTTCGGGCCGTTCCGCGGCCGGGGCCAGGCGCTCGAGTCGGTGCGCACCCTCGCCGACCTGCTCGGCCTGCGCGACTGCGCCGACCACATCCCGCTGACGTTCGCCGATCAGCCCTCGCTGTTCGACACCGTGCTCCAGCCGGCCTGCATCCGTCACGACCTGGGCAACTGCCTCGGGCCCTGCGCCGCGCGGGTCGGCGCCGAGCGCTACGCCGAGGCGGCCCGGGCCGCGGTGGCGTTCCTCGACGGCCGCTCGGCCCACCCGCTCGACCGGGCGCTCGACGCCATGGCCGACGCCTCGGACGCCCAGGCCTACGAGCGCGCCGCCCTGTGGCGACGCCGGTTCGACGACCTCACCTGGCTGTTCGCCGCGGTGGCGCGCCTCAGGGCCGCGGTCGAGGCGCTCAACTTCGTCTACGAGGTGAAGGACCAGGCAGGCGGCGGCGACGACCGGGTCTACCTGGTGCGGCACGGAACGATCCGGACCGAGGCCGCCCTGCCCCGCTCGCCGCTCGAGCGCCAGGCGTTCGCGGCCGGCATCCGCCGCCACGTGGACGAGGCCGCCGCGGCGCCCGCGGCGCGCGGCGGGCCGGACATGGCGCAGCTGCTGCTGGTGATGAGCTGGTTCCGCCAGCATCCCGAGGAGTACGACCGTACCTCCCCGTTCTCGCACTGGGCGCGCGAGACCGCGTGAACGGCCTGCGCTACGCCCTGCGGTCGCTGGCCCGGAGCCCCGGCTTCGTGGCCGTTTCGGTGGTCGCCCTTGGCGTCGGTCTGGGTCTCTCCACCACCATGTTCGGCGTGCTGGACGCGGTGCTCAACCCGTACGTCGCGTACCGCGAGCCGGACCGGTTGTACACGCTCAACTGGTGGTTCGGCCGGCGGAGCCCGATGAGCCATGCCGAGTTGTACCGCTACTTCCGCGACAACACCCGCTCGTTCGAGGGCGTGGTGCCGACGGCGAGCGACCAGGTCACCGTCGAGCGTGGCGGCGCACCCGAGACCGGCCGGGTCCGGCGCGTCACGCCCGCCTGGTTCACCCTCATGGGTGTGCGGCCGAGCCAGGGCCGCGCGTTCACCGCCGCCGACGGCGAGGACGTCGTCGTGCTGGGCCAGGACCTGTCCCGGCGCCTGTTCGGCGGGCGGCTCCCGCCCGACGCCGTGGTCACGCTCAACGGCCGACCGCACGTCGTGGTGGGGGTCCTGCCTCGCGGCACCGGGGACATCGGCGCCTGGCTGCCCCTGCCGCCCACGGTCGAGACCACCAACACCACGGCCCGCGTCTGGCCGACGGTCCGGCTCAAGGCCGGCGTGACCCGGGCCCAGGCCGACGCCGAACTGAAAGCACTCGCCCGGCTCCTCACCGATCGCTTCGGCGCCCGGGAGGCGCCATACGCCTTCGAGATGTACCCGGTGCTCGACCGGCGGGAGGAGGTCCGGGACCTCCACAAGGCCATGGTCGGCTCGGCCCTGGTCGTCCTGCTCATCGCCTGCGTGAACCTGGCGCACCTGATGCTGGCCCGCGGCCTTGCCAAGCGGCGCGAGCTGGCCCTCCGCATGGCCCTCGGCGCGACCCGAGGGGCGGTGGTACGGCAGCTGTTCACCGAGTGCCTCGTCATCACGCTGGGAGGCGTCGCGCTCGGCGCGCTGATCGCGGTCTGGGGCAATGACGTGCTCCAGAACCGCATCCCGCGCGAGGTCCAGTGGCTGGGCCTGCTCAAGCCGCAGTTGAGCTGGCGCGTGTTCG
>CAZJZC010000144.1:0-6291 GCA_964550365.1 uncultured Gemmatimonadales bacterium | reverse complement strand
GGCGGGGAAGAAGTACCCCTTCGCCCCGGTCGGCACGGTGCTGCCCGGCGGGCTCCGACTCGAGCGGAGGAAGATCCGCGGCGAGGTGAGCGAGGGCATGCTGTGCTCGGCGAAGGAGCTGGGCCTCGGCGCCGACGGCGAGGGCATCATGGAGCTGGCCACCGACGCGCCCCCCGGCACCCCGTTCCTGCGGGTGATGCCCGTGGCCGACGTGCGGTATACCCTCGACGTGGGCGCCAACCGCCCCGACCTGCTGAGCCACGAGGGCCTGGCGCGGGACCTGGGCGCGGTGCTCCGGCGGCCGGTGAAGCTGCCGCCCATCCCCGGCGCGCCGGAACCGCCCCCGGTGCCGCGGGCCGCCGGCGCCAGCGGCGAGGCCGCCGGGGTCCGCGTGAGCATCGAGGACCCCGAGGGCTGCCCGCGCTATACCGCGGCGGTCATCCGCGGCGTCGCCGTCGGCCCCTCGCCGGCCTGGCTGCGCGATCGGCTGGCCGCGGTCGGCGCCCGCTCGATCTCCAACGTGGTCGATGCGACCAACTACCTCATGCTGGAGAACGGCCAGCCGCTCCACGCCTTCGACCTGGCGAAGGTGGCGGGTCCGGCCATCGTCGTGCGCCGGGCCAGGGCCGGCGAGACCCTGCGGACGCTCGACGGCGTCGAGCGGACGCTGGCGGACGGCTTCTGCGTCATCGCCGACGCGGCGCGGGCCACCGCGCTCGCCGGCGTCATGGGCGGCGGGGAGAGCGAGGTCACCGCCGCGACGACCGACATCCTGCTGGAGTGCGCCTATTTCGATCCGCGGGGCACGCGGCGCATGCGCACGGCGCTCGGCATGAGCACCGACGCCAGCTACCGGTTCGAGCGCGGGGCCGACCCGGAGGCGACGGCCCGGCGGCTGGCCCGCGCGGCCCAGCTCATCGTGGCCGTCGCCGGCGGACGGGTCGAGGGCTGCGTGGACGTGTATCCCCGGCCCATCGCGCCGCGCACCGTCTTCCTGCGTGCGGGGCGGGTCGCCCGGGTGCTCGGCGTCGAGGTGGCGCGGCCCGAGATCGAGCGGGTCCTCACCGCCATCGGCTGCGTGGTGAGCCCCAAGGAGGAGCGGTTCGGCGTGCAGGTACCGGCCTGGCGCCCCGACCTCGAGCGCGAGATCGACCTGATCGAGGAGGTCGCCCGCCTCGTCGGGTACGACGCGTTCCCCGACGAGATGCGCCCGTACCGGCCGGGCACGGTGCCCGATGCCCCGGTCGAACGGCTGGCCGACCGGCTGCGCGACCTGCTCACGGGTGCCGGTCTGCACGAGGCCGTCACGCTCCCGCTGGGGCCCAGGGTGGACGAGCGCCAGCCGGCCGTCCTCAACCCGCTCAGCCAGGAGGAAGCGTATCTTCGTCACGACCTGGTGAGCGGACTGGCCCGGCGGGTGGAGCACAACTGGCGGCAGATGAGCAGGGACGTCAGGCTGTTCGAGATCGGCCACGTGTTCGACCGGTCCCGCGGCCGGCGCGAGGAGGCCGGCGGGAGGACCTACGAGCTGCCGGGCGAGGAGAACCACGTCGCCGGCGTCGTGACCGGCGCCCGCCGTCCCGCGCACTGGAGCGAACCGGCGCCGCCGGACGTCGACGTCTTCGACGTCCGGGCCCTGCTCGAAGCCGTCGTCGCGACGGCGTGGCCGGGGGCCGAGCTGGTGGCCGAGGGCGCCGGCTGGGACGTGCGGCACGAGGGGCGTTCCATCGGGCGCGCCGGCGGGATCGCGGCGGATCGGCCGGCCTGGGCGGGATCGCTGCTGGGGTTCGAACTCGAGCTGCCCCTGGAGCCGGTCGCGCATCAGCCGCGGTACCGGCCGGTCAGCGCCTGGCCTGCCGTCGAGCGGGACGTCGCCCTGGTCCTGCCCGCGGGGCAGGCCGCCGCCGACGTGGAGCGCACCCTGCGCGAGGCGGCCGGCGCCCTGTGCGAGCGGCTGTGGGTGTTCGACGAGTACCGCGGCGCCCCGCTCGGCGAGGCTGAACGCAGCGTGGCGTGGCGGCTGGTGTTCCGTGCGGGCGACCGCACGCTCCGCGATGAGGAGGCCGACAAGGCGCTGGCCCGGGCGGTGCGGGCCGTGGAGGAGCGGCATGGCATCCGGCGGCGAGAGGCCTGACCTCGAAGCGCTGCGCGAGCTCGAAGAGGTGCTGCGGCTCCTCGAGGGCGAACTCGCCGGCTGGCGCCGGCGGGCGCTGACGGCCGAACAGCGGCTGGCCGACCTGGCGCAGTCCGGCGCCGGGGCGCCGCCCGGTTCGCGCGAACTGGAAGACGAGAACCGGGAGCTGAGCCAGCGGCTCCAGCAGGCCCGCACCCGGGTGGCCGATCTGCTCGACCGGCTGCGGTTCCTCGAGCAGCAGCGTGGGAACGGAGGCGCCGAATGAACGGCAGGAAGCACGCGGTCAAGGTCACCATCGTGGACGAGGAGTACACCGTCCGCTCCGAGCTCGACCCCGAGTACACCCGGCAGGTCGCCGCCTACGTCGACCAGGCCATCCGCCGGGTGCTGAACGCCGGCCCGATGGTCGAGACGCACAAGGCCGCCATCCTCGCCGCCCTGGCCATCACCGACGAGCTGTTCGAGGCCCGCAAGGGCCAGCAGGAGACGGCCGGACGCCTGCGCAAGATGGCCGGCGACCTGGCCCGCCTGCTCCCGCCCGTCAAGCGTCAGAGCGTCGGAGGGATGAGCGCGCCCTGACCCGCGGGCGTGGTTCTCCGCCGGCGCGGACGCGATCCGGCCGCACTGGCGTATCTCACTGTTCCATCGTAGGTTACACGCTTCACTCTGAAGTTCATTGATAATCACTCGGGGCGGGTGACCGCCGGAGTGGTCATATGCCGAATTGGATGCTCTTCGTCGGCCTCGGCCTGCTCGCCGTGGCCGGGCCGGTGCTGTTCGTGCTCGGTCGGATGCTGGAACGTCGCGGTCAGCGGCTGGCGCAGTCCACCGGGCGGGACGTGGCGGACCGCCTGCTGGCCGAGGCGCGGCGCGACGCCGAGTCCTTCCGCCAGTCCCTCGTCGAAAGCGGCCGCCAGGAACTCGCCCGGGACCGGGAGTCCTTCGATGCCGACGCCGGCCGGCGTCGGGAGGAGTGGGGCAGGACCGAGCGGCGGCTCGAGGAGCGCGAGCGGCAGCTCGAGCGCAAGATGGACCTCGGCGAGCGTCGCGAGAAGGAGCTGGACGCGAAGCTCTCCGAGGTCGCGGCGCTGGAACAGCGTGTCGCCGGCCAGGAAGCGGAACTGCGTCAGCTGGTGATCGACCAGCGCCGCCGGCTCGAGGCGGTCGCGGGGCTGACCAGCGCCGAGGCCCGGCGTGACCTGCTGCGCACGGTCGAGGACGAGGCCAAGGCCGAGGCGGCGAACCTGGTGCGCGGCCTGAAGGAACAGGCGCGGCGCGACGCCGAGAAGGAAGCCAGGAAGATCCTCGCCACCGCCATCCAGCGCATCGCGGCCGATCAGACCGCCGAGACCGTGGTATCCACCGTGACCCTCCCCAGCGACGAGATGAAGGGCCGCATCATCGGGCGTGAGGGCCGCAACATCCGCGCCTTCGAGCAGGCCACCGGCGTCGACGTGATCATCGACGACACCCCCGACGCGGTGACCATCTCCTGCTTCGACCCGGTGCGGCGCGAGGTGGCGCGGCTCTCCCTGGAGCGGCTGATCACCGACGGGCGGATCCACCCCGGGCGCATCGAGGAGATCGTCCGCAAGGCCCAGGCCGACGTCGAGCAGCAGGTGGTCGAGGCGGGCGAGCAGGCGGCCTACGACGTCGGCGTGCACGGGCTCCACCCGGAGCTCATCAAGCTGGTCGGGCGGATGAAGTTCCGCACCAGCTACGGGCAGAACCTCCTCAAGCACGTCAAGGAGGTCTGCTGGATCGCCTCGATCATGGCGACGGAACTCAGGATCGACGTGGCCCGGGCGCGGCGCGGCGCGCTGCTGCACGACATCGGCAAGGTGCTGACGCACGAGCACGAGGGCACGCACGTGCAGCTGGGCGTCGAGCAGGCACGGAAGTACGGCGAGGATCCGCTGGTCATCAACTGCATCGAGGCCCATCACGACGACGTGCCGCACCTGACGCCCGAGTCGGTCATCGTGCAGGCGGCCGACGCCGCCTCGGGCGCCCGGCCCGGCGCGCGGCGGGAAGCGTTCGAGAGCTACGTCAAGCGGCTGACGAAGCTCGAGGAGATCGCCGGCAGCTTCCCGGGCGTGGAGAAGACCTTCGCCATCCAGGCGGGGCGCGAGATCCGCGTGATGGTCACGCCGGACCGCGTCGACGACGGCAAGGCGGCCGAGCTCTCCGAACAGATCGCCCGGCGGGTGGAGACCGAGCTGCAGTACCCCGGACAGATCCGCGTGGTCGTCATCCGGGAGACCCGCGCCGTGGGCGTCGCCAAGTAGGGACGGACGGACCTTCGGCGGGCCGCGGATCGCGGCGGCCGCATACCCGAACCGACTATCCCGGGAGTCCCATGCCAGCCCGCATCATCGACGGCGTCGCCATCGGCAAGGCCGTCCGCGAGGAGCTCAAGAGCGAGGTCGCCGCCCTGCGCGAGCGCGGCGTCCGGCCCGGCCTCACGGTGGTCATCGTCGGGGAGGACCCGGCCAGCCAGGTCTACGTGCGCATGAAGGGCAAGGCGGCCGACGAGCTGGGCATGCGCTCCGACACCCTGCGCCTGCCGGCCGACACGCCCGAGGCCGACCTCCTGGCCCTCGTGGACCGGCTCAACGCCGACCCCGCGGTCCACGGCATCCTGGTGCAGTCGCCCCTGCCGAAGCCGCTGAGCTTCGAGCGGGTGGTGAACCGCATCAGCCCGGCGAAGGACGTGGACGGGTTCCACCCGGTGAACGTCGGCAAGGTGGTGCGGGGCGACCGCGACGCGTTCCGGCCCTGCACGCCCGCGGGCGTCATCGAGATGCTCAGGCGCAGCGGCGTCGAGCCCAGGGGCCTGCACGCGGTGGTCGTGGGCCGTTCGATGATCGTGGGTCGGCCGGTGGCGAACATGCTGCTGCAGGACGTCGTCGGCGGCAACGCCACGGTGACGGTCTGCCATACCAAGACGAGGGACATGGGCCGTCACACGCGGGAGGCCGACATCCTGGTGGTGGCGGCCGGGCGTCCCGAGGTCATCGGCGGCGACATGATCAAGCCGGGCGCGGTGGTCATCGACGTCGGCATCAACCGGGTCGATGCGCCGGACACCGAGAAGGGGTACCGGCTCACCGGCGACGTCAACTTCGCGGAGGCGAAGGAGGTCGCCGGCGCCATCACGCCGGTGCCGGGCGGCGTGGGCCCCATGACCATCGCCCTGCTGATGGCCAACACCGTCCAGGCGGCGCGGCAGGCGGCGTGAACCTGGAACTGCCGCTGGGGACGCCGGCCGCCGGGGACCGGCCGTACTCGGTCACCGAGGTGATCGATGGCGCCCGGCACTGGGTGCATCAGCTGCCGACCATCTGGGTCGAGGGCGAGGTCTCGGGCCTGAAGGTCGCGGCCGGCGGGCAGTGGTACTTCACCCTCAAGGACCGGACCTCGGCGATGGCCTGCGTCATCTGGGGCGACGATGCCCGGCGGCTCGGGGAGCCGTTCGCCGACGGTCTCAAGGTCTATGCCCACGGGTCGTTCACCGTCTTCACCCGCCGCGGCTCCCTGCAGTTCACGGTGCGCCGGGTCCTGCCGACGACCGAGGGCGGCTTCCACGCCGCGCGGCTGGAGCAGGCGCGTCGCGCGCTGGAGAAGGACGGCCTGCTGGCGCCCGAGCGCAAGCGGCCCCTGCCGCCGTTCCCGCGCTGCATCGGCGTGGTGACCAGCACCGAGGGCGCCGCGTGGCACGACATCGTCTCGGTGGTCGAGCGGCGCTGGCCGGACTGCACCCTGGTGCGCATCGGCGCGCGGGTCCAGGGCGAGGGCGCGCCGCGCGACATCCGCCGGGCGCTGGCCCTGGCGGCCCGCTGTCCCGCGCTGGACCTGCTCATCGTGGGGCGGGGAGGCGGGTCGGCCGAGGACCTCATGGCCTTCAACGACGAAGCGGTGGCGCGCGCGGTGGCGGCCTCGCCGGTCCCGTGCATCTCGGCCGTGGGCCACGAGCTGGACGTGACGCTCACCGACCTGGTCGCCGACCTGCGGGCGCCGACACCCTCGGCCGCGGCCGAGAAGGCCGTGCCCGACCGTGGCGCGGTGGCGGGCGCGCTCGCCGCCGTGGCCGCGCGGTTGGGGCGGGGCGCCGGCCGCCGCGTGGAGCTGGCCGCCGCGCGCCTCGCGGGCGCCAC
>CAZJZC010000143.1:0-6370 GCA_964550365.1 uncultured Gemmatimonadales bacterium | reverse complement strand
CGTTCACCGTGCTCGCGCCGCACCAGGTGACGGCGCCGCCGCCCGACGGCATGGCGGGCCGGGTGCGCACCAGCGGCGGCCGCAGCATCGCCGTGTTCGTCTACGACGGCGCCCGCTCGCACGCCGTGGCGTTCGGCGACGCCCTCGAGGACTCCACGCGCTGGGAAGCCTCGCTCCTCGCGGCGCCGGCCCGGCGGCTGGTGAGCATCGCCACCGACGGCGAGACCTACGGCCATCATCATCGTTTCGCCGACCTCGCCCTCGGCGCCCTCCTGCACCGGCTGGGCTCGCGCCCGGACGTGCGGCTCGACAACTTCGCGTCGGCGCTCGCGGCGGCGCCGCCGACGGCCGACCTCGACCTCGTGGCGCCCAGCTCGTGGAGCTGTGTGCACGGCGTGGAACGCTGGCGGTCCGAGTGCGGCTGCCGGATCGTGGCCACGTCGCGTCAGGCCTGGCGCGCGCCCCTGTACCAGGCCATCCGCTGGCTCGCGGGCGAGGTCCACGCGCTGTACCAGCGCGAGGGCGCGAGCCTGCCGGGCGGCCCCTGGGCGTTCCGCGACGCCGCCGGCGGGGCCGGCACGTCGGGCGCGGTGGCCGCGCCGGGCCCCGATGCCGTGCGGCTCGTCGAGATGGAGCGCAACGCCATGCGCGCGTCCACCTCGTGCGGCTGGTTCTTCGACGACTTCGCCGGGCTCGAGGGGCGGCAGGTCCTGCGCTACGCGGCCCGCGCCATCAACCTCGCGGGCGCCGAGTGGCCGCGCCTGCGGGACGGGTTCCTGGCGCGCCTCGAGGGCGCGGTGAGCAACGATCCCGCGGCCGGCACGGCGCGCGACTTCTTCCTGGCCCAGGCGTGGCCGGAGTGACGAGGGCGTGAACGAACCCCTGCGATTCGTCTTCGGCGTCCACCTGCACCAGCCGGTCGGCAACTTCGACCGCGTCTTCGACCAGCACCTGCGCGAGGTCTATCGCCCGTTCCTCGCGCACGCCGAGCGGGCCGGCTTCCTGCCGCTCACCCTGCACGTCTCCGGCCCCCTGCTCGAGTGGCTCGACGCGCACGACCCGGCGTTCCTCGACCTCCTCGCCCGGCTCGCCGGGGGCGGCCGGCTCGAACTCCTGCTGGCCGGCTTCGACGAGCCGATCCTCGCCGCCCTGCCGCGCGCCGACCGCATCGGCCAGATCGCCGCCATGCGCGAGTTCCTCCGGCGGCGCCTCGGCGCCGAGGCGTCGGGCCTGTGGCTCACCGAACGCGTCTGGGAACCGGAACTGGCCGCCGACCTGGCCGATGCCGGCGTCGGCTACGCCCTGGTCGACGACCGCCACTTCCTGGTCAGCGGCTTCGCGCGCGACGCGCTGCACCGCCCGTGGCGCACCGAGAGCGACGGCCGCGGCCTCGGCCTGCTCGCCATCGACGAGCGCCTGCGCTACCTGGTGCCGTTCCGCCCGCCCGAGGAGTCGGCCGCCTACCTCAGGAGCCTGCGCGCGGCCGGTCATCCGCTCGCCGTGCTGGCCGACGACGGCGAGAAGTTCGGCGGCTGGCCCGGCACGCTGGAGTGGGTCTACACCAAGGGCTGGCTCGACCGCTTCTTCGGCGCCATGCGGGAGCTGATCGACGGCGGCGAGGTGCGCCTGGTGAGCGGCGCCGAGGCGGTGCGCGAGGTGCCGTGCGCCGGGCTGGCCTACCTCCCGACGGCGTCGTACCGCGAGATGGAACAGTGGTCCCTGCCGCCCCGCCCGCAGGCGCGGCTTGCCGCGATCGAGACCGACCTGGGCCCCGGGCGGCTGGCCGGTCCCGACGGGGCGCTGGTGCGCGGCTCGCACTGGCGCAACTTCCTGGTGCGCTACACCGAGTCGAACCGCATGCACAAGACCATGGTCGCGCTCTCGGCCCTGTGCCGCGAGCGCGGCGACCCGGCCGCCGCGCGCCGCGCCGTGAGCCGCGCCCAGTGCAACGACGCCTACTGGCACGGCGTGTTCGGCGGCCTGTACCTCCCGGTCCTGCGCCGCGCCGTCTGGCGCCAGCTGGCCATCGCCGAACGGGAACTGCGGCAGGGGCAGGCCCTGGCCTGCGAGTCGCGCGACCTGGACGGCGACGGCCACGACGAGCTGTGGGTGCACTCGGCGCGGTTCTCGGCGCTGGTGAGCCCGCGGCGGGGCGGGGCGGTGGAGACGCTGGTGCGGTTCGCCGGCGAGCTGAACCTGGCCGACGCCCTCACCCGCCGCCGCGAGGCGTATCACGAGGCCGCCGTGGCGACCGCGGCCGCCGCCGCCGCGGCGGCCGCCGCCGGGCACGGCGAGGACGGCGCTCCGAGCATCCACGAGATCGAGAAGGCCGCGCGCCTGGCCGAACTGCCGCCCGAGGACCTCGACGACCGCGCGATCCTCGTGGACCGCGTCCTGCCGGCCGGCCTCGCGAACGACGACTACGAGCGGGCGCGGTACACGCCGCTCGCCAGCTGGGCGCGCACCGCCATGCGCGCCGAGGTGCGCGCCGAGGCCGGGGCGGTCACCATCGTCATGACGGGCGGCGGGCTCGAGAAGTCGCTGAGCTTCGACGCCGACGGCCGGCTCACGGCCGTCTGGCGCTGGGATGCGGGGGCCTTCCCCGAGGGCGCCGTGTTCGCGCCCGAGCTGTCGCTGGCGAAGGAGGCGCCGCTGGCCACGGTGCCCGCGGCCGACGTCTGGCGCTACGACATCCGCACGGTGTCCAAGAGCGAGCGCGGGCTGGAGGAGACGGTCCAGGGCGTCTCGTTCACGCCGCGCTGGCCCGCGTCGCTCGGCGCGGCGACGCTCACCATCGACATCGGCTAGGCCGCCCCCGGCGCGGCGCCTGGTGCCGGCCATCGGGCGCCGGCACCGCGGCGCGGCTCACGCGGTCCCGGCCGGCCTCAGGCCAGCGCCAGCTCTTCCACCCGGCGCGCGTAGCCCGGCACCCGGTCCACCGGGATCGCGCGCGCGGCGCGCACCAGGGGCGGCAGGTACTGCGCCACCGGCGTGTACCGCATCCCCAGCAGTCGCTTGCTCCTGGCGTTGTCCAGCTCGCTCATCCACCGGCCGCTCCAGGGCGAACAGCCCGGCAGGAGGCCGGCGGCCTCGAGCCGCGCGCGCGGCACGCTGGCCAGCGTCACCACGGCGCCCAGCTGGTCGGCGACGATGTCGAGCATCGCCGCGAGGGTGAGCGTCTCGTCCTGGGAGATGTTGACGCAGGTCCCGGCCGGCACCAGCGGGTCGGCCGCCCGGAGCGTGGCGGCGACCACGTCGGCGCCCGACACGTGGCGCAGGGTCAGCGAATCCTGGTCGTCGGGGACCAGGATGGGCGCGCCGTCCAGCAGGCGCCGCACGTAGGCGGCCAGCCGGCCGTAGTGGTCGCGCGCCGAGTTGATCATCGGCATCCGCAGGGACACGTACGGGAACCCGCGGACGGCCTGCGCTTCCGCCAGCACCGCCTCGGCCGCGCGCTTGCCGATGCCGTAGACCCAGTTCTCATGGTCCACCGCGGCGTCGCGGTCGGGCTCGGCCATCAGCGGGCCGTCGTAGTCGTCCTCGCGGAACGGGCGTGTCGGGCCGGCGCGCACCAGGTAGACCTGCCCCGTGCTCCAGAACACGTAGCGGCCCACCCGGTCGTTCAGCAGGCGGACGACGGCGCCGGCATCCTCGCCGGTGTAGAGCGTGGTGTCGATCGCCAGGTCGAAGTCCCGGTCGGCCAGCACCGCGGCCATCGCCGCCGGGTCGGAGCGGTCGGCGCGCAGGCGCTCGACCGAGGGCGGCAGGTCGTCGGCGGTGCGGCCGCGGTTCAGCACCGTGACCTCGTCGCCCCGCAGGAGCAGGGAGGCCACGAGGTCGGGGCCGAGGTTCCGGGTGCCGCCGATGACGAGGGTGGCGCGGGCCATCGAATGAAGAAACCCGGGGCCCGGCGCGGCCGCAACGCCGGCCTCGCGCCGCGCTCGGCGCGGGCGTTATCATTGGGGCCGATGCGTTCCCTGCTGTTGTGCGCGCTGGTCGGCGGCGTCGCGGCGCCGCTCGGGGCCCAGTGCCCCGACGGCAGTCCGCCGCCCTGCCGCGCCGCCGCGCGGCCCGGGCCCGGTACCGCGCGCGGCGCCCCGGAGGGCGCCACGGCGCCCGCGGCCAGCGTCGCGGTGCTGACGTTCGCCGACGCCGGCGCCGACAGCTCCGCGGCCTGGCTGGCATCGGGCCTTTCCGACGCCGTGACCGCGCGGCTGTCGCGCGTGGACCGACTCACCGTGGCGAGCCGCACCGCCGTCCGCCGCCTGCGCGGCGCCGAGACCATGGCGACGGCCGACCTGGGCCGGTCGCTCGGCGTCGCCTGGCTGCTGAGCGGCACGCTGCGTCCCACGCGCGATCGGATCGTCGCGTCGGTCGAACTGGTGCAGGCGGGCACCGGCCGCCAGGTGTGGGCCCGGCAGTACGACCGCCCGCGCAGCGACCTGCTCGGCCTCCAGGCGCTCGTCGCGCAGGACGCGGCCGGCCGGATCCTCGGCGGCCTGCGGACCGACGAGCGAGGTCTGCTCGACGCCCGGCCCACGCGCGACCCGCGGGCCTTCGAACTGTACCTGGGGACCGCCGCGTCCATGTTCGTCGCCGACCCTCGCAACATCCAGCGGGCCATCGCCGCGCTCGAACAGGCCCTGCGCATCGACCCGGACTACTCCGACGCCCTGGGCCGCCTGGCCTACTTCTACGGCTTCGCGGCGAACTGGAACCTGACCATGCCCGGCCTGGTCCCGGAGAGCCTGGTCACCCGGGGCCTGGCATACGCCGACCGGGCGCTGGCCGCGGACTCGAGCTCGGTGGATGCCTGGAGCGGCCGCGGCTACCTGCTGTTCTTCAGCGACCCGCCGCAGTACGAGGCCAGCCTGGCCTCTCTGCGCCGGGGCGTCGCCCTCGATACCGCCAGCATGGAGGTCCGGAACAACTACGCCGCGATCCTGAGGCGGCTGGGCGACTTCGCCAGCGCGGAGGAACAGTACCGCCTGCTGATCCAGGCCGACCCGGGGCAGTACCAGGCCGTCGCGGACCTCGGGTTCGTGGCCTACACCCTGCGCCGCTACGACGAAGCGCGCCGGTGGTACGACTCGGCCATCGCCATCAGGCCGGACGCGTGGCAGAACCAGGGGTTCGGGGCGCGGGCCAGGCTGGCCGTGGGCGACACGGCCGGGGCGCGTCGGGCCGCGGCGCGGATGCTGGAGCTGGTGCCCCTGGCCTCGCGGCCCCAGGCCATCGCCGTCGGCGCCCAGATCGCCGCGCGCACCGGCGACACGGCGGCCGCGCGCGCGGCCGCCGAGCCGGTCGCGGCGTCGCTCGGCACCGAGGGACCGCTGGCCGTTCGCGAAGGCTTCGAGACGGCCCTGGCGCTGGTCGCCCTGGGCGAGCGCGGCAGGGCCCTGGACCTGCTGGAGCGCATCCGGCCGCGGGGCGCCTGGCTGTGGAGCTACCTGGTCATGCCGCTGTTCGACCCCCTGCGGGCCGATCCGCGGTTCCAGAGGCTGGTCCGCGAGTCCGCGCCTCCCGGCGCCCCCCGGCTCTAGCCAGCGGCCGCCCCATCATCCATCACCTATCACCTATTACCCATCACCCATCACCCATCGCCCATCACCCCTCACCCCTCACCCATCACCCATCACCCCCATCACCCATCACGTCTCACCTCTCACCCATCACCCACCCCTCTCACCCACCCCTACCCCCACCCCTCCGCCGTTGACCACCGCAGCCATCCGCGGCGACCTTACAAGCGTGACGCTCCGCCTGAACAACACCATGAGCCGCGCCCTCGAGGACTTCGTCCCGCTGGCGCCGCCCAGGGTCACGCTCTACACCTGCGGCCCCACGGTCTGGAACTACGCCCACATCGGCAACTTCAGGACCTTCGTCTTCGAGGACGTCCTGCGCCGCTACCTGGAGTTCAGCGGCTACGAGGTGGTGCAGGTGATGAACCTGACCGACGTGGACGACCGCACCATCACCGCCGCCCATGCCGCGGGCCTGCCGCTGGTCGAGCACACGGCGCCGTTCACCCGGGCGTTCCTCGAGGACCGCGACTACCTGCGCATCAAGCCGGCCACGCACTACCCGGCCGCGACGACGCACATCGCCGGCATGGTGGCGCTCATCGAGCGCCTGCTGGCCCGGGGCGTGGCCTACCGGGGCGAGGACGGCTCGGTCTACTTCGCCATCGCGAAGTTCCCGGCGTACGGCCGCCTGTCGCGGGTCGAGACCCGGGAACTCAGGGCCGGGGCGCGGGTGGACTCCGACGAGTACTCCAAGGACGACGTCCGCGACTTCGTGCTGTGGAAGGCGGCGAAGCCGGAGGACGAGGCCGTCGGCGCCGCGTGGGACGCGCCCTTCGGCCGCG
>CAZJZC010000142.1:0-6428 GCA_964550365.1 uncultured Gemmatimonadales bacterium | reverse complement strand
CCGCGTGGTGTAGGCCTTCACGATGCCCAGCACGGCGTGGATGGCCGTGGGGCCGATGCCCGCGCCGGTCGCGGCGCCGCCCGCGGTGGTGCTCGAGCTGGTGACGAACGGGTAGGTGCCGTGGTCCACGTCCAGGAGGGCGCCCTGGGCGCCTTCGAGCAGCACGGCCCCGCCGGCCTTGAGGGTCTCATCCACGATGCGCCCGGCATCGCCGACGAACGGCAACAGCCGCGGCGCCAGCTGCTTCAGCATCGCGATGATCTCGCCCGCGGACGCGGTCCGCGACGAGCCGCTCAGGCCGAGCATGGCGTTGGCCCGCTCCACGCCCGCGAGCACCAGCTTGGAGACGATCTCGGGGTGGCGCAGATCGCCGACCCGCAGGCCGCGCCGGCCGTACTTGTCCTCGTAGGCGGGGCCGATGCCGCGCGCCGTGGTGCCGATCTTCTTCGAGCGCTCGCTCTCGCCGTCGAGCAGCTTGTGATACGGCAGGACCAGGTGGGCCCGGTCGGAGACGACCAGCCGGCTCTCGATCGGCACGCCGCGCGCCACCAGGGCGTCGATCTCGTGGAACAGCGTCTCGGGGTCCAGGACCACGCCGTTGCCGATCACGCACCGGGTGCCCTGGTGCAGGATGCCGGAGGGGATCTGGTGGAGGACGAACTCGCCGTCGGGCGCGTCCACGGTGTGACCGGCGTTGGCGCCGCCCTGGTAGCGCACCACCAGCTGGGCGTGCTCGGCCAGGGCATCGACCACCTTGCCCTTGCCCTCGTCGCCCCACTGGGCGCCGACGACGACCAGACAGCGCGTGGCGGCGTCGAACACGCGGTCTAGGCGGCCGCGCGCAGGCCGGCGGCGGCCAGTACATCGGCCACCCGCGCGCGCTGGCGGGCGTCGAGGTCCACCAGCGGGGCCCGCACCGGACCGCAGCCCAGGCCCACGAGATCCATGGCCGCCTTGATGCCCGCCGGGCCGAACGGCCCGACGATGTCGCGCGCCAGGGGCTCCAGCCGCTCCTGCAGGCCGCCGGCCGCCTCGCGGTCCTCGGCGCCGAAGGCACGGTACAGCATGGCGCACGGCCCCGGCGCGAAGCAGGCGATGGCCAGGATGGCGCCCGCCGCTCCCATCTCCAGCGCCGGATAGACCAGGTGGCCGGCGCCCGTCAGCGCCGCGAGGCGCGGCGCCGCGGCCCGGAAGGCCGAGAACGCCTTGAGGTCGCCGCTGGAATCCTTGAAGCCGATGATGTTCGGGTGGTCGGCCACCGCCCGCAGCACGGTGTCCTGGATCGCCACGTGGGCGTACTTGGGGATGTTGTAGATGATCACCGGCACCGGGCTGGCATCGGCGATGGCGGCGTAATGCCGCGCGAACGCCGCGGGCGGCAGGATGCCGCCGAAGTACGACGGCGGCCGCACCAGCACCGCGTCGGCGCCCGCGGCGCCCGCCGCCTGGGCCGCCCGGACCGCCGCCCGCGTGGACTCGGTGCCGGTCCCCGCGATCAGCCACGCGTCGTCGGGCACCACGTCACGCAGCCATTCGACCATCCGCGTCTTCTCGATCTCGTCGAGCAATTCGCCCTCGCCGGTCGAGCCCGCCACGGCGATCCCGTCCAGGCCGGCCGCCAGCAGGGCCCGGGCCACCGAGCGCAGGACCACGGGCGCCGCCTCGCCCGACTCGGCGTCGAAGGGCGTCGGGATCGGGGCGATCACCCCGCGGAGGCCGTCGGGCCTCACGGCTGCATCATGCCGGTGATGTCGTCCGTGAAGCCGGCCGGACGGTCGTCCGCCGGCTTCGCCGCCGCCTTGCCGCCGGTCCCGCCGGGCTGGGCCCGGGAACGCCGGCGGAGCGTCTTCATCTGGAGCTCGAAGTCGGAGGGGTTGCTGGCGTTCACCATGGCCGTCTGGAACTCCACCACGTCCTCCTGCACCAGGTCCATCAGATGCTGGTCGAACGTCTGCATGCCGTACTGCTCGCGGCCCTCGGCCACGTAGTCGCGGATCTCGCCGGTGCGGTCCGGCGCCACGATGAGGTCGCGGATCGCCGCCGTGACCTGCATGATCTCGAGCGCGGCCACGCGGCCGTGACCGTCCTTGCGCGGCAGCAGGCGCTGGGACACCACCGCGTGCAGGCTGTCGGCGAGCCGGACCCGCACGATCGACTGCTCCTCGGGCGGGAACATGGCCACCACCCGGCTGATGGTCGTCGCGGCGTCGGGCGTGTGCAGGGTGCTCAGCAGCAGGTGGCCGGTCTCGGCCGCCTTCATGGCCGTGTCGATGGTCTCGGGGTCCCGCATCTCGCCGATGAGCACCACGTCGGGGTCCTGCCGCAGGGCCGCGCGCAGGCCGCTCCGGAAGCTCTCGGTGTCGGTGCCGATCTCGCGCTGCGTCAGCGAACTGCTCACGTCGCGATGGAGGAACTCGATCGGGTTCTCCAGCGTGACGATGTGCTTCTGGCTCGTCCGGTTGATGTGGTTCACCATGGCCGCCATGGTGCTGCTCTTGCCGCTGCCGGTCACCCCGGTCACCAGGATCATCCCGCGCTCGGCCGCCGAGATCCTCTCCAGCACGGCCGGCAGGCGCAGCTGCTCGAACGACGGCACCTCGAACGGGATCACCCGCATGACCACCATGAACGAGGACCGCTGCTTCAGGATGTTCACCCGGAACCGCCCGATCCCCGGCGCGCCCCAGGAACAGTCGTAGTCCAGGATCTTGTCGATCCGGGCCCGGTCCTCCTGGCTGGGGATGAACTGGAGGGCGATGGCCTTGGTCTGCTCCGGCGTCAGCCGCTGCTTGGTGAGGGGCACCAGCTTGCCGTCGATGCGGGCACGGAAGACGTCGCCGGCCTTGATGTGCAGGTCCGACGCGCCGCGCTCGACCGCCGCCTGGATGATCTTCTCCATCGACCCCCCGGGAAGCCCTGAATCTACCGTGTGTCGGGCAGGAAACCCATCTGCCGGTACACCTCGGCCATGGTCACCCCGGCCAGGTCGCGGCAGCGCGCCGCCCCCGCGGCCAGGATGTCCCGCACGTCGTCCGGCCGCTCCCGCAGCGCCTCGGCCCGCTGGCGCATCGGCGCCAGCGCGGCCACGAGATGATCGGCCAGCACCTTCTTGCAGTCGAGGCAGCCCCACGCGGCGCCCCGGCACTTCCCGGCCACGTCGGCCTGCACGTCGGCCGGCGAGAAGTACCGGTGGAACGACTGGAACACGTTGCACTTCCCGGGCTCGCCCGGGTCCTTCTTCGTCTTGCGCGCCGGGTCGGTCATGGCCGGCCGCAGTTTCTCCCAGATGACCTCGGGGCTGTCCAGCAGGCCGATGGTGTTGCCCAGGCTCTTCGACATCTTGGCCTGCCCGTCCAGGCCCAGGATGCGCGGCGCCTCGCTCAGCAGGGGCTGGGGCTCGGGGAAGAAGTCCACGCCGAACCGGGCGTTCCAGCGCCGGGCGATCTCGCGCATCAGCTCCAGGTGCTGGAGCTGGTCCTCGCCCACCGGGACCCGGTCGGCCCGGTACAGCAGGACGTCGGCCGCCTGGAGCACGGGGTAGTTCAGCAGGCCCGCCGGGATGCTCTCCAGGTGCGCCGACTTGTCCTTGAACTGCGTCATCCGCTCCAGCTCGCCCAGCGGCGCCACGGCGTTGAAGGCCCACATCAGCTGGGCGTGCGCCGGCACGTGCGACTGGACGAACAGGGTACACTTCGAGGGGTCCAGCCCGGCCGCCAGCAGGCCGGTGGCCATCGCCAGCGTCCGCTCGGCCATGCCGGCCGCGTCGAACGGCTGGGTGATGGCGTGCAGGTCCACGATGCAGATGAGGCACTCGTGGCGGTCCTGGAGCGCGACCCAGTTCCGCACCGCGCCGAGGTAGTTGCCGATGTGCAGTTCGCCCGAAGGCTGGATACCGCTGAAGACACGCGACATAGCCGGGCAAGGTACGACGCACCGGGAGGCGGGGCAAGTGAAGCTCGACGCGGCACAACTCCTTTTGACAGCGCAACTTGCGGCCGACCGGGCGGCCGCCTTCCTGGCCGAGCAGGAAGGCCGTCTGCGGCCGGAGTCCTGGTCGGCCAAGGGCCGCGCCGATTTCGTCACCGAGGTGGACCGGGAGTCCGAGCGCCTCATCGGCGAGGTCCTGCGCGAGGCCGCGGGCGGGACGGTCATCGGCGAGGAGCTCTCGCCCGGTCCCCTGCCCGGCGGCCTGGTCTGGATCGTGGACCCGCTCGACGGGACGACCAACTTCCTGCACCGCTATCCGGCCTACGCGGTGTCCATCGCGGCGGCCTTCGACGGCGAACTGCTGGCCGGCCTGGTGCACCAGGTGCCGAGCGGCGAGCGGCGGACCGCCACCCTGGGCGGCGGCGCCTGGCGCGGCGAGGAACGGCTGGCCGTCTCGGCCATCACCGACCCGGGCCACGCGCTCATCGGCACCGGCTTCCCCTTCCGCGACATGGACCAGCTGCCGCGCTACAGCCGGCAGTTCGCCGCCGTGACGTCGGCCACGGCGGGGCTCAGGCGGGCCGGTTCGGCGGCGCTGGACCTCGCCGACGTGGCATCCGGGCGGTTCGAGGGCTTCTGGGAACTGCGGCTGGCGCCCTGGGACGTGGCGGCCGGCATCCTGCTGATCCGCGAGGCCGGCGGCGTGGTGAGCGACCTCGCGGGCGGCACCGCCGGCCTGCTCGGTCACAGCTCCATCGTGGCGGGGAACCCGGTGATACATTCATGGTTGCTGGCAACGCTGGGCGGCGCCTAGGTCCCGCGCGCCGGGCCCGCGCCGCGACCGTCCAACCCTTCGACCCGTGACGATCCATGTCCGTGCTCGTGGAGTGTGTTCCCAACTTCAGTGAGGGCCGTGACCCGGCCGTGCTCGAGGCCCTGCGGGGCGCCATCGAGTCGGTGCCGGGTGTCCGCCTGCTCGACGTCCAGGCCGACGCCGACCATCACCGCAGCGTGTTCACCTTCGTGGCGCCGCCCGAGGCCGCGCTGGAGGCCGCGCTCCGGGCCGTGCGCACCGCCCGCGAGCGCATCGACCTGACGCGCCACCAGGGCGAGCACCCCCGGATGGGCGCGGCCGACGTGGTGCCGTTCATCCCCGTCGAAGGGTGCACCATGGACGACTGCGTGGCGCTGGCGCGGCGCCTGGGCCAGCGCATCGGCGAGGAGCTGGAGATCCCGGTCTTCCTCTATGCGCGCGCGGCCGCGCGAGCCGGGCGCGAGCGCCTGCCCGATGTGCGCAAGGGCGGTTTCGAGGCCCTGCGGGAGGCGATCGGCACCGATCCCGAGAAGGATCCCGACTTCGGCCCGCGCCGCATCCACCCCACGGCCGGCGCCACCGCCGTGGGCGCCCGGCCGTTCCTGGTCGCCTACAACGTGTACCTGAGCGGCGGCGACGAGGCGCTGGCGAAGGCCATCGCCAGGCAGGTGCGCACCTCGAGCGGCGGCCTGCCCGCCGTGCAGGCCATGGGGCTGACGGTCGGCGGCGAACCGCAGGTCTCGATGAACCTGCTCGACATCGACGTGACGCCGCTGCACACCGCCTTCGACGCCGTCGCCGCGGCGGCCCGCGCGGCCGGCGCCGACGCGGCCTGGAGCGAGATCGTGGGCCTGGTCCCCGAGCGGACGGTCTCGCTGGCCGCCGCCGCCCACCTGCGCCTTCGCGACGACCTGGCGGCGCACGCGCTGGAAGCGCAGGTGCGCCGGAGCGCCGGCCCCACGCTGGACGCCTTCCTCGACGACGTGGCGTCGGCCCAGCCGACACCGGGCGGCGGGACCGTCGCGGCCGTGGCCGGCGCGATGGCCGCCGCCGTCGCGGCCATGGTGGCCCGGCTCACCGTCGGGCGGAAGAAGTACGCCGAGGTGGAGGGGGAGTTCCGCGACCTGCTCCAGCGGGCCGAGGACCTGCGGCTCGAACTGCGGCGGCTCGGTGCGGCCGACGCCGCCGCCTACGACCAGGTCAGCCGGGCCTACGGCATGCCCAAGGAGCCGGCCGACGCGCGGCGCGCGGCCATCCAGCAGGGCCTCACGGCGGCCTCGCTGGTCCCGCTCGACACCCTGCGCGCCGCGCGCGCCGTGGCGGCACTGGCCGCCCGCGCGGCCGAGGCCGGCAACCGCAACGCCGCGTCGGACGCCGGCGTGGCCGCCCTGCTGGCGGGCGCCGCGGCCGAGGGCGCGGCCTACAACGTGCGCATCAACATCGCGTCCATGCCCGAGCGGACCGCCGGCGCCCCGATGCTCGAGGAGGTCCGCATCCTGCTGTCCGCCGCCCGGGACGACGTGGCCCGGGCCGTGGCGGTCGTCGAACGCGCCATCGAGGCCTGAGCCCATGCCCGACGGCGCCGTGACCCTGCGCCCCGCCGCGCCCGCCGATCTCGGCGCGGTGCGGTCCCTGCTGGCCGACGCCCAGCTGCCCCTCGAGGGTCTCGAGGAGCAGTTCGGCGAGC
>CAZJZC010000141.1:0-6443 GCA_964550365.1 uncultured Gemmatimonadales bacterium | reverse complement strand
AGGATGGCCTCGGGGCCGGCGAGCCGGTCCAGCTCCTCGAACAGCGTGAACTTCAGCGCCTCGTCCTCCGACGCCGCCTCGACGACGAGGTCGCGGTCCTTCACGGCCGCGAGGTCGGTGCCGGTGGCGATGCGCGCGAGCGCGGCGTCGCGGTCGGCCTCGGTGGCGGCGCCCTTCCTGATCTGGCGGTCGAAGTTGCCGCGGATGGTCGCGAGGCCCTGTTCGAGCGCGGGCTTCGCCACGTCGATCATGGCCACGTCCCACGCCCGGGCGGCGAACACGTGGGCGATGCCGTTGCCCATCTGCCCCGCGCCGATGACGGCCACGCGCTTCATGACGGGCGCCCCCGAACGACTCGCGCGCTCAGGTGAGCGCGCGGGTGGACTGGATGTAGCGGCGGATGACGAGCGAGGCGAGCAGCGCCTTCACCCCGTCGGCCAGCAGGAACGGGGCCAGGCCCGCGGCGAACGCCGCGCGCGCCGAGCCGGTGATCACGGTGAGCTGGGCCGCGCCGCCGGCGTGGATCAGCGCCAGGCCGACCACGGTGGCCGCCAGCACGCCGGCGAGCGCCGGGCGCCGGCCGGAGGGATCCAGCCGCCAGCCGCCGCGCGCCAGCAGGCCCACGGCCGCGGCCGCGAGCGGATAGGCGATCAGGTAGCCGCCGGTCGGCCCCGCCAGCCGGGCCGCGCCGGGCAGGCCGCCGGGGGTGAAGACCGGCAGGCCGGCGACGCCCATGGCGAGATACCCGACCAGGGCCAGGGCGCCGAACCGCGGGCCGAGCAGGCCGCCGACGATCAGCACCGCCAGCGGCTGGAGCGTGAACGGCACGGGCGAGCCCGGCACCGGGAGACTGACCTGGGCCGCGAGCGCCACGGCCAGGGCGCCCACGAGCGCGGCGCCGATCTTGAGGCCGATGGGCCGGTCCAGCGGCCGGTCGGCGGCCGAAACGTGCGGTTGCGTCATGACATGCGCTCCACGGAAAGGGCCACGGCGTTGCCGCCGCCGAGGCACAGGGTCGCGAGGCCCGTCGCCTTGTCGCGGGCCTGCATAGCATACAGCAACGTGGTGAGGATGCGAGCCCCGCTCGCGCCGATCGGGTGGCCGAGGGCCACGGCGCCGCCGTTGACGTTGACGCGGTCCCAGTCCCACCGGAGACCGCGGCCGTCGGCCAGCGCCTGCACGGCGAAGGCCTCGTTGGCCTCGATGAGGTCGTAGTCGCCGATGGCCTTGCCCTCCTTCGCCATGAGGTTCTGCACCGCCACGATCGGGGCGAAGAACAGGTCCCTGGGCTCGCCGCCGCCGGTGGCGTAGGCGGTGACGCGCGCCAGCGGCGCGAGGCCGTGGGCCTGGGCGTACGCCAGGCTGGTGACCACCAGCGCGCTCGCGCCGTCGTTGAGGCCGGGGGCGTTGCCGGCCGTGACCGTGCCGCCCGCGGCGAAGGCCGGCTTCAGCCCGGCCAGGGCCTCGAGCGTGGTGTCGGGCCGCGGCGTCTCGTCGGCCGCCACGATGGTCGCGCCCTTGCGGCCGGGCACCTCGAGCGGGACGATCTCGGCGGTGAACGCCCCGGACGCGACGGCCGCGGCCGCCTTCTGCTGGCTGCCGAGCGCGAACCGGTCCTGGTCCTCGCGGCTGACGCCGGCCTTCTGCGCCGTGTACTCGGCGTGGCCGCCCATGTGGCAGTCACCGAAGGAGCACCACAGCCCGTCGTGGATGACGCCGTCCACCAGGTTCTGGTGGCCGAACTTCACGCCCTGCCGCAGGCCGAACAGGTAGTACGGCGCGTTCGACATGCTCTCCTGGCCGCCGGCGACGATCACCTCGCTGTCGCCGGCCCGCACGGCCTGGGCCGCGAGCATCACCGCCTTGAGCCCGGAGCCGCACACCTTGTTGATGGTCATCGCCGGGACGATGCCGGGCAGGCCCGCGGCGATGGCCGCCTGCCGCGCGGGCGCCTGGCCCACGCCGCCCTGCACCACGTTGCCCATGATGACCTCCTGCACCGCGCCGGGCGCGAGGCCGGCCCGCTTCACGGCCTCGCGGATCGCCGCCGCGCCGAGGGCCGGGGCCGTCAGCGGCGCGAGGGCGCCCTGGAAGCGGCCGAGCGGCGTGCGCGCGGCGCTGACGATGACGGGCGTGGTCCTGGGATCACTCATGACAGCTCCAGCGTCCGGTTGGTGACCTGGTCGCGCAGGCGGGCGACGAACGCGTCGGCCGCGACGATCTCCTGCTTCCGGCCCGCCCCGCGCACCCGCACGGCGACGGTGCCGCCCTCGGCCTCGCGGCCGCCGATGACCGCCAGGTACGGCACCTTCTGCACCTCGCCCTCGCGGATCTTGTAGTTCAGCGTCTCGTTGCGGTCGTCGAGGTGGGCGCGGATGCCGGCGGCGCGCAGGGCGGCATGCACCCGGTTCGCCGCGTCGTTCTGCGCGTCGCTGATCGGCAGGACGCGCACCTGTTCGGGCGCCAGCCACAGCGGGAACGCGCCCGCGTAGTGCTCGATGAGGATCGCCAGGAACCGCTCGAACGACCCGCACACGGCGCGGTGGATGACGACCGGCCGGTGCTCGGTGTTGTCCTCGCCCACGTAGATGAGCTGGAAGCGGTCGGGCGCCGAGTAGTCCAGCTGGATGGTGCCCAGCTGCCAGGTGCGCCCGATGGAGTCGGCGACGTCGAAGTCGATCTTGGGACCGTAGAACGCGCCGTCCCCCGCCTTCACCTCGTACGGCAGGCCGGTGGCCTCGAGCGCGGCGCGCAGGCCGGCCTCGGCGCGGTCCCACATGGCATCGTCGCCCACCCGGACCGAGGGCCGCGTGGCGAACTTCAGCGCGGCCGTCAGGCCGAAGGTCCGGTAGAACGACAGGATGAAGTCCGTCAGCCGCTTCACCTCGGCGGCGATCTGCGATTCCATCAGGAAGATGTGGCAGTCGTCCTGCTGGAACTGCCGCACCCGCGTGAGGCCCGACAGCGCGCCCGAGACCTCGTTGCGGTGGAGCACGTCGTAGGTGTTGAGCCGCAGGGGCAGTTCGCGGTACGAGTGCTTCTTCGCCGAGTACAGCAGGTAGTGCGACGGGCAGTTCATCGGCTTGAGCGCGAAGTCGTGCTCCTGCGATTCGCTGTCGAGCACCAGGAACATGTTCTCGCGGTACTTGCCCCAGTGGCCCGAGGTCTCCCACAGGGCCTTGTTGTACAGCAGGGGCGTCTTGACCTCGTGGTAGCCGTCGCGCTGGAGCGCCCGCAGGTAGTCGTTGACCGCGTTGATGATCGCGGTGCCGCGGTCCGTCAGGAACGGCGCGCCCGGCGCGTACGGGTGGAACAGGAACAGGTCCAGGTCCTTCCCCAGCCGCCGGTGGTCGCGCTTGCGCGCCTCCTCCAGCCGGTGGAGGTGCTGGTCGAGGTCCTGCTTCGAGAAGAAGGCGGTGCCGTAGATGCGCTGGAGCATCTGGCGGCGCTCGTCGCCGCGCCAGTAGGCGCCGGCGCCGTGCAGCAGCTTGAAGTGCTGGATGCGCCCGGTCGCCGCCACGTGCGGCCCGCGGCACAGGTCGGTGAACGGCCCGTCGGTGTAGACCGAGATGGTCTCGCCCTCGGCGATCTCGGCCAGCCGCTCGAGCTTGAGCGGGTCGCCGGCGAAGCGCCGCTCGGCCTCGGCCCGGTCCACCACCTCGCGCACGAAGGGGTAGTCGGCCTTCACCACCTCGCGCATCTCGGCCTCGATGCGCTCGAGGTCCTCCGGCGTGAACGGCCGCGGCACGGCGAAGTCGTAGTAGAAGCCGTCGTCGATGGGCGGCCCGAAGCCGATGCCGGCGTCGGGGAACAGCCGGCGGACGGCGGTCGCCAGCGCGTGGGCCGCCGAATGGCGGAGGCAGTAGAGCGCCTCCGGGTCCTTCTCGGTCAGCAGCTGGAACGGCCCGCCCGACTCGATCGGGCGGTCGAGCTCGACCACGCCGCCGTCCAGCTTCGCCGCCACGGCCGCCCGGGCCAGGCGCGGGCCGATGGACTCGGCCACCTGGCGCGGCGTGGTGCCGGGCGGCACCCGCCGCTCGGACCCGTCGGGAAGCGTGAGGACCAGTTCGGACATTGGGATACGGTGATCAGCCCAGGAACGGGCGGATCGGCCGTCCATACAGGAAGTACAGGATCACCAGCGCGGCGATCACCAGGAACGCG
Source organism: uncultured Gemmatimonadales bacterium (assembly GCA_964550365.1). Taxonomy (GTDB): domain Bacteria; phylum Gemmatimonadota; class Gemmatimonadetes; order Gemmatimonadales; family JACORV01; genus DASXPG01. The sequence goes on along the minus strand of CAZJZC010000141.1, from coordinate 2,279 downwards.
AAGGACCACCCGGCCGCCTGCCGCAGCGTGAGGCGCGCCGGCGCCTGCGCCGGACCGCTCACCGGCCGGAACCGCCGTAACGGCGCAACTTGCGATAGGGGAGCCGTTTCGCCACTCTTAAGCAATGTAGTCGGGGCGCGGCCCCGTTTCCACCGGAGCATCGCCGTGGCACGCACCAGGCCAGATGGACGATTCGGCGCAGCGGACGCCCTGGCGACCCTCGCGGGCGTCGCCCTGGGCCTGACCGCGGGGCTCCTGCTCGGCGCCAACATCGGGCGGGTGAACGCGAGCCGCATCCGCAGCGCGCTCGAACGCTGGCGCGAGCGCCCGGGCCGCTCCCGGCTGTGGACGCTGGAGGCCGCCGAGCGGCTCGAGACCCGGGTGCTCGACGCCCTGCACCAGGACGTGGTCCTGGCGCGGCGGCCGATCCGGGTCGCGGTGCTGGGCCTCGGTCTCGTCGAGCTGACCGGCCGGGTGCTGCACACGTCGGAGATCGCCCTGGCCGGCGCCGCCGCCCGGCGGGTCCCCGGCGTGGCCACGGTGCTGAACCACCTGCTCGTCGCCAGGCCGGCGGGCGGCGGCGAGCCGGCTTCGAAGGCCGGCGCGGCGCGGGCGGCCCGGGGGTAGGCTCCCGCCGGCGCCCGTCGACCATCCGGCCCGCCACGAGCGGGCGTTTTTGTCGGCGGACCGCACCGGGCAGGCCGGGCGCGCCGGGAACCCGCCCGCGCCGGCCTCCCCGAGCCTGCTCACCCACACCCTGAACGGCTCCAGCGAATGGCCCAGGACCAGCTCCCGCCCCAGTACGATCCGTCGGCCATCGAGTCCGCCTGTTATCGGCGCTGGCTCGAGCTGGGCCTGTTCACGCCCGACGACGCGTCGCCGGCCCGGCCCTTCGTCGTCGTGATCCCGCCGCCCAACGTCACCGCCGTGCTCCACATGGGCCACGGGCTCAACAACACCGTCCAGGACGTCGCGGTGCGTTTCGAGCGGATGCGGGGCCGCGCGACGCTGTGGGTCCCCGGCACCGATCACGCGGGCATCGCCACGCAGAACGTGGTCGAGCGGCTGATCGCGGCGGAGGACGGCCGCACCCGGTTCGACATCGGCCGCGAGGCGTTCGTGGCGCGGGCCGAGGCGTTCGTGGCCGAGACCGGCTCGACCATCCTGGAACAGCTCAAGGCCATCGGCTGCTCCTGCGACTGGACCCGCACCGCCTACACGCTCTCGCCGGCGCTGTCGCGGGCGGTGCGCGAGGTGTTCGTGCGCCTGTGGGAGGGCGGGCTCATCTACCGCGGCCACCGGGTGATCCACTGGTGCTCGCGCTGCCTGACGGCCCTGTCGGACGAGGAGGCCGAGCACAGCGACACCGACGGGAAGCTGTATCACATCCGCTACCCGCTCGCGGGCGGCCGCGGCCACGTGACGGTGGCCACCACGCGGCCCGAGACGATGCTCGGCGACGTGGCCGTGGCGGTGAACCCGGACGACGAGTCGAAGCGCGCGTTCATCGGGAAGACCGTGGTCCTGCCGTTCGCCGACGTCGAGATCCCCATCATCGGCGACGCGGCGGTCGAGGCCGGCTTCGGCACCGGGTTCCTCAAGGTCACCCCGGCGCACGACGCCGCCGACTTCGAGATGGGCCGTCGGCACGACCTGCCGATGCCCGTCATCCTCACGCCCGACGGCCGGCTGGGCGACGCGGCGCTCGAGGGCAAGGCCGGCGGCCGCGTGCCGCCCGAGCTGTTCGGGCTCGACCGCTTCGAGGCGCGCGAGGCCATCCTCGAGCGGCTCAAGGAGCGGAAGCTGCTCGAGAAGGTCGAACCGCACCGCCACGCCGTGCGCCACTGCTACCGCTGCGACACCGTGGTCGAGCCGCGGCTGTCGGACCAGTGGTTCGTCAACATGAAGCCGCTGGCCGCCCCCGCGCTGGCCGCCTATCACCGCGGCGAGATCACCTTCATCCCCGCCCGGCGCGGCGACGAGTTCGAGCAGTGGCTGGTCAACATCCGCGACTGGAACATCTCGCGCCAGCTGTGGTGGGGCCACCGGATCCCGGTGTGGTACTGCGACGCCTGCGGCACGGCCAAGGCCTACCGCAGGGACCCCGAGGCCTGCGAGGGCTGCCGCGGCCCCCTGCGCCAGGACGAGGACGTGCTCGACACCTGGTTCAGCTCCTGGCTCTGGCCCTTCTCGACCCTCGGCTGGCCCGACGAGACGGCGGACCTCAAGCGCTACTACCCGACGGACCTGCTGGTCACCGCGCCCGAGATCCTGTTCTT
>CAZJZC010000140.1:0-6456 GCA_964550365.1 uncultured Gemmatimonadales bacterium | reverse complement strand
CGATCTCGTTCATCACCGCCTTGAGCCGCTCCTCGAACTGCCCGCGGTACTTCGTCCCCGCGATGACCGCCGCCATGTCCAGCGCCAGGACCCGGTGGTCCCGCAGCGCGTCCGGGCAGTTGCCCGACGCGATGAGCTGCGCCAGGCCCTCGACGATGGCCGTCTTGCCCACGCCCGGTTCGCCGATCAGCCCCGGGTTGTTCTTCTTGCGCCGGCTGAGCACCTCCATCACCCGCTCGATCTCCTTGGCGCGGCCGATGGTCGGGTCCAGCTCGTTGCCCGCCGCCAGCTGGGTCAGGTCACGGCAGAAATGGTCCAGCGCCGGCGTCTTCGACTTCTTCTCCGTCTTCTGGGCCGGCGCCGCGGGCTGGCCGCCCGCCGCCGGCGGCGGCAGCTCGCTGCCCAGCAGCCGCAGGGTCTCGGCCCGCGCCTGCTCCAGGTTGACGCCGACGTCGGTCAGCACCTGCGCCGCGATGCCCTTCTCCTCCCGCAGCAGGCCGAGCAGCAGGTGCTCGGTCCCCACGTAGGAGTGGTTGAGCTCGCGCGCCTCGCTCATCGCCAGCTCCAGCACCTTCTTGGCCCGCGAGGTATACGGCAGGTCGGGGCCGGCCGCGGCCGCCGCCTTCCCCTTCTTCACCGAATCTTCGATCTTCTGCTGGATCTCCTCGAGATCCACGCTCAGGTTCGAGAGCACGGCGGCCGCCACCCCCTCGCCCTCGCGGATCAGCCCGAGCAGGATGTGCTCCGTGCCCACGTACTCGTGGTGCAGGCGCGCGGCTTCCTCCCGCGCCATCTGCAGGACCTTGCGAACGCGATCGGTGAAGTTGTAGCCGTTCATGCCGTTCCTCGCCCTCCGGGTCATCCGTGACGCCGGCCTCAGGCCGACGCCGCTTCGTCCTCCAGCAGCCGCCGCACGTAGCCCGCGCGCGCCGAGCGCAACTCGGGATCGTCGGCCGACCGTGCCCCGAGCGCGGCCAGGTGCGCCGGCTGGGTGTGGATGAGCAGCTTGTTGAGCGTGTAGACGCTCAGCGCCGGGATGAGGTCCAGCCCGACGCCCAGCCGCACACCCGACAACAGGTTCATCGCCTCCTCGAACGACAGGCTGCGGGCGTACCGCAGCAGCCCGTACGCTCGCCAGACCTTGTCCTCGATGATCGTCGGCGCGTCGCGCAGCAGCACGCGGCGCGCCTGCTCCTCGTAGGCCACCACCTGGCGCACGATCTTCCCCAGGTGGTCGAGCAGTTCCTCCTCGGCCTTCCCCAGCGTCGTCTGGTTGGACAGCTGGAAGAAGTTGCCGACCACCTCGCTGCCCTCGCCGTAGAGCCCCCGGAACGTCAGGCCGACCTGGGTCAGCCCCTGGAGCACCTTGGCGATCTCCTTCGTCAGGACCAGGCCCGGCAGGTGGATCAGGACCGAGGCCCGCAGGCCCGTTCCGGCGTTGGTCGGACAGGCCGTAAGATAGCCAAACTCACGGTGGAAGGCGATCGGAAGCGCCGCGCCGACCTCGGCGTCGAGCCGCCGGAGGGCCGCGTAGGCGGGGCCCAAGGCGAAGCCCGACTGGAGCGTCTGGAGCCGGAGGTGGTCCTCCTCGTTGACCATGACCCCGAGCCCGCCCGAGAGGAACAGCGCCGTGGCGCTGCGGCCGGGCCGTTCGGCGGCCGAGGCCATCAGTTCCTTGCTCACCAGGTGGCGCTCGTGCAGCACCTGGCGGTCCTCGGCGCTCAGGTCGTCCAGCAGGAACCGCGTGCCCCCCTGGGCCGCCTCCAGCGACGGCCAGGCCCGCTCCACGGCCGCGAGGACCCGCCGGCGGTCGGCGTCGCCCGCCCGCCCCGCGAACGGCTCCCCGGCCAGGTTCCGGGCCAGCCGGATCCGCGTCGACAGCACCACGTTGGCCAGCTTGCCGCTGGCCTCGAGCCAGCGCAGGCCGCCGTCGGGGATGAGGTCGAGGTCCATTACTCCAGTACCCGGATCTGGTCCCGCAGTTGCGCGGCCAGCTCGAAGTTCTCGGCGTCCACCGCCCGCCGCAGCTGCTCCCGCAGCGCGGCGAGCCGCTCGCCGCCGGGCGGCGCCGGCGCCGGCGCCTCCGGCCCCTCCGCCCCAGCGGCCACGCGGCCGAGGTACATCTCCCCCATGTGGCGGGCACTGCCGTGGAGCCGGCGCAGGAGGTCCCGCAGCTGCGGCTCGAAGCTCTCGTAGCACCGGGCACAGCCGAGCCGGCCCGAGGCGCGGAAGTCCTTCAGCGTGGCGCCGCACGCGGCGCACGGCACGTCACCGCCGGCCTCCGACGCCTCGGTCCCGCTCTTGCCGAGCGTCGCCAGGAAGTCGCCCAGGGGGAACTTGGAGGCCGTACTGCCGGTCTCCACGCCCTTCTCGGCGGCGCAGGCTTCGCACAGGTGCATGGTCGTGACCGAGTTGTCCACGATCTGCGTCAGGTGGATCACGGCCTCCTGGTCCTGGCAGTTGTCGCACCGCATCAGGACAGCGCCTCCGTCCGCTGGGACCGGAGCAGGCGCCCGCGCTCCAGGGTGCAGGTGCGGTCGGCACGCTGGGCCAGCGCCGGGTTGTGCGTCACCAGCACCACCGCCGTCTCCAGCTCGCGCGCCAGCCGGTAGAACAGGTCCGACACCAGGTCGGCGTTGGCCTGGTCCAGGTTCCCGGTGGGCTCGTCCGCCAGCAACAGGCGCGGCTCGTGCACCAGCGCCCGGGCCACCGCGCAGCGCTGCTGCTCGCCGCCCGAGAGCGCCGCGGGCCGGTGGGTCATGCGGCCCGCCAGCCCCACCTCGGCCAGCATCCACTCGGCCCGCGAGCGCGCCTTGGCGTCGGTCCACCCGGCGATCCGGAGCGGCATCATCACGTTCTCCAGCGCGCTGAACTCCCGCAGGAGGTGGTGGAACTGGAACACGAACCCGACCTGCCGGCGGCGGACGTCGGCCAGCTGCCGCGCGTCGAGGTCGCTGTAGCGCACGCCCTCGAGCGTGATCTCGCCGCTGGTGGGCGCGTCGAGCGCGCCCAGCAGGTGCAGCAGGGTGCTCTTGCCCGATCCGCTGGCGCCCAGCACGGCCACCACCTCGCCGCGCGCCAGCGTCAGGTCCACGCCCTGGAGCACGTCGAGCCACCCGGCATCGCCGGAGCGGAACCGCTTGCGCAGTTTCTGCACCACCACGAGCGGCGTCATTCGTGCCGGATCGCCTCCACCGGTTCGAGCCGCGCGGCCTGGGCCGACGGGTAGAGCGTGGCCACCATGGCGATCGCCAGGCTCGCCAGCACGATCGCCACCACGTCGGCGACCGAGAGGTCCACCGGCAGGTGATCGATGAAGTAGATCGAGGCGTCGAGCCGGATCAGCCGCCAGCGGTCGAGCATCGCCCCGACCAGGAGACCGCCGGCCAGGCCCGTCAGCGTGCCCACCACGCCGACCACCATGCCCTGGGCCACGAAGATGGTGCGGATCTGGGCGGCGGTCATGCCCATGGCGCGCAGGATGCCGATCTCCTTGGTGCGGTCGCTCACGGCCATGGTCAGGGTGCTGACGATGTTGAAGGCGGCCACCAGGACGATCAGCAGGAGGATGACGGCCATCGCCAGCTTCTCGAGCTTGAGGGCCGAGAACAGCGACCGGTTCTGCTGCTGCCAGTCGAGCGCCCGGTAGGGGAACAGCAGCGTGTCCTCGAGCGCCCGCGCCAGCCGGTCGGCATGCCACGGGTCGTCCACCCTCAGCTCGATGCCGCTCACCGCCGTGTCGAGACCCGCGAACCGCTGGGCCTCCGGCCGCGGCATGACGACGTAGGTGTTGTCGTACTCGTACATCCCGGTCTCGAACTGGCCGGTCACCTCGTAGCGGTAGTAGCGCGGCACCACCATGCCGAGCGCCCGGTTGAACGACGAGCCGGCCGGCGAGATGAGCGTCACGATCGCGCCGGGATACGCGCTCAGCCGCTCGGCCAGGCGCCGGCCCAGCACCACCCCGCCGTCGACCGTGTCGACGGTGGTGGCGAACGTGAGGTCGCCGGAGGTGAAGGACCGCGCCAGGCCGGTCACGGCCATGCGGCCGGTGTCCGGGTCCACGCCGATGATGGCCACGCCCTCGGCGTAGTCGTGCCCGGCGCTGACCAGGCCCTGCGACAGCACGAACGGCGCGGCCGCCAGGACGCCCTTCTGCCGCCGCACCACCGCCAGCACCCGCTCCCAGTCGTCGAGCCGCAGGCCCTCGCCGTAGGTCAGCACCCGCACGTGGGCGTTGGCCACCAGGATCTTCTCGCGCAGGTCCTTCTGGAGGCCGCTCATCACGCCGGTCACCACGATGAGCGCGCAGACGCCGAGCGCCACGCCGGCCGTGGCGATGAAGGTGATCAGCGAGACGAACCGCGACCCGCGCCGGCTGCGCAGGTAGCGTCCCGCGATCCACAGCTCGATGCGCGTCATTCGGGCCGCATCGCCGGGAACAGCAGCACGTCGCGGATGGACCGCTCGCCGGTGATCAGCATCGTCAGCCGGTCGATGCCCAGCCCCAGGCCGCCGGTGGGCGGCATGCCGTACTCCAGGGCCCGCAGGTAGTCCTCGTCGAGCGGCTGGGCCTCCTCGTCGCCCCGGGCCCGCTGGGCGGTCTGCGCCTCGAGCCGCCGCCGCTGGTCGTCGGGGTCGTTCAGCTCGCTGAAGGCGTTGGCCAGCTCGCCGCCGTCGATGAACAGCTCGAAGCGCTCCGCCAGCCGCGGCTCGCCGCGCTTGGCCTTGGCCAGGGGCGAGATCTCGAGCGGGAAGTCGCAGACGAACGTGGGCTGGACGACGGCGGGCTCCACCGTGGCGCCGAACAGCTGGTCGATCAGCCGGGGCCGGCCCAGCGCCAGGTCGGGCTCCATGCCGTGGCGCCGGACGGCGGCCGCGAGGTCGGCGTCGGAGACCGCCAGCAGGTCGACCCCGGCCGCCTCCCTGACCAGGTCCACGTAGCCCGCGCGCCGGAACGGCGGGCCGAGGTCGATGGGGCCGCCGCGGCCCGGGATCGTGGTGCCGCCGGTGGCGTCCCGGACCGCCGCGCGCACCAGCTCCTCGGTCAGCGTCATCATGTCGGCGTAGTCGGCGTACGACTGATAGCACTCGAGCATGGTGAACTCGGGGTTGTGCGAGCGGTCCATGCCCTCGTTGCGGAAGTCCTTGCCGATCTCGTAGACCCGTTCCAGCCCGCCCACGATGCAGCGCTTGAGGTACAGCTCGTCGGCGATCCGCAGGTAGAAGGCGCTGTCGAGCGCGTTGTAGTGCGTCACGAACGGCCGGGCCGACGCCCCGCCGTAGAGCGGCTGGAGGATCGGCGTCTCCACCTCGAGGTAGCCGCGCTCGTCGAGCACCCGCCGCACCGCGCGCACGATCACGGCGCGCGTCTCGAAGACCCGGCGCCGGTCCGGATGCACCGCCAGGTCGGCGTACCGCTGGCGATAGCGCAGTTCGGGGTCGGCGAAGTCCGAGTGGCGCTCCTCGGTGCCGTCGGCGCGGGTGGTCGTCTTGCCCAGCGGCAGGGGGCGCAGGGCCTTGGTCAGCAGTTCCACCGCGGACACCTGCACCGTGATCTCGCCGGTGCGGGTCTTCATCAGCGGCCCCGACACGCCCACGAAGTCGCCCAGGTCCAGCAGGCGCACCAGCTCGAAGGCATCGTCGCCGACCACGTCCTTCTTGAGATACAGCTGGATGCGGCCCGAGCCGTCGGCGAGGTGCGCGAAGAAGCTCTTGCCGTGGTCGCGCAGGGCGACCAGCCGGCCGGCCAGCCGCACCACGGGGCCGTCGGCGCCCTCGCGCCAGGCGGCCAGCGCCTCGGCCGCCGTGTGGCTCCGCTCGAAGCGGTAGGCGAACGGCTCGACGCCCCGCGCCCGCAGGGCCTCGAGCTTCTCGCGCCGGGCCTGCTCGACGAACGACCGCTCCACCGTCCCGCTCACCGGCGCCCGCTCCCCGCCGCCGCGGCCGGATGCTGCTTGAGGTACGCCTCGATGAACGGGTCGATCTCCCCGTCCATCACCGCCTGCACGTCGCCGACCTTGAGCTCGGTGCGGTGGTCGTTCACCATGGTGTACGGCTGGAACACGTACGAGCGGATCTGGCTGCCGAAGGTGTTCTCCGCCTTGGTCGCCTCCAGCTCGGCCCGCTTGCGGTTGCGCTCGTCCAGGGCGCGCTGGTACAGCGCCGCCCGCAGCATCTTCATGGCGGTCGCCTTGTTCTTGTGCTGCGAGCGCTCCTGCTGGCACGAGACCACGATGCCCGACGGCTCGTGCGTCAGCCGCACCGCCGAGGACGTCTTGTTGACGTGCTGGCCGCCGGCCCCCGAGGCGCGGAACACGTCCATGCGGATGTCCTCCTCGCGCAGGTCGACCTCGATGGTGTCGTCCACCAGCGGGTACACGAAGACCGACGCGAACGAGGTGTGCCGCCGCGCCTGCGAGTCGAACGGCGAGATGCGCACCAGCCGGTGCACGC
>CAZJZC010000139.1:0-6477 GCA_964550365.1 uncultured Gemmatimonadales bacterium | reverse complement strand
GCGGTTCGCCATGAGCCAGCGCGTGCCGGTCCGGGTCGACGAGGACGAGCGCAGCATCACCGTGCGGTTCTACTCGACGACGATGGACCTCAACTGGGTGCAATACGGCGGGACCGACCCGCTGGTCCCGCGGGTGACATGGGCCCAGCCGATGGCCGACGAAGGCACCGTGACGTTCGAGCTGTCGCGCCCGGTCTTCGGCTGGCGCACGCGGTGGGAGGGGACCAGCCTGATCCTCGAGATCCGCCGGCCGCCGGTCATCGACCGCCAGCGGCCACTGCGGGGGCGCACCATCGCGGTGGACGCCGGCCACCCGCCCGGAGGCGCCACGGGTCCGACCGGCTACTACGAGGGTGACGCCAATCTCGGCGTGTCGCTCGAGCTGCGGCGCCTGCTCGAGGCCGCCGGCGCCCGGGTGATCATGCCGCGCGCCGACAGCGCGGCCGTGGAGCTGTACCCGCGGCTCAACCTGGCCGAGCGCGAGGACGCCGAGCTCATCGTCTCGATCCACAACAACGCTTTCCCCGACGGCGTGAACCCCTGGGTCAACAACGGCACCAGCACCTACTACTTCCACCCGCGTTCGGCACGGCTGGCCATGCTGGTCCAGCGGGCCATGCTGGCCCAGATGGGCCTGCGCGACCTGGGGGCCGGCCGCGGCGATCTGGCGCTGGTCAGGAACCCGTGGATGCCGGGCGTGCTGACCGAGGGGGCCTTCCTCATGATCCCCGCGCAGGAGAACGCCCTGCGCACCGCCGCGTTCCAGCGCCGGTACGCCGTGGCGGTGATGCGGGGCATCGAGCAGTACCTGCGCGAGCTGGCCGCCCGGTGACGACGGGCGGCCGCGCCGCCCTGGGGGCCCTGCTGGCCCTGAGCGCGGCCGGCGGCGCGGCCGCCCAGGTGGACCCGCACCAGCGCTGGCGCACCCTCGACACGCAGCATTTCCGCGTCCACGTCGCGGCCGACCAGCTGGCGCTGGGCCGGCGCGCGGCCGCCGAAGCCGAGGCGGCCTGGACGGCGCTGGCGTCCCGCCTGCCGGCGCCGCGGCGCCGCGTGGACCTGGTCGTGGCCGACAACGCCGACGCCGCCAACGGCTACGCCTCGACCTACCCCGTGCCGGGCATCGTCGTCTACGCCCTGCCGCCGGCCGGCGACCTCCAGCTGGAGCGCTACGACCGCTGGCTGCGGCTGGTCATCACCCACGAGCTGGCGCACATCTTCCATCTCGACCTGGCGCGGGGCTGGTGGGGCCTGGGCCGCCGGGTGTTCGGCCGGGCGCCGTTCCTGTTCCCCAACCAGTACACGCCGCCATGGATGCGCGAGGGGCTGGCGACGTACTACGAGTCGCGGCTCACCGACGGCGGGCGGCTCGGGTCCGGCTTCCACGAGGCGGCGGTGCGGGCCGACCGCGTGTCGCTGAGCGAGGCGAGCATCAGCTCGCCGATCTGGCCGGCCGGCGTGCGCCCCTACGCGCTCGGGTCGTCCTGGTTCGGCTACCTGGCCGGGCGCGCGGGCGAGGACGCCGTGGCGCGCTTCGCCACCGCGTCGGCCGGTTTGCTGGTGCCGTGGGTCCAGCTCTCGGGCGCCGCGCGCACCGCGGCCGGGGAGGGCGCCGGCGCGCTCTGGCGCGACTGGCAGAGCGGCGTGGCCCGCGCCGACGGGCCGACCGATACGTCCGCCGTGATGGCGCGCGGCCTGCGGCTCGCCGTGCCGCCGCGGCTCTCGGCCGACGGCCGGCAGGCCCTTCTCGCCTGGAACGACGGCACCGACGCGTCGCGGCTCGTGGTGATGGACCGGACCGGCGGCGCGCGGCGCGAGGTGGCGCGGCTCAACGCGGTCACCGCCGTGGCGTGGCTCGGCTCCGATGCCATGGTGGTGAGCCAGCTCGAGTACCAGGACCGCACCACCCTGCGCGGCGACCTGTGGCGCATCGGTCCCGACGGCAGGGAACAGCGGCTCACCAGCGGCGCCAGGGTGCTGACCTTCGACGCCGCGCCGGACGGGCGGATCGTCGCGGTGCGTGCCGTGCCGGGCGGCACCGAGCTGGCCGAAGCGACGCTGGCGGCAGACGGCGTGGCATGGCGGACGCTGGTGCCGGCCGCGGACGGCGTGGACTGGGCCGATCCGCGCGTCGCGCCGGACGGCCGCACGGTGGCCGCGGTGATGGTGCGCGATGGGCGCCACGACGTCGTCCTGCTCGATCGCGACGGACGGCTCGTGCGGCGGGTGACGGACGATGCCGCGTTCGACCTGGCGCCGGCCTTCCTGCCCGACGGCAGTGCGCTGGTGTGGGCCCGCGAGGTGGACGGACTGTCGCAGCTGGTGGTCGCGCCACTGAGCGGCGCCGATACCGGCGGAGCGCGGAGCAGCGACGCGTGCGCCGGCGCTACGGCGCGGGGCTGCCTCCCTGCCGGCATGCGTCTGCTCACGGCCGAGCCGTTCGCGGCCTACGGGGCGGCGCCCGCCGGCGACACGCTCGTCTACCTGGCGTACGCGGCCGATGGCTGGCGGCTCGTCGCCCGCCCGCTCCGGCCCGGTGCCGCCGTCGCGACGCCGGCCGACGCGCCGGCCGACGCGCCGGCCCCGGCGCCGCTCCATGCCGTGCCCGCCGAGTCACTGCGCGCGCGCGGCTACTCGCCGTTCCCCGCGCTGCTGCCGCAGTACTGGGTGCCGCTGATCACCACCGGCCCCGGCGGCGCCTGGCTCGGCGCGCTCAGCTCGAGCGCCGACCCGGTCGAGCGGTATGCCTGGACGGCGCGGCTCCAGGCGGGCGTGGGCGACTTCGCCGGGCGCTGGCAGGGCGCCTTCGGCTGGACCATGGCGGGCCCCGGCTCGAGCCTGCTCGATGCCGCCTGGGTCCGCGACGAGTCCGTCTACCCCGGACCGTCGGCGGCCCGGCCGACGGCCTGCTGCGACCGCGACGAGTCGGTCGGCGCCGGCCTTTCCCTGGTGCGGCGGCGCTGGCGGACGGTGGCGGCGGTCCGCCTGGGCGCCGTGTACGACGACGACGCCGGCCGGCGCCGCGCCGGCGGCGTGCTGAGCGGCACCTGGACCAGCGCACTCACGCCGGCGCTGGCCATCGGCCCGCAGGACGGCGCGCGGGTGGCGGCGAGCCTGCGGGTGCGGCGGCGGCTGGGGACGGCGCTCACCGCGGGTGACGCCAGCCTCCGCGTCCTGGCCTGGCGATCGCTGGGCCGCGGCGCGCTGTTCGCGCGTCCGGTGCTCGCGGCGCGCGCCGCGGCCGGCGCCACGTTCGGCGGCGACCTCGTCGAGTTCGGTGTGGGCGGCGAGAGCGGGAGCGGCGTGGCGATCCTCCCGGGGGTGAGCGTGGGCGGCACGGCGCGGACCTTCCCGGTGCGCGGGTACGGCGGCGCCTTCATCCAGGGCCGCCGCGCCCTGTCCCTCAGCGTGGAACAGCGCGTGCCGCTGGCGCTGGTGGGCCGCAATCTCGGCCTCATGCCCGTCGGGCTCGACCGCGTCTGGGCGTCGGTGTTCGCCGACGCCGGCGCCGCGTTCTCGTCCGCCTATTGCGGGGCCGGGAGCACCGGGCTCTGTTCACGGGGCATCGCCTCGGCGGGCGCCGAACTGAGTTCGATCGTGGCCCTCGGGTACGATCTGCCGGTGGTGGTGCGCGGTGGCCTGGCCGTGCGGCTCACGTACCTGAGCGGACCGGCGGCCTGGGTCGCCGTCGGCGCCGGCTTCTGAGCCCGCTCGCGGATGACGGCCCGATTACAGAGTGAAACCCCTCCTCAACGGCCGGGGTAGCCTCAGGTAGAATGCCGATCATGCCCCTGCGTGTCCTGCTGCTGCTCGCCGCCCTCGCGCCCGCCACCACGGCGGCCGGTGTCGCGCAGCTGCCGGCCGAGCGGGCGCGGCTCGACAGCATCCGCGCCGACCTGCGGTCGGTCGGCGATTCGGCGGTGCTCGTGGCGCGCGAGCGCCAGCGCATCGCGGTGGCGCGCGTCGAGCGCGACGATCCCTTCATCCACATGGAGCTCGGCTGGCTGAGCTACCGGCTCGGCGAGCTGACGGGCAACCGGCGGCGCTACCAGGATGCGGCCAGCGAATTCCAGTGGGCCGCCGACCTGCGGCCCGGCTGGCCGTACGCCTGGTACCACCTGGGCCTGGCCGAGCTGGCCACGGGCGAGGCGGCGCTCATCGTGCTCGAGAACATCCGGCAGGCGATCGGGCAGGACTTCCTCTCCCAGGCGGTCCGCAGTTTCGCGCGGGCGGTCGAGGCCGACCCGTCGTTCAGTTCGGCCATCGTGGACCTGGCCACCACCGCCATGCGCCAGCGCATCGGTCCGCGGCTCGAGATCGCGCGGGGCGCCCTGCGCGAGGCGGCGCTGACCGCGGCCGGACGCGACCCCACGGTGCAGCTGTGGCGCGGGCGGCTGGAGCGCCGGCTCGGAGCGCACGACACCTCGCTCGCGGCCCTGCGGGCGTACCTGGCCCTCGGCGGCGACAGCGTCGTGGGTCTCATCGAGGTGGCCCGTACCCAGGCGCAGCTGGGCCGGGTGGATTCGGTGCGGGTGCTCTACCTGGCGGCCACGCGCTCGCCGTTCTCGGCCGCCGCGCTGGCGGAGGCGCGTAGGGACCTGCGGTGGATCGCGGCCGACGACGAGCTGGCCGAGTACGATGCCCAGCGGCCCGACTCGGCGGGCGCGTGGCTGCGGCGCTTCTGGCAGGGCCGCGAGGTGGCCGACGGGCGGCGGCCGGGTGAGCGCATCGCCGAGCAGTTCCGCCGCTACCAGCACGCGGTGACCAGTTACGCGCTGGTCTCGCGCCACCGCGGCAACGACGCCGCCTTCGTCTTCCGCGACACCTCGCAGAGCGAATTCGATGATCGCGGCGTGATCTACCTGCGCCACGGCGAGCCGAGCCGGCGGGCGCGCCACGCGGCCCCCGGGATCGAGCTGAACGAGACCTGGGCCTACCGCCGCGACCCGCCGGACGAGGACCTGGTGGTCCATTTCGCGGCCATCAACGACGTGCAGGACTTCCGGCTGGTCGAGAGCCTCCTGAGGATCTGCACCCCGCGCTGGAACGCGGCGCCCGAGACCCAGGGGTTCGGCGCCAACCAGGCCACGACGGTGTCGGGCCGCGGCGGCGGGGCGGCGGCCGACGTCGCGCGGCTCCGGGCCGAGGGCAGCGCCGCCGACGTGCCGGGCAGCGCGCTGGGCGCCTGCCTGCAGTCGCGCCAGGTCATCGGCGGCATCTACGAGCGGCTGGGGCGGCCGGGCGGGCACACGCCGCAGGCCTGGGCGGCCGAGCGCCAGGCGACGATGCGCGGCGCCCGACAGGCGGTCGGCAGCGATTCGTACGCCCTGCGGTTCGCGGACGACCTGGCGCCCGTCGTCAGCTACTTCACGGTGCGCGGCGCCGACGGCCGGCCCGAGCTCCACCTGGTGTTCGCCGTGCCGGCCGCGCGCATGCACCCGGTCGAGGGCGAGGGCCTGCTGGCCTACATGGTCGGCCTGCGGATGCTGGTGTACGACAGCACGCGGCGGCTGGTGGCCGCGCTCGACACGGTGCGGGTGTTCCGGGCGCGCGAGCGGTTCGGCGCGGGCGCCTTCCTGACGGAGCAGGTGGTCCTGTCGGTGCCGCCGGGCGCCCTGCGCTACACGTTCGTGGTGGAGGAGCCGCACGCCGGCACCGGCGCGACCGTCAGCGGCCGCCCGCTCGAGGTGCCGCGGCTCTCGGCCGGCTTCGCGGCCAGCGACGTCGTGCTCGGCCGCGAGGGCAGCGGCCTGGTCTGGCGGCGGCCCGAGGGCCCGGTGGCCCTGAACCCGCTGATGCGCTTCCCCGAGGACGGCCGGATGGAGCTGTTCTACGAGCTGTACGGCCTGCCGCAGGGCGCCGAGGTGGGCACCCGGGTGCGCATCACGCGGCGCGGCGGGCGCTCGCTCCTGCGGCGCGTCTTCGGCGGCGCCGGCGGGGCCGACCTGTCCTACGTCACGACCACCGACGCCGCCGGCCTGACCCGCGTCCGGCAGGGCCTGGACCTGCGCGGCCTCGGCGCCGGCCGCTACCAGCTGGAGCTCGAACTGACCGATCCGGTCAGCGGCCGCCAGGTGGTCCGCAGTTCGCCGTTCGAGATCACCGCGGGCCCGGCAACTTGACACCTTCCTTCGCCGCGGCCTAAGTTCAGCCTGATTCACCCGTTAACTCCCGTATTGCGCCCGAACCAGTGAGCACGAGCGAGCATGTTCTGTCCGCGCTGCGGCAACGAATCAGATACGTCGGTCCGCTACTGCTCGAAGTGCGGCAACGACCTCTCGGCCCTCACCGGCGCCGGGCAGGGCGGGGCCACGACGCCGATCGCGGCCCAGCCGCCCCAGGAGTCGGAGACCGAGCTGGTCCGTGAGGCGCTGAAGGAGGAGTACGATCTCGAGAAGGAGCTGGGACGCGGCGGCATGGCGGTGGTGTACAAGGCGCGCGACAAGCAGCTCGAGCGCGAGGTCGCCATCAAGGTCC
>CAZJZC010000138.1:0-6590 GCA_964550365.1 uncultured Gemmatimonadales bacterium | reverse complement strand
CGCCGTGGCGGCCGCCTTCGACGACGACGACGTCATGGCCCGGGTGCTCGCGGCCGCCTCGCCGGCCGAGCTGCTGGCGACACCGGGCCTGACCGACGCGCCGGTGCCCGCCAACGTGATGGTCCGCGACGTGATGAACACCGCGGTGCCTGCCGTGCCGGCCGACACCCCGCTGGGCCAGGCGGCGCAGACGATGCTGCGCCTCGGCCTCGCGGCGGTGCCGGTGACGGGAGCCGGCGGCGTGGTGCTGGGCCTGCTGACGCACGACCACCTGATGCGCTTCCTCCTGCCGGCCACCGTGCAGGAGCTGAGCACCGGGCAGGCCCGTGCCGCCCGGCGGCGGCGCACCAGCGGGCCACAGGCCCGCGCCGCCGAGGACCCCGGCGCGGTGCCGGTCAAGGACGTGATGGACCGCAGCGTCCTGTGCCTCGCCGAGGACCAGACCGTGGCGGACGTGGCGGTGCTGATGGTGGCGAAGGACATCGACACCTTCCCCGTGACCCGCGAAGGCGCGCTGGTCGGGTTCCTGACCCGCGGCGACATCGTGCGTAAACTGCTGGGCACCTGAGTCCATCAATCCAACCGAGGGACGAGACGACCCGATGCTGACACTCGCGATCATCAAGCCCGATGCCGTCGCCTCGGGGAAGGCCGGCAAGGTGCTGGCCCACCTCGAGGGCCAGGGCTTCACGGTCCGGGCCATGCGCCTGACCCGGCTCACGACGGCCCAGGCCGAGGCCTTCTATGCCGTCCACCGGGAGCGTCCCTTCTACCGCTCCCTGGTCACCTTCATGACGTCCGGCCCCTGCATCCCCATGGCGCTCGAGGCCGCCGAGCCGGTCCAGAAGCTCCGGGACGCCATCGGCGCGACCGACCCCAGGGAGGCCGCCGCCGGCACGGTGCGGGCCCTGTTCGCCGAGTCCAAGGAGCGGAACGCCATCCACGCCTCGGACTCCGACGAGAACGCCCGCCGGGAGGTGGGGTTCTTCTTCACGGAGGCCGAACTGGCCGGCTGAACCGGCGGTCCGCGGCGGGCTTCACGCGAGGCCCGCGCGCCTCGACAGAACCTCAGGCGGGCTCCCTTCCGTCAAGTCCCACAACGAGTTAGCTTTCTCGGCTATGCTCCGCGTCCCCCTTTCGGAGGTGCGCGCCGGCGCCGTGGAAACGAGCGGCGAGGTGCCGCCCACCGACCCCGTGCTCAAGGGCGCCGAGTGGCCGCTGATCGAGCCGCTGCGGGTGCACGGCCGGTTCAGCGGCGCGGGCGAGGGCAAGTACTATTGGCGTGCGCGCTTCGAGACGCGGGCCAGGGGGCAGTGCCGCCGGTGCCTGGCGGACATCGAGCTGCCGGTGGCGCAGGACCTCCAGCTCATCTTCTCGTCGGACGACGAGGCGACCGAGGGCGAGGGCTGCTACACGGTCCCGCCGCGCACGCAGGTGCTGGATCTCACGGAGGCGCTGAGCGAGGAGTATCTCCTTGCCCAGCCGCGCTTCGTGGAATGCCGCCCCGACTGCAAGGGCCTGTGTGCCCGGTGCGGGGCCAACCTGAACGACGGCCCGTGCGGCTGTGCGACGGAGGCGGACCCGCGGTGGGGCGCCCTGCGCCGGCTGGCCGAGCCGAAACCCAAGAAGGACTAGAACCATGGCCGTACCGAAGCGACGCGTCTCCAAGGCCCGCAAGCGCAAGCGCCGCACGCATTTCAAGGCGGAGGCGCCGACCCTGAACCCGTGCCCCAAGTGCGGGGAACAGCGCCGACCGCACGTGGCCTGCCCGAACTGCGGGTATTACGCCGGCCGCAAGGTGCTCGCGATCAAGGACGAGTAGGATGATCCGCGTCGCGCTGGACGCCATGGGGGGCGATCTGGCCCCGGCCGTCCCGGTTACGGGCGCGGCGCAGGCGCTGGCCTCCCTGGGCAGCGACGTGACGGTCCAGCTGGTGGGGCCGACGGCCGTCATCGAGGCCGAGCTGGCGAAGCAGGGCGTGCCGCGCGCGCGGATCGAGATCATCGAGGCGCCCGAGGTCGTCGGGATGGGCGAGAAGCCCGTCGAGGCCATCAGGGGCAAGCGCAAGAGCTCGATCACGGTCGGCCTCGGCCTGCAGAAGGCCGGCGAGTCGGACGCCTTCATCTCGGCCGGCAACACCGGCGCGGTGATGGCGGGCGCCACGCTGATCCTCAAGCTGTACCCGGGCTTCGAACGCCCGGCCATCGGCACGCCGTTCCCCACGCTCGACAACTCGATCCTGGTGCTCGACGGCGGCGCCAACGTCGACTGCTCGGCGCAGGAGCTGGTGGGGTTCGCGCGACTCGGCGTGCACTACGTGCGCGACGTCCTCGGCCGGCCCGACCCGGCCGTCGGCCTGCTCAACATCGGCGAGGAGCCGGAGAAGGGGAACGCGGCCGCCAAGGAGGCCCACCGGCTCCTGCAGGCGAGCGACCTGCGCTTCGTCGGCAACGTCGAGGGCCGCGACCTGGTGGTGGGCCACACCGACCAGGGCCACTTCGACGTGGTCATCTGCGACGGCTTCGTCGGGAACGTGCTGCTCAAGTTCTACGAATCGGTGAACCGCCTCTTCCACCAGCTGTGCGAGCGTCACGTGGGCCGCGAGATGGCGCGCGGCGAGCAGTTCCGTCCCATCTGGCAGTTCCTCGACTACGCGCGCTTCGGCGGCGCCCCCCTGCTCGGCGTGCAGGGCGTGTGCATCATCTGCCATGGCCGCAGTTCCGCCGAGGCCATCGCCAGCGCCGTGAAGGTCGCGGTCGAGGCCGCGCGGCACAAACTCGTCCAGCACATGGCCAGCCAGTTCGCGGGCGCGGAAGCGGCCTCGTGAAGCGCACGCCGCGCGTCCGGTTCGCGGGCCTCGGCACGTACACCCCCGAGCGGGTGCTGACCAACGCCGACTTCGAGAAGCTGCTCGACACGTCGGACACCTGGATCCGCGAGCGCACGGGCATCAGCGAGCGCCACGTGGCGCGCGCCGACGAGACCACGGCGCTCATGGCCGCCGAGGCCAGCCGCCGGGCGCTCGCCGAGGCGGGCCTGGCGAGCGACGAGGTGGACTCGATCATCCTCGCCACGGCGACGCCCGACCGCCTCCTGCCCTCGGTGGCCTGCGATGTCCAGGCGCTGATCGGCGCCGGCAAGGCCCAGGCCTTCGATGTCGCCGCCGCGTGCTCCGGCTGGGTCTACGGCCTCGTGGTGGGCGAGGGGCTGATCGCCGCGGGCAGCGCCGAGACGGTGCTCGTGATCGGCGCCGAGAAGCTGACCAGCATCATGGACTGGACCGACCGCTCCACCGCCGTGCTGTTCGGCGATGCGGCCGGCGCCGCCGTCCTGCGGTCCGGCGACGGGTCCAGCGGCATCGTCTCGAGCTACCTCAAGAGCGACGGCACGCTGGCCGAGCTGCTGTGGCGGCCCGGCGGCGGCACGGTGCACCCGCCGAGCCCCGAGATGCTGGCGGACCGGTCGTACTATCTCAAGATGGCCGGGCGCGAGGTGTTCAAGAACGCGGTGCGCTCCATGTCCGACGCCGCGGCGAAGGCGCTCGAGCGCGCCGGCATCAGCGGCGATCA
Source organism: uncultured Gemmatimonadales bacterium (assembly GCA_964550365.1). Lineage (GTDB taxonomy): Bacteria > Gemmatimonadota > Gemmatimonadetes > Gemmatimonadales > JACORV01 > DASXPG01. Next base: position 3,020 of record CAZJZC010000138.1, on the reverse strand, counting down.
GGTGGACCTGCTGGTGCCGCACCAGGCCAACCTGCGCATCATCGAGGCCACGGCGAACCACGCCGGCATCCCCATGGACCGCGTCTGCGTGAACGTCGACCGCTACGGCAACACCAGCTCGGCGTCGATCCCACTGGCGCTGGACGAGGCGCGCGCCGCGGGGCGGCTGAAGCCCGGCATGACCGTCCTGCTGGTGACCTTCGGCGCCGGCTTCACCTGGGGCGCGATGGTGCTGAAGTGGTGAACGTCGCGGTGGTCTGTCCGGGCCAGGGATCGCAGAAGGTGGGCATGGGCAAGGACCTGGCTGCGGCCTTCCCGGCGGCGCGCGAGGTGTTCGAGGCGGTGGACGACGCCCTCGGCATGCGGCTCTCGACCGTCATGTGGGACGGGCCCGAGGACCTGCTGACCCGCACCGATCACGCCCAGCCGGCCATCCTGGCACACTCGGCAGCCGTCTGGGCCGTCGCGGGCGCGTCGCTCGCGGGCCGCGTGGCGGCCGCCGCGGGCCACTCCCTGGGCGAGTACAGCGCCTGGGTCGCCGCCGGCGCGCTGAGCGCCGCCGATGGCGCCCGGCTGGTGCGGCGCCGGGGCGAGCTGATGCACGAGGCGGGCACGGCGCGGCCGGGGACCATGGCCGCCGTGATGGGCCTCGACACCGACAAGGTGGTCGCGGCGTGCCGCGAGGCCAGCGCCGGCGGCGGGACGGTCGTGGCGGCCAACATCAACGATCCCGGCCAGACGGTCATCTCGGGCGAGCCCGAGGCCGTGGCGAGGGCCGGCGAACTCCTCAAGGCGGCCGGCGCCAGGCGGGTCCTGCCGCTCAAGGTCAGCGGCGCCTTCCACTCGCCGCTCATGGCGCCGGCGCAGGGGGGCCTCGAGGCGGCGCTCGGGGCGGCGAGCATGTCGGCGCCGGCCTTCCCGGTGGTCGCCAACGCCACGGCCGAGCCGGTGCGGGACGCCGCCGAGGCCCGGCGGCAGCTCTCGGCCCAGCTGGTGAGCCCGGTGCGCTGGGTCGAGTGCACGCGGCGTCTCGCCGAGCTGGCCGGCGGTACGCCGACCTTCGTCGAGGTCGGGCCGGGCACCGTCTTGACCGGCCTGGCCCGGCGCATCGTGCCCGGCGCCGCGTATGTCAGCCTCGGCACCGCCGCGGACCTGGGTACGTTCCTGGAGGCGGCGTGAGCGCGGCGCTCGAGGGCAAGGTCGCCTTCGTCACCGGCGGGACCCGCGGCATCGGCCGCGCCGTGGCGGACGCGCTGGCCGGCGCCGGGGCCAGGGTGGCGGTCATCGGCCGCGACCAGGCGCGGGCCGAGAGCGCGGCCGGCGAGATCGGCCGCGGCGCGCGCGGCTACGCCTGCGACGTGGCCAGCGAGGCCGCCGTGGCGGCGGCCGTCGCGGCCGTCGAGGCGGACCTGGGGGCCATCGACATCCTGGTCAACAACGCCGGCGTCACCAAGGACAACGTGTTCCTGCGCCTGAGCGATGCCGACTGGGACGTGGTCCTCGAGGCCAACCTCAAGGGCGCCTTCCGCACCATCCGGGCCGCCTCGCGCGGCATGATGAAGCGGCGCTGGGGGCGGATCATCAACATCTCGAGCGTGGTGGGGATCATCGGCAACAAGGGGCAGGCCAACTATGCCGCGTCCAAGGCCGGCCTGCTGGGGCTGACGCGGTCCATCGCCCGGGAGCTGGCCAGCCGCAACATCACCGTGAACGCCGTGGCCCCGGGGTTCATCGAGACCGACATGACCGGGGCGCTGACGGCCGAGCAGCGCGCGGCCCTGGCGAAGCAGATCCCGATGGAACGGCTGGGAAGCCCCCAGGACGTCGCGGCGGCCGTGCTCTTCCTCGCATCCGATGCGGCATCGTACATTACGGGCCAGGTCGTCGTCGTCGACGGCGGCATGGTGATGCAGTAACCACCCTCACGAGGGACGATCGATGGCGGACATGGCGGGTCTCGAAGCGAAGGTCAAGGACATCATCGCCGAGGAGCTCGGGGTCGAGAAGGAGAAGCTGACCGCCGAGGCCAGCTTCATGGAGGACCTCGGCGCCGACTCGCTCGACACGGTCGAGCTGGTCATGGCCTTCGAGAAGGAGTTCGACCTCGACATCCCCGACGAAGAGGCGGAGAAGCTCCGCACCGTCGGTGATGCGCTCACCTACCTGCATGCGCGGATGGGCAGCAAGTAGTGAAGCGCAGGGTGGTCGTCACCGGCCTCGGCCTGGTGACGCCGGTCGGCAGCGGGGTCGAGGACAGCTGGAGCGCGCTGGTCGCCGGGACCTCCGGTGCGGCGCGCATTCAGCGTTTCGACCCGTCGAAGCTCGACGCCCAGTTCGCCTGCGAGGTGAAGGGGTTCGACCCGCTGGCCTGGATGGACCGCAAGGAAGCCAAGCGGATGGACCTGTTCTGCCAGTACGCCATGGCCGCCACCGCCCAGGCGCTGGACGCCGCGGGCCTGGCGTCCGGCTTCCCGGACCCGACGCGGGCCGGCGTCATCATCGGCAGCGGCATCGGCGGCATCGCCACGTTCGAGGAACAGTGCTCCCTGTTCATCACCAAGGGCCCCAACCGGGTCAGCCCGTTCTTCGTCCCGATGTTCATCCCGAACATGGCGGCCGGCCTGGTCTCCATGCGCTGGGGCGCGCAGGGTCCCAACTACTGCCCGGTCTCGGCCTGCGCCTCGAGCGCCCACGCGATCGGCGAGAGCTACCGGATCATCGCCGACGGTGACGCCGACATCATGATCGCCGGCGGCGCGGAGGCGGCCATCACGCCGCTGGCCATGGCGGGCTTCGGCAACATGAAGGCGCTCAGCACCCGCAACGACGATCCGGCGGCGGCCTCACGGCCGTTCGACAAGGACCGCGACGGCTTCGTGATGGGCGAAGGCGCCGGCACCGTGGTCCTCGAGGCGCTCGAGAGCGCCCAGCGCCGGGGGGCGCGGATCATCTGCGAGGTGGCGGGCTACGGCATGACCGCCGACGCCTATCACATGACGGCGCCGGCGCCCGAGCACCGC
>CAZJZC010000137.1:0-6738 GCA_964550365.1 uncultured Gemmatimonadales bacterium | reverse complement strand
CGGGCCCCGGCGCCGCCGCCGGTCGTGCCGGTCGAAGCGCTGGCGCCCGACGCCGACGTGGTGCCCATCGAGTCCCTGCTCTACCGGGGTGACGCCGCGCTCCGGCGCGCCATGGCCCTCAAGCCCGAACTGGTCGCGGCCGCCGGCGCGGGCGGCGACGGCGCGCGTCTGAACGCGCTGATCCGCGAGGTGTTCGATCTCGTCGAACTCGGCACCGGCCGCTGACACCGCCGCGGCGCCCGGGCGCCGCGGCCGCCTCTGGCAGGTCCTCCTCGGCATCGTCGTCTCCGGCGTCTTCCTCTGGTGGGCGCTCAAGGACGTCCACCCCGAGGTGGTCCTGACGCAGATCCGGAGCGCCGACCCGGTCCTGTTCCTCGCGTCGGTCATCCTCGTCACGCTGACGTTCCCGGCCCGCGCCGTGCGCTGGCGCATCCTGCTCGAGGCCGGCACCGGCCAGCGGACGGCGTTCATGCCGGTCTGGCTCGCCACCGCCATCGGCTTCATGGCCAACAACGTCCTGCCGGCGCGCGCCGGCGAGGTCGCCCGTGCCTACGCGGCCGCCACGCTCGTGAAGCTGCCGGTGTCCACCTCGCTCAGCACCATCGCGGTCGAGCGCGTCTTCGACGGCGTCGTCGTGGTGCTGCTGCTCGCCATCGGCCTGGCGGCGCCCGACTTCCCGGCCGACGTCACGATGGCCGGCCAGCGCCTGACGTCGGTCGCGACGCTCATGGGCGGCATCTTCCTCGGCCTGCTCGCGGTGCTGGGCGTCATCGCCCACTACCCCCAGCGCGCCATCGCGCTCGCGGACCGGCTGGCGCACGCCCTGCTGCCGGCCCGGGCCGCCGCCTGGTCGGCCGGCGTGGCGCGCAATCTGTTCAGCGGCCTGTCGGTCCTGCGCTCGCCGCGCGATTTCGCGCGGGTGGCGGCCTGGTCGTTCGTGGTCTGGGGCCTCAATGCGGTCTCGTACGGGCTCGCCTTCCATGCCTTCCACCTCGGCGACCTGCCGCTCACCAGCACGCTGGTGCTCCAGGGCATCGTGGTCCTGGGCGTGGCCATCCCCTCCTCGCCCGGCTATGCCGGCATCTTCGAGGCGGCCTGCATCGCCGCCCTCGCCATCTACGGCGTGAACAAGGACACCGCCCTGGGCTTCGCCCTGGCCCTGCACATGGCCTGGTACATCCCCATCACGGTGCTCGGCGTCTGGGCGCTGGTGAAGGCGGGCCTGTCGATGGGCGACCTGCGGGCCGCCCCGGCGCCGGCGAAGGCCTGACATGCGGGTCATCGCGTCGGCGCCGGCCAAGATCAACCTGTGGCTGCGGGTCTTCGGCCGCGACACCCGCGGCTTCCACGGGATCGAGTCGCTGTTCCAGCTGGTGGACCTGTGCGACGAGATCGTCGTCGAGCGCGCCGAGGCCGGCGTGTCGCTCGCGGGCGCGCCGCCCGGGCTCGGACCCGCGAAGGACAATCTCGTGGTGCGGGCGGCGGAGCGGTTCCTCAAGGCCGCCGGCGCCGGCGGCGGCGCCGCCATCACGCTGACCAAGCGCATCCCCTGGGGTTCGGGCCTCGGCGGCGGCTCGTCGGACGCGGCCGCGACGCTCCAGGCGCTCAACGAGCTGTACGAGACGCCGCTCAGCGCCGAGGACCTCATGACCATCGGCATCGACCTCGGGAGCGACGTGCCGTTCTTCCTGACCGGGGCGTCGCTGGCCCTGGGCTGGGGCCGCGGCGAGCGGCTGCTGGCCCTGCCGGCCCTGCCGACCCTGCCCCTGCTCATCGTCCCGCCGGCGGCGCCGGTCCGGACGGCCGACGCCTACGCCTGGATCGACAAGGACCGCGGCCCGGAGGACACCGGCGAGTTCGCCGCCGTCACGCCGGCCGTGGCGCTGGGGTCGTGGCCGGCCGTGCGGCGCCAGTCGCACAACGACTTCGAGTCGGCGGTGGCGGCCCGGCTCCCGGCCATCGGCCACTGGCTCGACCGCCTGCGGGCGACCGACGCGTTCCTGGTGCGGCTGTGCGGCAGCGGCGGCGCCTGCGTGGCGCTGTACGAGTCGGCCCGCCAGCGCGACGCGGCGGTCGCCGAGCTCGGCACCGAGGTGCTGATCGGCGAGACGCTGGCCGAGTCGCCGGGGTTGCGGGTTGACGGCTGAGGGTTGAGGGTTAACGCGCCGGCCCGGCGCGCGCGGCCCGCGACTTCGGACTCCCAGCGATCGGCGACCCATGCTCTCCCTCGACGGCCATTCCCTCACCCTGGACGACATCCGGCGCGTCGCGCTGGAGGACGAAGCGGTGTCGCTGGCGCCCCCCGGGCGCGCGGCGCTCGTCGCGTCGCGGCGCGTCGTGGAGTCGAAGGTGGCGGCCGGCGAGTCGGTCTACGGCGTGACCAGCGGCTTCGGCCGGCTGGCCGAGATCGTCATCCCGCCCGAGCAGCGCGTGGCGCTCCAGGTCAACGTGGTCCGCAGCCACGCCGCCGGATTCGGCGCCCCGCTCGAGCGCGGGGCGGTGCGCGCCCTGATGCTGCTGCGCGCCAACACGCTGACGCACGGTCACTCGGGCTGCCAGGTGCGCTGTGTCGAGCAGCTGCTGGAGTTCCTCAACCTCGGCATCCACCCGGTGGTGCCGGAGTTCGGGTCGGTCGGCGCGAGCGGCGACCTGGTGCCGCTGGCGCACGTGGCGCTGGGGCTCATGGGCGAGGGCCGCGTCGAGCGGCGCGGCGCCGTGGTCGACGCCGCCGCCGCGCTGAAGGAAGCGGGCCTGACGCCGCTCGCCCTGAAGGAGAAGGACGGGCTGGCGCTGATCAACGGCACGCAGTTCTGCACCGCCCTGGGCGTGCTGGCCCTGCTCGAGGCCGAGCGGGCGCTCGACGCCCTGGAGGTCGCGGGCGCCATGTCGCTCGACGCGCTGAAGGGCTCGCCGGGGCCGTTCGCCGAGGCCATCCAGGCGGTGCGGGCCCATCCGGGCCAGGCCGAGAGCGCGCGGCGCCTGCGCGCCCTGCTCGAGGGCAGCGCCATCCGCGAGTCGCACCGGCACGGCGACCCCCGGATCCAGGACGCCTATTCCCTGCGCTGCATGCCGCAGGTGCACGGCGCCGCGCGCGACGCGCTGGCCTATGCGCGCCGGGTGCTGGAGATCGAGGTCAACAGCGCCACCGACAACCCGCTGGTCTTCGCCGAGACGAACGAGATCGTCAGCGGCGGCAACTTCCACGCGCAGATCGTGGGGCAGGTGCTCGACCTGGTGGCCATCGTGCTGGCCGACGTCGCGGCCATCAGCGAGCGGCGCATCGAGCGCCTGCTCAACCCCGACAGCTCGGGCCTGCCGGCGTTCCTGGCCACGCGGCCGGGCGTCGAGTCGGGGCTGATGATGCTCCAGACGGCGGTGGCCGACGTGCTCACCGAGCTCCGCGTGCTGGCGACGCCGGCCAGCGCGCACTCGGTGCCGACCGGCGCCAACCGGGAGGATCACGTGTCGATGGGGCCGGCGGCGGCGCGCAAGGCCCTGCGGGCCGCGCGGGCGATGAGCTACGTGACGGCGGTCGAGCTGGTGTGCGCCGCCGAGGCCATCGGGCACCATCGGCCGCTGACCAGCGGCGCCGGCATCGAGCGCGCGATCGCCGTGATCCGCGAGCGCGTGCCGGCCCTCACGGGCGACCGGCCGCTCACGGACGACGTGGAGCACGTTGCGGAATTGGTCCGGGAGGGCATCTTCACGGCGTCCTGACGGGGACGCCCTGTGACGACCGCCCTGCTCGACCGGCTCCGTGCCGCTCTGGCGCCCGACTACGAGGTGATCGAGGAAGTCGCCCGCGGCGGCATGGGCGTCGTGTACCTCGCGCGCGACCGCACGCTCGATCGGCGTGTCGCCATCAAGGTCCTGCCGCCGGAGCTCGCCACGGCCGCCGCGGTCGAGCGGTTCCTGCGCGAAGCCCGCGCCCTCGCGTCGTTCCAGCACCCCAACATCGTCAACGTCCACCGCGCCGGCGAAGCCGACGGCATCGCCTGGTTCGCCATGGACTATCTCGAGGGCGAGACGCTCGCCCAGCGGCTGGCGCGCGGCCATCTCACGGCCGACGAGACCGGTCGGCTGGCCTCGGACCTGCTGGCCGCGCTCGAGGCCATCCACCGGCATCGTGTCGTCCACCGCGACATCAAGCCGTCGAACGTGTTCCTGCTCGCCGACGGTCGCGCACTGCTCGGCGATTTCGGCATCGCCAAGGACACCTCGCCGGAGCGGACGGCCCTCACCCAGCCCGGCCGGGTCGTCGGCACGCCGGGCTACATGGCTCCGGAGCAGCTGGCCGGCCGCGACGTGACCGCGAGCACCGACCTGTACGCGGCCGCGGCCGTCCTCTATGAGGCCCTCACCGGCCGCGAGTGGCCCGGCTCGCCCGAACCCGGGCGGGCCGACTGGTCGGGGACCACGCGGTCCATGGCGAGCGCCCTGACCCGCGCGCTGGCATTCGCGCCCGAGGACCGCTGGCCCGACGCCGCGACCATGCGCCGGGCGCTCGGCGGCGGCCCACGCCGCCGCCGCGGCGTGCTGGCGGCGACCGGTGTCGCCCTCGTGGCGATCATCGCGGCGATCCTGCTGGTGTTCCGGCCGGCCGCGGCCACCGGGACCTCGGAGTTCGTGATCGAGCCGCTCGCCGACAGCGCCGTCGAGCACGGTGCGGGCGACTCGCTCTCCGCGTTCGTCGCGCGGGTGCTCGGGACCAATGCCGACTTCGTGGTCCGCGCCGCGCGCGGGGGCGACGACGAGCCGGGCGGCATGCGGCTCACCGGCGCGGTGCGGCGCACGGCCGACGGTCTGAGCGTCGTCCTCGGGAACGACAGCGCCCGTCTGCGGGTGACCTGGCGCGGTCCCGCGCGTCCCTGGCCCGACGTCGCCGACACCATCGCGTACCAGCTGGTGCTGGCGATCTGGCAGATGCGGGGCGAGCCGGTGGTGCGCGACCTGCCCGCCGGCGCCGTGCCGCGCGACGCCGCCGGCCTGCGCGCTTTCGTGGCGGCCGAACGGCTGTATGCGGCCGCGGCCTGGAGCCGGGCCGACGAGGCCTACGCCGCCGCGGAGGCGATGGACCCGACCTGCCTGCTCTGTGCGTTCCGGCGGGAGGACATCGCGCGCTGGACGCGGCGCGAGCACGACCCGGCGCGGTCGGCGCGCATCCGCGCCGGCATCGCCCGGTTCTCCGAGCCGTATCAGGCGCTGATCCGCGCCGGCGGAGCGCCGCTGCCTGAACGGCTGGAGCTCCTCCGCCTGGCCACCGAGCGCTGGCCGCATTTCCAGCTCGCGCAGCTGTGGCGTGGCGACGAGCTGTTCCACCGCGGCGCCCTCGCGGGCTTCGACCGCGCCGAAGCACTGCACCATCTCCAGCGGGCCGTCTCGCTGCGACCCGACTTCGGCCCGGGTCATGAGCACGTCGCGGCGCTCGGCATCATGATGGGTGACGCCGCCATCGCTGGTGAGGCACTGGGGCGCTACCGGAGCGGCGCCCTGCTCGACACCGTCTCGCTGGAACTGCTCCTGCTCGACGCGGTGGCGTTCCGCTGGCGGTTCGCGCCGCCGGCGGCGGCCGCGGCGTTCACCGACAGCGTCCTGGCGAACCCCATGCTCGCCGACGCCAAGGACATCGCCGACGGACCGGCCTACCTGCTGTCGTTCGACGTTCCGCTCGGCGTGCTCCATCTCGGGCGCCGCTTCGCCGAGGGCCGCCCGCGCGACGGCCTCGCGGTGCGCGGCGCCCTCGCGCAGGTGCATGCGCTGCTCGCGCTCGGCCGGCCCGACTCGGCCCTGCGCCTCGCCGCCGCGCTCGGAGCCACCACGGCCGAGCCCGACCTGCGGTGCTTCCTGGCCCAGCTGCCGGCGGTCGCCGCGCTCCTCGATCCCGCGATGGTCGCGGCGCGGTGGGCCGCCCTGGCGCCGCCCCTGGCGGCGATCGCCGACGATCCGACCTCCCTGCCCGTCCACCGCCGCCGGGCGGCCTGGACCCTGGCGCTCCTCGCGCGGCGCACCGGCGAGGCCGCCGCGGCGCGCCGCTACGCGGCGGTGATCGACGCCGACAGCGCCGCGCCGCACTTCCGGCTGCTGCTCGCCGCCGACGCCGAGCGTTCACCGGCCGTGCGATGGCAGCGGTCGCGACCACTGCTCCAGCTCGACTCGGCCTCGTCGGCCCGCACCGGCGACCCCTTCCTGCGCGCGCTGACCCACCTGCTCCGCGCGCGCTGGGCCGAGGACGCCGGCGACCCGATGCAGGCCGCGCGCGACCTGCTGTGGTATCGCAACGCCGACTATGTCGGCTACTCGGCTTCGCACGTCCAGTCCGCCGAGGTGGACTGGGCCCTCGGCACGCTGGCTCGCTGGCGCCGCGCACCCCTGCTCGAAGCGGCCGGCGCGACCGGGGCCGCGTGCCGCGACCTGGCCGACCTGGTGCGCCTGTGGTCGGCCGGCGAACCGGCGTTCGTCGCACGCGCGGCCGACGCGGCCCGCCGTCGCGCGCGGCTGGGCTGTCCGACCCCGTGATCATCCTGCGGACGCTCGGCCCGATCGAGGCGCGCGCCGATGACGGCCCGGCGCCGCCCGAACTGCTCTGGCGCAAGAACCTGGCGCTGCTCGTCTACCTCGCCCGCTCACCGCGGCGCACCCGGACCCGTGAGCACCTGACCGGCCTGCTGTGGGGCGACCGCCCCGAGCAGGCGGCACGCCACTCGCTGCGCGAGGCGATCCGCGTCCTGCGCCAGTGCG
>CAZJZC010000136.1:0-6803 GCA_964550365.1 uncultured Gemmatimonadales bacterium | reverse complement strand
CCTTCGAGCGCAACGGCCAGACCTACGGCATGGACGGCCAGTTCATCTACCTGGGTCCCATCAGGATCCCGACCATGGTGCTGGCGCTGCTGCCCTTCCCGCAGGGGAACATCGACCAGGCGCGCGCCAACGCGCGGCTGGCCGAGATGCGGGCCGACATCCTGCGGGCGGCGGCGCGCGCCGAGGCCGAGGACGATTTCCGCCGCGCCGTCGAGCAGATCCGCGCCCGCCGCGACCGCGAGCGCCAGGAGGAGCGGGACCGCCGCGAGAGCGGCGAGCGGCCCATCCCGTGAAGCTCATCGATACCGACGAGACGGTGCTCATCGTGACCGGCAGCGACATCCCGGCCGAGATGAACGACCGCCCGACGGCCTACGGGCTGAAGGCGGAGCTCGACCGGCTGGGCGCCGGCGTGCCGTGGCGCGGCGGGCTGGTGGTGAGCGACCGGTGGTACGCCGACAACCGCCTGTTCCACCTGTGCGCGACCGTGGCCATCGGCGGGCCGGGCGTCAACGGCGTCGCCGCCGCGCTGGTGGACGAACTGCCGGTGCTGGTGCGGCGCGACGACCGGGTGTTCGTGCAGGGCGCCTGGGACGGCGAGCAGAAGCGCGTCAGCCTGTGGGGGATGGACCGCGCGGCCACGGCCGAGGCGGTCGAGGTGTTCCTGCGGGAGGGCCACTGCGCCGGGTTCCTGGCCGCGGCCTGGCGGAGCGGGGCGGGGCGGAGGGTCGACCTGGCGTAGGCGATGTCAGGCGTAGCGGCCGGCCCCGCGGACGGCGGGACCAGCCAGGATCCTGCTCAGCGTCGAGCCGGGAACGTGACGGTCTGGCGGACCTGGGCGCGGACCTTGTCGGTGCCGACCCGGCCGGGCCGGTATTCGCACCCCTCCACGTAGATGGCCGCGGCGGTGAAGAAGTCAGGGTCCGTCCCCTCCACGACCCTTTGTGAACGAGATTCGACCTTCCCCAAGGTATCCACGACGAAGTCCAGCGTGACGGACGCGCCGCCGCCCTGCGCGTTCGGCGGGTAGACGGGCGGGCGGCAGCTCGAGGGCCGGAGGCGCGGCTGGGTGGTGAGCAACTCGGAAGACACCGGCGCCGACCCGTACACGGAGAAGCCCGCAGGCGGCGGCAATGAACCAGAATCCGCCACGGGCGCCAGCGGGGGCGGCGGGTCCGGCATCAGCTTGAGAATGCCGGCCCCGATCGCGAGAGCGGCCACAGCGCCGAAGAAGACCTTGGTGGGCAGGTCCAGGCCGGAGCCGGGTTGCACGGCGGGGCCGGGCGGTGGCGGCGCAGGCGGCCGGCCGCCACCGGCGGCGCCCGGGACCTCCGGCGCCGTCTCCGCGGCCGGTGGCGCTGGCACCAGCGGTGGTCCGCCCGACGTTGCGGGCGTCCGCGGTGGCGGGCTCGGCGGCGCGTACGGCGGCGGCAGCTGGTTGTCACCGGTCCGCTGGTTGGACAGCTCCGGGACGCGCAGGTCCGGCGCCTCGCGCGGCGCTCGCTGTCCGGCCTCGACGGCGGGCGGCGCGCCGGCGCCGGCGGTCGGCGGGACCTGGACGGTGGGAGCGGCGGTCGCGGGTCGCGCCTCGAGCGCGGCGACGAAGGCCCGGACGTCGGGGTAGCGGGCGGCCGCGTCCTTGCTGAGCGCCCGGGCCAGCGCGTCGCGTACGGACGCTCCGGCGCCGGCCGGCAGGCGCTCGAGCGGCGGCGGCGCGGTGAGATGCGCGTGCATCAGCGCGCCGAAGGAGTCGCCGTCGAACGGCACCTGCCCGGTCCACATCTCGAACGCCATGACCGCGGCCGCGTACTGGTCGGTCGCGCCGCTCACGGTGCCGCCGGTCCACTGCTCCGGCGCCATGTAGTGCGGCGTGCCGAGCAGGCCGCCGGTGGCCGTGAGCTTGGTGCCCTCGCGCGCCTTGGCGAGGCCGAAGTCGGTCACGATGGCCCGCCCGCCCGGCTCGACCATCACGTTGTGCGGCTTGAAGTCGCGATGGACGATGCCGCGCGCATGGGCGTAGTCGAGCGCCTCGGCCACCTGGCGCAGCAGGGGCAGGGCGGCGGCCTCCGACATGGCCCCGCGTTCGCCGAGCATGGTGCTGAGGTCGCTCCCCTCGATGGCTTTCATGGCGTACCACAGCAGGCGGCCGCGCTCGGCGACACGGTAGATGGGCACGATATGCGGGTGGTCGAGCGACGCGGCGGTGCGCGCCTCGCGCCGGAACCGCTCGGCCGCGTCGCGCGCGAAGGCCAGCTCGGGCGGCAGGACCTTGATGGCGACGCGGCGGCCGAGAGCGATCTCGGTGGCGAGGTACACGGCGCCCATGCCGCCGCGGCCCAGCTCGCGGTGGATCTCGAAGACGCCGCTGGTCTCGGCGGCCAGCATGACCTGGAGGTCGTCGAGCGCCGGCAGGGGCGCCGTCGCGGCCTCGGTGACCGTCGGCTCGAGCGACTGGCCGCAGCGGGCGCAGAACTGCGCCGCCAGGGCGGACGCCGCGCCGCAGCGCGGGCACGACCGCGCGGTGTCGCTCACATCATGCCGGGGGCGGGGCCGGTGGCGCCTGAGTCGCCGGTTTGCGGTACGTGATGACCGCACCGGAGACGAGGACGAGAAGGAACAGCGGCAGGGTGACGACGTTCGCGTAGCGGTCGGCCCTGGGGACGGGTGGTCGCGCGTCGAACGCAACGCCGGCCCGCGTAGCCAGCGAACGCAGTTCCGCCGTATCCGTCTCGACGTAATAGTCGCCGTCGGTGTACAGGACCCAGCGGCCGCTCCACGTGGCGACCGTGATGCCCGCCACCCGGAACCGGTCGTAGAGGTAGCCCGCGTCGGCGTGGCGTGCGCCGGAACGGGTGTCGAGCCGGTAGGCCGGGTCGTCCGGGAGCGTGAACACCGGACGCACCACTTCGCCGGAGCTGCAACCGGTCAGCGAGGCGCACATGGCGAGCGGACCGAGCAGCCTGAGGATGAACGCGCGGCTCCGGCCCGGACGCGGGAGGTCGTTGCTGGCGGTCATGTCGCTCACGGTTGGAGGGGGCAGATAGAGTGCCACCCGCCGGGGAAACCGGCAAGTGGCCCCCGGTCTGGCAGAACGGCCATCCGGGCGATAGCGTCCAGCCCACATCCCGCACCAGTCCCAAGCCGAACCCGATGCCCACAGGAGGCATCCATGCCCGTCATCGTGACCGCCGAGGTCCCCGGCCAGACGCCCGAAGGCTACGACGCGATCCTCAACGCACTCCGGCCCGTCATGGAGAAGGCGCCCGGCTTCATCCTCAACGCCGCCTGGGACACGCCCGAGGGCTGGCGCGTGATCGAGATGTGGCAGACCCGCCAGAATGCCACGGACTTCTTCGCGAAGTACGTGCACCCGAACCTGCCGCCCGGCATCAAGCCCAAGCGGACGCTTCATGAACTGCACAGCCTGGTGAAGGCCTAGGCACCGTCTGCGGGCGCAGACAGGGCGCACCGACTTGCACGGCGACGGGAGGTCCCATGGGCGACCGCGAGATGTGGAAGATGTCGCACCTGCTGTTCGCGTTCGGCCGGCCCGAACTCACCGGCGCCGAACTCCAGGCGGCCGGCATCCGGTGCTACATGGACACCATCCAGATCCTGGTGCAGGACGGGGTGGTGGTCCGGGACGGCGACGACTTCCAGCTGTCACCCGCCGCCGCGCGCCTGGTGGGCACCTGCGTGCTGGCCAACGCCGACCGGCCCGGCACCGACATCGTGGTGGACCACCCCTCGGCCTTCGTCGTCATGCCGTTCAGCCAGCCGTGGTCGGACGCGGTGTACCAGCAGATGATCGAACCGGCGGTGCTCGCGGCCGGCCTCGAATGCCATCGTGGTGACACCATCGTCCGCGTCGGCGACCTGACGTCGAACATCTGGCGCCAGCTGCTTCGCACCGGCCTGGTCATCGCCGACGTCTCGGCGCCGAACGTGAACGTGTTCTACGAGCTGGGCCTCACCCACGCGCTGGGCAAGGACTGCCTGCTCCTCAAGGAAGCCCGCGCCGCGCTCCCGGCCGACTTCGGCGGGGCCCACTACCACGAGTACCGGCTCGACGCGCTCGAGGCCGGCCGCGACGAACTTCGCGATGCCATTGAGAAGTGGAAGACCGACCGCTCGGTGGAGGGCGTGCGGGCGCTGGCCCGATAGCGGCATCGCCGGGCCCGCGCGACCGCGGCCCGGTGGACGCACCGCCCCCGGGGTGTACATTCCGAAGGTTCCCCCGAATCGGACGGTGATTGGACGAGATCCAGCAGGAACGCCTGCGCGCGGCGCTGGCCGGCAGCTACGCCATCGACCGCGAACTCGGCATGGGCGGCATGGCCACCGTGTTCCACGCCCGCGACGAGAAGCATCAGCGGCCCGTCGCCGTGAAGGTGCTGCGGGCCGAGCTGGCCGCGGCCCTCGGGCGCGACCGGTTCCTGCGCGAGATCCGCATCGTCGCCAATCTCCAGCACCCCAACATCCTGCCCCTGCACGACTCCGGCGAAGCCGACGGCTTCTTCTACTTCGTGATGCCGTACGTGGAGGGCGAGTCGCTCCGCGCCCGCATCGACCGCGGCGGCGCACTGCCCATCGCCGAAGCGGCCCGCCTGCTGGCCGAGATCACCGACGCGCTGGCCTGCGCCCACGAGAACGGCATCGTCCACCGCGACATCAAGCCCGAGAACATCCTCATGTCGGGCCGCCACGCGCTGGTGACCGATTTCGGCGTGGCGAAGGCCATCAGCGACGCCGCGGGCAACATGGACAAGGCCACCACGGTGGGCCTCGCGCTCGGCACGCCCTACTACATGAGTCCCGAGCAGGCCACGGCCGACCCCAACGTGGACCACCGCGCCGACATCTACGCCGTGGGCGCCCTGGCCTACGAACTGCTCACCGGCAAGCCGCCGTTCTGGTCCGGCACGGCCCAGGCCGTGCTCTCGGCGCACGTGATCGAACCGGCCCGGCCGGTGACCGAGGTCCGCGCCGAGGTGCCGCCGACGCTGGCCAAGGCGGTGATGAAGTGCCTCCAGAAGAAGCCGGAGGACCGGTACCAGACGGCCGCCGAGCTGGTGCCGGCGTTCGAGTCGGTGGCCACGCCCAGCGGCGGACTCACGCCGACGCACACCCGGCCGCTCCAGGCCGTCAGGCGCTCGCCGCTCCTCAAGCGGGTCCTGATCGCCGCCGGGCTGATCGCCGTGATCGGCACCGGGGCCGGCATCTTCGTGCTCTCGCGCGAGACCGGCGCGGCCTCGGCGGGCACCATCCGCCCGATCCGCCGGGTGGCGGTGCTGCCCATCCAGAGCATCGCCGGCAACGACCAGAGCGACCCCTTCGCCGACGCCCTGCTCGGCGCCATCATCACGCGGCTGGCCCAGGGGTCGGGCCCGTCGGTGGTGCCGCGCAGTTCGGTCCTGCGCTATCGCACCACCCAGCTCAGCACCACCGACATCGCGCGCGAACTCAACGTCGATGCGGTCATCGAATCGTCCATCCAGCGCTCGGGCACGCGCATCCGCATCACCGTCTCGCTGGTGGACATCGGCCAGGACCGCGCCATCTGGTCCGGCTCGTTCGACGCCCAGGGCACCGACGTGCTCGCCATGCAGGACTCGCTGGCGGTGGCCATCGCCGGCGGCGCCCAGGGCGCCATTCCCACACCACCCCAGGGGTCGCAACCATGACGCGTGTGCGCGCCATCGCCGCCGTGTTCGTCACGTTCGCCCTCGCCGCCGGCTGCTCGCGCGGTGGAGGCTCCACCATGACCCTGCTGACGTCCGGCCCCGACCGCGACAGCGACACCCAGGTGTCCCCGGACGGACGGCGCGTGGTCTTCGGGCGCCAGGACGGCAGCATCACCGCCATCTTCACGGCGGACATCGCCGGCGGCGCGCCGCGCCGCCTGAGCCCCGCGGGCCACGACCAGTTCGCGGCCCGCTGGTCCCCGGACGGCACGAAGCTCGCCTACACCGAGGTGTCGGGAGAACTGCTCGATCTGTGGGTGATGAACGCGGACGGCACCGACCCGCGGCGCCTGGCGAGCATGCCCGGCCTCGAGTACGCCCAGGGCTGGTCGCCGGACGGCGCGCAGGTCCTGTTCACGAACAACGGCGCGGGCAACGTGGACCTGTGGCGCGTCAGCGCGGCCGGCGGGGAGCCGGTACGGCTGACCTCGATGCCGGGCGACGAGAACGACGCGTCGTGGTCGGCCGACGGGCGGTGGATCGGCTTCACCAACGCCGGCAACGTCTACGTGATGCCGGCCGCGGGCGGGGAACCGCGGGCGCTGGCGTCCACGGCCGACGGCGAGTTCTTCCACGCGTTCTCGCCCGACAGCCGCCGCGTCGCGTACGTGCGGCATCACGACGGCAACGCCGACATCCTCACGGTGCCGGTGGATGGCGGCGCGCCGGCCGTCGTCGCGGACGACCCGACCGACGACTTCGCGCCCCGCTGGTCGCCCGACGGCCGGTCGATCGCGTTCATCTCCGATCGCGGCGGCCAGCGGGACGTGTGGATGGTGCCGTCGGAAGGCGGCACGGCCGTGCGGCTCACCAACGACCGCAATCGCGAGGGCTGGGGGTCATCGGCATGGACCGCCGACGGCGCCCGGCTGGTCCTTGTCACCACGACGAACCGGAGGCACCTGTGGCAGGTGGCCGCCGACGGCGGCACGCCGGTCCAGCTCACGTCCGGCGAGAACGACGAGTACGGCCCGAAGCCGTCGCCCGACGGGACGCAGGTCCTCTTCCACCGCTACACGCTGGGCGCGGCGGACATCTTCACCGTGCCGGTCGGCGGCG
>CAZJZC010000135.1:0-6852 GCA_964550365.1 uncultured Gemmatimonadales bacterium | reverse complement strand
GCTGCTGCTCATGTTCCTGTTCTTCACCGCCGTGGCGCCCGACGTGATGAAGCACGAGGGCCGCAACTGGGTGAACGACGCCGCCATCGCGGCCACGCAGCGCGGGGTCGGCGGGGGCCATGGCGAGGGCGGGGCGGAGGCACCGGGCGGCGGCGCGCAGGCGGCGGCCGCGGCGCCGGCGCCGGCCGCGTTCGACGCGGCAGGCGCCTACCGTAGCATCTGCGCCACCTGCCACGGTCCGGCGGGCGGCGGCGACGGCCCGGCCGGCGCCGCGCTCAACCCCAAGCCGGCCAGCTTCCGGAGCGCCGCCTTCTGGACCGGCAAGACCGACGACGAGCTGGTCAGGGCCATCCGCGAGGGCGGCGTCGCCGTCGGCCGGTCGGCCGCCATGCCGGCCTGGGGCAGTCTCTACAACGAGGCCCAGGCCCGCGCCCTGGTCGAGTACCTCAAGACCCTCCGGTCCTGATGACCGACGCCGCCGTGTCCGTCGCTTCCAGGCCCGAGCCGCGGCCCGGCCGGGCGCTGGTGCCGAGCGCGGTCATGGCCACGCTCCTGTTCGTCTTCACCGAGGCCATGCTGTTCGCCGGCCTCATCTCGGCCCACGCCATCGTGAAGGCCGGCGCCCAGGCCTGGCCGCCGCTGGACCAGCCGCGCCTGCCGTTCGCCGAGACGCTGGTCAACACGGCGGCCCTGCTGGCCAGCGGGGCCATCATGGTGGTGGCGCATGTCGCCTTCCGCCGGCAGAGGGCCCGGGCCGTCGCACCGCTCGGCATCGCGGTCCTGCTGGGGACGTTCTTCGTGGGGTTCCAGGGGCGGGAGTGGCTGGCGCTGATCGGCGAGGGGCTCACGCTCACGTCCAGCCCCTACGGCTCCTTCTTCTACATGATCGTCGGCACCCACGCGGTCCACGCCGTGGCCGCCCTGGCGGCCATGGGCTGGGCCTGGGTGCGCCTGCGCCAGGATCGCCTCACCGCCGCCCAGCTGGGCGCGGTGGAGGTCTTCTGGTACTTCGTGGTGCTGGTCTGGCCGGTGCTGTACGTGAAGGTGTACCTGTGAGCCGGCGATTCGGCCTCGTCGCGGCGGCGGTCCTGGGCCTGCTGGTCCTGGTCCCGGACCTGGCCCACGCGTGCGCCGTCTGTTTCGATCAGAAGGAGAAGAACCGGGCCGCGTTCTTCGCCACCACCGTCTTCATGAGCCTCCTGCCCCTGGGCATGGCCGGCGGCCTGGGCCTGTGGCTCAGGCGGCGCCTGCGGACCCTGCGCGGGCTCGAGGCCGCCGAGGCCGCCGCGGCCGAGCGGCCGGCCGAGTAGGTCCTCCGCCTCCCCCGGAGCGCTACCAGCGCATCCGGTACAGCATCCAGTACACCACCACCCCGGTCAGCGACACGTAGAGCCAGATGGGCAGGGTCCAGCGCGCCAGCTTCCGGTGCGCGGGGTGCCGGCCCCGCCAGCCGCGCCACAGGGTGACCAGCGCCAGCGGCGGCACCAGGGCCGCCAGCACCGTGTGCGTCAGGAGGATGGACAGGTAGACGGTGCGGGCCGTGCCGGTGCCGGGGAAGCGCACCGAGCCGACGTGGGCATGGTACCAGAGGTAGCAGGCGAGGAACGCGATCGAGGTGCCGAAGGCGGTGAGCATGACGGCGCGGTGGGCCCGGGGCCGCCGCGACCGGATGAGCGCGTAGCCGGTGACCAGCAGGGAGGCCGTCACGGCGTTGAGGCCCGCGTTGAGCGTCGGGAAGTCCTCGATGGCGATCAC
This sequence comes from uncultured Gemmatimonadales bacterium, assembly GCA_964550365.1. Lineage (GTDB taxonomy): Bacteria > Gemmatimonadota > Gemmatimonadetes > Gemmatimonadales > JACORV01 > DASXPG01. The sequence continues at coordinate 5,097 of CAZJZC010000135.1, read as the reverse complement.
CGGGCCGGCCTAGAGCGCGACGAGGAGGATCGAGATCAGCGGCAGGTACGCGAGTGACAGCAGGAACAGCCGGCGCGCGCGGACCAGGTCGCCCGGCGCCATCATCAGCCGGACGCTCAGGCCCAGGAACGCCAGGCCGAGGGCCAGCGCGAAGGCGAAGTACCACGGCCCCGCCATGCCGATGAACGCCGGCAGCAGGCTCACGGGCAGGAGCGCCAGGGCCCAGACCACGGCGTGGCGCGCGGTGCTCACGCCGTCCGGAGCCACGACGGGCAGGACCCGGAACCCGGCCCGCGTGTAGTCGTCGCGGTACATGGTGGCGATGGCCAGGAAATGGGGCATCTGCCAGCAGAACACGATCCCGAACAGCACCCAGGCCTCCGGGCCGAGCGAGCCGCGGGCGGCGGCCCACCCGATCATCGGCGGAATGGCGCCCGGTACGGCGCCGACCACGGTGGACGCCGAGCTGACCTTCTTGAGCGGCGTATAGACCAGCAGGTAGCTCAGGGCCGTCAGGAGGGCGAGCAGGGCGGCCAGCCAGGTCGTGGCGGCCCACAGCCAGAGGGTCCCGGCGACCAGCAGGAGGCCGCCGAAGCCGGCGCCCTGGGCGGCGCTCAGCCGGCCGTCCGGCAGGGGCCGCCGCATGGTCCGGATCATGGCCCCGTCGGCCCGGCGTTCCATCACCTGATTGAAGGTGCTGGCGGCCGCGGCGACCAGGGCGGTGCCCGCCAGGGTGTGCAGTGCGAGCCAGACGTCGCGCGGGGCCACGGTGGCCTCGAGGAAGCCCACCAGGGTGGTCAGCACGACCATGAGCGTGATGCGGGGCTTGGTGAGCTGGGCGTAATCGGCCCAGCCGCGGTGGCGGCCCGGGCCGTCGCCTGCCGCCTTCGCGGGGGCTCCCACCGCCGCCGAGCGCGCGACCTGGGCCGCGTGGCTCATCGGGTGGCGGGTTCGGGCGCCGGGACGGCGCCGCCGGGCTCCGGACCGGGCAGCGCGGCGCGATGGAGGCGCGTCGCGAGCAGGACGGCGACGACGAGGAGCAGGGCGCCCAGGGCCACGTGGGCCGTGGTGGGCGTGACGGCCCGACGGGTCCAGATCACCAGACCGCCCAGCAGGACCTGCGCGGCGACGATGGCCGGCATCAGCACCGCGGGCCCGGTGAGCCAGCGGTCGCCGCGGTGAGCGCTCACGACGCGGGCGGTCGTCCAGGCGACCATGGCCAGCACGGCCACCGCGCCGAGGCGGTGGGCGAAGTGCCAGGCGACCAGCGGCGTCTCGAAGGGCGGGATGAGCCGGCCGAAGGCCAGCGGGAAGTCGGGGATCGCCAGGCCCGCGCCGGTGTGGCGCACCACGGCGCCCAGCAGGATCTGGAGGTAGATCGCGACGACCGTGGCGATCGCGGGGCCGTGGGCCGACCTCGGCGCTCCGGCGCCCGGGGCGGGGCGCCGCTCGAACACCGGCGCGGTGACGGCGGCCATGATGACCGTGAGCGAGAAGAAGACCTGCGCGACGCCGGCGTGGGCGATCGATACCGCGTCGGGCAGGCGCAACAGCACGGTGGCGCCGCCCAGCAGGCCCTGGACCACCACCACGGCGAGCATGCCCCAGCCCAGGGCGCGTACCGGCGCGCGGGGTTCTTTCCGCGCCGTCCAGACCGCCAGGACGATCGTGAGGACGCCGACGCCGGTGGCGACGAGCCGGTGGCCGTGCTCGTACAGCACGCCGCCCTCCATGCGCGGGAAGACCTGCCCGAACGACAGCGGCCAGTCGGGCACCGCGAGACCCGAGCCGGTGCTGGTGACCAGCCCGCCCGCGATGACCAGCAGGAAGGTGCAGGCCGCGAGCAGGACGGCGAAACGGTGGCGGTGCGGCGCGCTCACGTGGGGGCTCCTCGGCGGTCCGATCGGGGTGGGGCCAACCATGAAAAGTACCCGGGGGGCCGCCGAACCGGTATGCGGAGTTCATCCTGTCCGCCGGCACGGTCCGTGGCTGTCGGCGGCGGGCGCCGAGGGTTAAGCTTGGGGCGGTGAACCCCGAGAACACTCCCGCATCTGCCGAACGCCCGGGCGCCGGGCTGCCCCGGAGCCTGGGCCTGCTGTCGGCCATCGCCGTGCTGGTCGGTTCGACCATCGGGAGCGGCATCTTCCGCACGCCCGCGCTGATCGCCAACCGGGTGCCCGAGCCGGGCCTCATGATGGGCGTCTGGGTCCTGGGCGGCCTCATGGCGCTGGCCGGCGCCCTGACCTACGCCGAGCTGGCCGGCATGTACCCGCGTACCGGCGGGGTGTTCGTCTACCTGCGGGAGTCGTTCGGCCGCCTGCCGGCCTTCCTGTTCGGGTGGACCGAGCTGGTGGTCATCCGGGCGTCGGCGCTCGGGGCCATCTCGACGGTCTTCGCCGAGTACCTGCTGCGCTCGCTGGGATACGATCCGACGCTCCCCGAATACGGCAACGCGGTGCACTACACGGCCGCCGCGGCGATCCTGGTGACGGCGGCGTTCAACTACACCGGGGTACGCTGGAGTTCGATCCTGGTGAACGTCACCACGGTGGCCAAGTACGGCGCCCTGGTGGTGCTGGTGCTGCTGGCCTTCGCCATCGGCGACGGCGACTTCGGCCACTACGCGAGGGGCGACGGCGCGGTGGCGCCGGGGCTGTTCGGCCTGGCGCTCATCTCGGTGCTCTGGGCCTACGACGGCTGGGCCGACGTGTCGTTCGTGGGCGGCGAGGTGAAGGACGCCGAGCGCAACCTGCCGCGGGCGCTCATCCTGGGGACCCTGGCGGTGGTGGGCATCTACCTGGTGGTCAACGCGGCCTACCTCTACCTGATGCCGATCTCGCAGGTGCGTCACTCGTCGCTGGTGGCCGCGGACGCGGCCCAGCTGCTGGTCGGCCGCCTCGGGGTGGGACTGGTGGCCGTGGTGGTGATGATCTCGACCTTCGGCACGCTGGCGGGATCCATGCTCACGGGCCCGCGCATCGTGTTCGCCATGGCCGACGACGGGCTGTTCTTCAAGGGACTGGCGCAGGTGCATCCCCGCTTCAAGACGCCGGCCCGGTCCATCGCGCTCATCGCCGTGCTGGCGGCCGGTTTCGTGCTGATCCGCACCTTCGAGGATCTGGCCGACACCTTCGTGCTGGCCATCTGGCCGTTCTACGCGCTGGCGGCGCTGGGCGTGATCGTGCTGCGGCGCCGCCGGCCCGAGGCCGAGCGGCCGGTGCGGGTGTTCGCCTATCCCCTGCCGCCCCTGCTGTTCGTGCTGGCGGCCGCGGCCATCCTGGGCAACTCGCTGATCCCGGCCGCGGACAATCCGCTGGTCCACCTCGGGCCCCTGCCGGTGCCGCGCAACCCGGCCATCGCGTTCGGCGTGATCGCCTCGGGCTTCCCGGCCTATTGGCTCTGGAATTGGTACCGACGCCGCTCGGAGGCCGCCCCGGAGTAGGCCCCCGGGGCGCCGTCGGCCGGTCATTGGGCGCCCAACGGCGGGGCGCCGGGTTTCCTTGACGCTGGCGTCGTTCCGGGTCTATTTTTCTGCGCTTGATGCAGGTCTCGTGGTTCCTCGGCAGGACTCACACAATGGGCAGGAGCGTGCAATGAGCGTTGCTACGGCGCTGACGCGCGTACACCGCGTCGTCCTGGCAGGCCTGGCGGCCGTCGCGTTCGTGGTGATCGCGGCCGGACCGGTCGAGGCGCAGGGCGTCACGACGGGCGCGGTACGGGGTCGGGTGATGGACACGGCGGGCCAGCCTCTTGCGGGCGCCACGGTCCAGCTCGTCCAGAGGAACAGCGGCACCCGGTTCGTGGGGACCAGCGGCACCGACGGCGCGTTCTACATCGCCAACGTGATCGTGGGCCCGTACATGGTCGAGGCCCGCGCCATCGGCTACCGGCCGACCCAGCGGTTCGACGTGGTGGTGACCCTCGGCCGGCTGGCGGAGACCGAGTTGCGGCTCGAGGCGGTGACCATCGAGGTCGGCGCCATCACCGTGACGGGCGAGGCCGACAACGCGCTGCTGTCGAGCTCCCGGACCGGCATCAGCTCGTTCGTGTCGAGCAACCTCATCGAGAACCTGCCCTCCATCAGCCGCAACTTCACCACGTTCACCGCGACCAACTCGCTGGTGAACGGGAACTCGATCGCGGGGCAGAACGACCGGTTCAACAGCCTGCAGATCGACGGCGGCAGCAACAGCGACCTGTTCGCGCTGGCGTCGACCAACGGCGTTCCGGGCGGCCGCAACGGTTCACGGCCCCTGACGCTGGAGGCGGTGCAGGAGTACCAGGTCCTGATCGCGCCGTTCGACGTGCGGCAGGGCGGCTTCACCGGCGGTCTGGTCAACGCGGTCACCCGTTCGGGTACCAACACCCTGCGCGGCTCGGCGTTCTACTACACCCAGAACGACCGCTTCGTCGGCAAGGACAGCGCCGGCGTGCCGACCAGCCAGTTCGACCTGAGCTTCTACGGCTTCTCGCTCGGCGGTCCGATCATCCGCGACCGGCTCCACTTCTTCGTCGCGACCGAGTGGCGGTCCCGCGAGGCGCCCCTGGGCGGCCTCAACATCGGCACCGACACCACCGGCGGCCTCGACTCGGTCAACGTGGGCATCCGCTATGCCACGGCCGACCGGGTGCGGCAGTACACCATCGCCACGCACGGCTTCGATCCGGGCAGCTTCCTGGAGCCGACGATCCCCAACCCGGACCGGAACCTGTTCTTCAAGCTGACGGGCCAGATCGGCTCGCGCAGCCAGGTGGAACTGTCGTACAACAGCGTGCGGTCGAGCGACCTGGTCATCCAGCACAACCCGACCGGCGCCAACCCCACGCGGCTGCGTGACGGCTACCAGTACGACGCGTCGGGCTACGACAACGCGTCGCGCACCAATTCGATCCGGGCGCGCCTCAACACCCCGCTGTCGAACCGGATCACCAACGAGCTCATCGTCTCGCACAACGACATCTCGGACATCCGCGAGATGTCCAACCGGCGCCCGCTGTTCATCGTGGGCGGCGACCGCCGCGCCACGCCGACGTCGGTACCCACGACGTTCCTGGCGATCGGCGGCGAGCGGTTCTCGCAGGCCAACACGCTCGACC
>CAZJZC010000134.1:0-6923 GCA_964550365.1 uncultured Gemmatimonadales bacterium | reverse complement strand
CTACGGCATGACCGCCGACGCCTATCACATGACGGCGCCGGCGCCCGAGCACCGCGTCGCCCAGCAGGCCATGCGCATCGCGGTGCACCAGGCCGGCGTCCGGCTCACCGACGTCGGCTACGTCAACGCGCACGGCACCTCGACGCCGCTCGGCGACGTGGCCGAGACCCAGGCGGTCAAGGCGGTCTTCGGCGACCACGCCCGCACGCTGGTGTTCGGCTCGACCAAGAGCATGACCGGCCACCTCCTCGGCGCGGCCGGGGCGGTCGAGTTCGCGGTCTGCGCCCTGGTCATCGAGCGGGGCGTCATCCCGCCGACCATCAACCAGGTCACGCCCGACCCCGACTGCGACCTCGATTCGGCGCCCAACCGGGCCGTGGAGCGCCGGGTCGACGTGGCGGTCAGCAACTCCTTCGGCTTCGGCGGGCACAACGTGAGCGTCGTGGCCCGGCGGTTCGCGGCCTGATGGCTGCGGCCGCCCCGCCCGCGACCGCGCCCGCGACCGAGGATCCGGCCCTGCGTCCCGTCGTCGCCAGGGTGGCGGCGGGTGAACGGCTCTCGGTGGACGACGCCGTCGCGCTGTTCGAGTCGCGCGACCTGCTCGCGATCGGCGCCATGGCCGACGCCGCCAACCGGGCGAAGAACGGCGACCGGGTGTTCTTCTCGTCGAACCAGCACATCAACCCGACCAACGTCTGCATCCTGCGCAACACCTGCACCTTCTGCTCCTTCGCGCGCATGCCGAAGGAGGACGGCGCCTACACCATGTCGCTCGACGAGGTGCTGGGTGAGGCGGCGCGGGCCAAGACCGCGCCCACGCGCGAGTTCCACATCGTGGGGGGACTGCATCACAAGCTGCCGCTGAGCTACTACACCGACATCATCCGGGCGCTGAAGGCGGCGTACCCGGGCGTGATGGTCAAGGCCCTGACGGCCGTGGAGATCGCGCACCTGGCGCGGATCGAGAGGATCTCGGTGCGCGACGTGCTCCAGCGCCTCAAGGACGCCGGTCTCGACACCATGCCGGGCGGCGGCGCCGAGGTGTTCTCGAGCGCGGTGCGGGCCACCATCGCCGAGAACAAGCTGCGGGGCGAGGAGTGGATCGCGGTCCACCGGGAGGCGCACCGGCTCGGGATCCCGTCGAACTGCACGATGCTGTACGGCCACGTGGAGACGTCGCGCGACCGCGCCGAGCACCTGGCCATGCTGCGCGACCTCCAGGACGAGACCGGCGGGTTCCTCACCTACATCCCGCTGGCCTACCACACCGACAACAACGAGCTGGCCGAGCAGATGGGCTGGGTCGGCCGCGAGACGTCGGGGGTGCAGGACCTGCTCAACATCGCCGTCGGGCGGCTGTTCCTGGACAACATCCCGCACGTCAAGACGCACTGGCCCATGGTCACGCCGTTCATGTCCCAGCTGGCCCTGAGTTTCGGCTGCGACGACGTCGAGGGGACCGTGGTCCACGAGCGCATCTACCACGAGGCCGGGGCCGAGACGCCGATGGCGCTGGCCTATGACGACCTCGTCCGGCTCATCCGCGGAGCGGGGAAGGAGCCGGTCGAGCGCGACGCGCTGTACCGGCCGGTCCCGGCCGCGGCCGCGCACCCGGAGCCGGCCGGCGCCGGGGCCGGCGCCGCCCGCGTCCTGTCCGCCGTGGCCACGGCCGAATAGCATGCGCCTCGGCCGCATCGGCTACGTGAACTGCTACCCGGTCTACGGCGCCGTGGACCGGGGCATCGTCGTGCCCCCGGCCACGCTGGTGACCGGCACGCCCAACGAGCTGAACGACCGCCTGGCCGACGGGCGGCTCGAGGTGAGCGTCGTCAGCGCCGTAGCGTACGCTCAGCACGCCCAGGCGCTGGAACTGCTGCCCGACCTGGCGATCTCGAGCGACGGGCCGGTGCGCAGCGTCCTGCTGCTGAGCCGCCGGAGCGTCGAGACGCTCGACGGAGCGCGGGTGCTGGTCTCGGCGAGCTCCCGGACCTCGGTGCTGCTGCTGGGCGAACTGGCGCGCGAGCGCTGGGGTGTCCGGCTCGATCTGGCGCCGGCGCCGACCGAGCCCGGCGACCTCGGCCGCCTGGCGCACACCCCGCACGACGCCGTGCTGGTCATCGGCGACGCCGCCCTGCTGCTGCGGGCCCGCGGCGACTACCCGCACGTGCTCGACCTGGGCGAGGAGTGGAAGCGCTGGACCGGCCTGCCGTTCGTCTTCGCCGTCTGGGCCGCCCGGCGCGACGCCGACCGGGCCGCCGTGCGGCAGGTGCACCGCGCCCTCCTGGCGAGCCGGAGGTGGGGCCTCGAGCATCTGCCCCTGCTCGCCGAGCAGGCCGCCCGCGCCACCGACGTGGACGAGGGCGACTGCGCCGAGTACCTGGCGGGCCTGGACTACGGGCTCTCGTACCGCCACCTGGCGGGCCTGACCGACTTCCTGCGGCGACTGGCCGCCCGCGGCGTGGTGCCCGACGGCACCCTCGCCTTCATCGGCGCCGCCTAGGCGCCCCGACCCGACGCCCAGCCATGTCCGAGCACGCCGACCTCCTCGACCTCTACCAGCGCGCCCCGCTGCTCGAGCTGGGCCGCCTGGCCGACGACGCGCGCCGGGAGAAGCACCCGGGCGACGTGGTCACCTACATCATCGACCGCAACATCAACTACACCAACATCTGCGTCGCCGACTGCAGCTTCTGCGCCTTCTACCGGCGGCCCAAGCACCCCGAGGGCTACGTCCTCAGCTTCGAGGAGATCGGCCGGAAGATCGACGAGGCGCGGGCCATCGGGGCGGTCCAGATCCTGATGCAGGGCGGCCACAACCCGTACATCCCGTTCGAGTGGTACCTGGACCTGCTGCGCTACATCAAGCGCAACCACCCGATCCACGTCCACGGCTTCTCGCCCTCGGAAGTGGAGTTCTTCGGCAAGCGCTTCCGCATGTCGTGGGGCGAGGTGATCGACGAACTGAAGGCGGCCGGTCTCGACAGCATCCCGGGCGGCGGCGGCGAGATCCTGGTCGACGCGGTCCGCCAGCGGGTGGCGAAGAAGAAGGCCATGAGCGACGTCTGGCTCGGCATCATGGGCGAGGCCCACGCGCGCGGCATGCTGACCAGCGCCACCATGACCTATGGCCTGGGCGAGTCGGACGCCGACCGTATCGAGCACATCCTGCGGGTCAGGCGGCAGCAGGCCGAGTCGAAGGGCTTCACCGCGTTCATCTGCTGGCCGCTCCAGCCCGAGCACACCGAGCTGGCGCACCTGCCGAAGACCGACGCGGTCACCTACCTGCGGACGCTGGCCATCGCGCGCATCGCGCTGGACAACGTGCCCAATCTCCAGTCGAGCTGGGTGACGATGGGCCTCAAGGTGGGGCAGGTGGCCCTGCGGTTCGGGGCCAACGACTTCGGCTCGATCATGATGGAGGAGAACGTCGTGTCGGCGGCGGGCACCACGCACCGCACCGACGTGGCCGAGATGGAGCGGCTCATCAGCGGCGCCGGCTTCTCGCCGCGGAAGCGGCGTCAGGACTATTCGCTCATCGGGGAGGCGGCGTGAGCCACGCGGTGCTGATCGTGGTCGGCTCGGAGAGCGACACGCCGAAGATCGAACCGGCGTTCAAGGTGCTCGACGAGGCCGGCGTGGGCTACGAGTTCCACGTCTCCAGTGCGCACCGCAAGCCGGAGGAGACCGGCGCGCTGATCAGGGGCGCCCGCGGCCGCGGCGTCCGGGTCGTCATCGCCGGCGCCGGACTGTCGGCCGCCTTGCCGGGCTTCGCCTCGTCCATGACCGACCTGCCGGTCATCGGCGTGCCGTTCGACGTCGGGCCCCTGCGGGGCGTGGACGCCCTGTACGCGACGGTGCAGGTGCCGGGCGGCGTGCCGGTGGCCACCGTCGGCATCGACAACGCCAAGAACGCGGCCCTGCTCGCGATCCGCATCCTGAGGGCCTGAGCGTGCGGGTCGGCGTCGGCTACGACTCGCACCGCTTCGAGGCCGGCCGGCCGTTCCGGCTCGGCGGCATCACCATCCGGCACACCCACGGCCTGGCCGGCCACTCCGACGGCGACGCGGTCCTGCACGCGCTCACCGACGCCCTGCTCGGCGCGGCGGGGCTGGGCGACATCGGGTCGTTCTTCCCCGACACCGACCCCCGCTGGAAGGACGCGGATTCGGCGGCGTTCGTCCGCGGCGCCGTCGGGGCGCTGACGGCCGCCGGGCTCATCGTCCACAACGTGGATGTCACGGTCGTCACCGAACAGCCCCGGCTCCGGCCCCACATCGAGGCCATGCGGGCCGCCACCGCGACCGCGCTCGGCGTCGAGGCGGCCCGCGTGAGCATCAAGGGCAAGACCAACGAGGGCATGGGGTGGATCGGCCGGGGCGAAGGTCTGGCCGTCATGGCCGTGGCGAGCCTCGCCGAGGCCGGCGGCTGATCGAGGCGCTGCTCGACCGCCTCGCCGGCCTGCCGCCCGCCGGCATCTACCTGGCGATCGCCGCGCTCGCCGCCCTCGAGAACGTCTTCCCGCCGGTCCCGGCCGACACGGCCGCCGCCCTGGGCGGGTTCCTGGCCGCCCGCAATCCGGCCATCAACGTCTACGCCGTCTTCGCCGCCACCATCACCGGCAACATCGCCAGCGCCGTGGGCGTGTTCTACGTCGCCCGGCGGGTGGGCGGCGCGTTCCGGGCCACGCGGCTCGGGCGCCGCCTGCTGAGCGAACGGGTCCTGGCGGCGGTCCAGCGCGAGTACCAGCGCCATCAGGTCGTCGGCATCTTCGTCAGCCGCTGCCTGCCGGTGTACCGCGCCGTGGTGCCGCCGTTCGCCGGCATGGCGGGGATCCCGGCGCGCCGGGCCATCCCGGCCATCGTCCTGGCCTCGTCGCTGTTCTACGGCCTGGTCGTGTGGCTGGCCTACGCGCTCGGCAGCAACTGGGACGCGGTGCGGCGGGCCCTCGCCGGCCTCGGCACCGGCCTGCTGGTCGCCGCCGGGCTGGTGACCGTGGCCATCGTGGTGCTGGTGCGGCGCCGGCGCGCGGCCCGCTCCGGGCCGACGCCGTGATCGGGCAGGCCGCCACGCCGCCGGCGTTCCTGGCGGACCAGTTCGCCGACTTCCTGTCCCTCGAGCGGGGCAACGCCCCCAACACGGTCGCGGCCTACCGCCGGGACATCGGTCACCTGGCCGATTTCTGCGCCCAGCGCGGGGTGCGCGCGCCGAACGGGGTCACCGCCCCCCTGCTGCGCGATTTCGTGTTCCACCTCAAGGACCTGGGCCTCGAGGCCACCAGCATCCGGCGCCACGTCTCGGCCGTGCGGACCTACTTCAAGTTCCTGGTGGGCGAGGGACACGTGGTCCGCGACCCGAGCGAGCGGCTGGCCAGTCCCAAGCGCTGGCGCACCCTGCCCGCCGTGCTCACCGTCGACGAGGTCGAGCGGCTGCTGCTGGCCCCCGCGGCCGACCATGCGCTGGCGTTCCGGGACCGGGCCATCCTGGAGTTCGGCTACGCCACGGGGGCGCGGGTCTCGGAGATCGTGCGGGTCGACCTCAAGGACGTGCTCTACGACGAGGGCCTGGTGCGGCTCTTCGGCAAGGGCAGCAAGGAACGGCTGGTCCCCGTCGGCCGCCGGGCCCTGGGCGCCGTGGCGCTGTACGCCCGGGAGACCAGGCCGCGGCTGGAGAAGGGTGCGGGGCAGGGCCGGCTGTTCCTCAACGCCCGGGGCACCCCGCTCTCGCGCGTCGGGGCCTGGGGCATCATCACCCGCTCGGCCCGCGAGGCCGGCATCACCAAGCGGGTGACCCCGCACACCCTGCGGCACACCTTCGCCACCCACCTGCTCGAGGGCGGCGCCGACCTGCGCGCCGTGCAGGAGATGCTGGGCCACGCCGACCTGGGCACGACCCAGCTGTACACGCGGGTGGACCGGGAGTACCTGCGCACGGTACACCGGAGCTTCCACCCGCGCGCGTAACCCCTAGCCGTTGCTTGCTTTAATGCGGTTCACGCGATAACATCGTTGAACTCCCGTGCACTGTCCCCAATGCGGTAGCAGAGTCTCCGACGGCGCCGCCGTCTGCCCGTCGTGCCAGCACGTGCTGGGCACGACGCCGACGACGGCCGTGGGCGCCATGACGCCGCCCGACGGGCTCACGCCGCACGTGCCGACGACGGGCGAGGTCGACGAGCTGGCGGCGCGTCTCCAGGCCGCCATCGGCGACCACTACAAGGTCGAGCGCACGCTCGGCGCCGGCGGGTTCGCGGTCGTCTACCTGGTCACCGATCTCAACCTCAAGCGCAAGCTCGCGGTCAAGGTCCTCTCTCCCGATCTCATCAGCAGCAAGACGGTGCTGGAGCGGTTCCGTCGCGAGGCCGAGACGGTCGCGCGCCTCTCGCACCCGCACATCGTCCCGCTCCACTTCATCGGGCAGAAGGACGACATGGTCTACCTGGCCATGGAGTGCATCGAGGGCGGCTCGCTGGCCGACCGGATCGAGAAGGAGGGCAAGCTGCCGCCGGACGAGGCCGCCCGCTTCCTGAGCGAGACGGCCAGCGCGCTGGCCTATGCCCACAAGCGCGGCGTGGTGCACCGCGACATCAAGCCGCACAACGTCCTCATCGAGGCCGAGACCGGCCGGTCGCTGGTGACGGACTTCGGCATCGCGCGCACCGCCGAGGGGAGTTCGCTCACCGCCTCGGGCATGCTGGTGGGAACGCCGGCCTACCTGGCGCCGGAGCAGGTGACCGGCGCCGTCAGCGACCACCGGGCCGACATCTACGCGCTCGGCGTCATGGCCTACGAGATGCTGACCGGCCAGCCGCCGTTCACCGGCCCGACGCCCACGGCCGTGCTGATGAAGCGGCTGTCGGAGGCGCCGCCGCCCCTGGCCAAGCTGCGTCCCGACGCCCCGCAGGTCCTGCGCGACGTGGTGGACGG
>CAZJZC010000133.1:0-6946 GCA_964550365.1 uncultured Gemmatimonadales bacterium | reverse complement strand
TCGGCGCCATGGGCCGCGCCAGCGCCGACCTCGTGGTCCAGGACGCGGTGGTGCCCCGCACCGCCCTGCCCGACGTGCTCGAGGCCATCGCGGCCATCGCCGCGCGGCACCGGGTGCGGGTCTCGAACGTGTTCCACGCCGGCGACGGCAACCTGCATCCCAACCTGTCGTTCGACGCGGCCGACGCCGACGAGCTGGCGCGGGTCGAGGCGGCCAGCGGCGAGATCATGCGCGCCTGCGTGGCGGCCGGCGGGTCCATCACCGGCGAACACGGCATCGGTCTCGACAAGCTGCGCTACATGCCGCTGGTCTTCAGCCCCGCCGACCTCGGGCTCATGGCCGCCACGCGCCGCGCGTTCGATCCCGACGGGCGCGCCAATCCGGGCAAGGTGATCCCGACGGCACAGTGCAAGGAGTGGGCGCCGTGGAGCGCCGCGTGACCATCCCGACGCGCTGGGTCACCCAGCTGGCGAGCCAGATGGAGGACGCCGAGCGCCGGCTGAGCGCCGCGCGCGGCCAGCTCGGGCAGGACCGCGGCGGCCGCGCGCTCGAGGAGGCGTATCCCGGCGTGATGGCGGCGGCGCTGGTGAAGGTCTGGCTGACCGACGAGCCCTGGCACACCCAGCGCACGGCGGCCGAGCTGCAGGCGCTGGTGCGCGCCTCCCTGCCGAGCGGGTACGCGACGCTCTTCGAGATGAAGCTGGATCACCGGGGCTTCTCCGGCTGGCGCGCCGAGGACGCCAGGCCGCTGATCGACGAAGCCGGCGTGTTCATCGCCGCGGTCCGGGCCGAGTTCGAGCGATGCACGGCGCCGCCGACACCCTGAGCGACGCGGTCCGCGCCGCGGCCGCGGGCGGCACCCGGCTCGTGGTCCGCGGGTCCGGCCAGTGGTGGCCCGGCGCGGCCGCCGGCGCCGGCGCGCTCGCCGCCGCCACGGCGGCGGCGCTCACCCGCCTCGACGCCGGCGACCTGGTGGCCACCGCCGGCGCGGGGCTCACGCTGGCGGCGCTCGAGGCGGTGCTGGCCGCCGCCGGCGCCTGGATCGCGCTCGACGCGCCGGGCCCCGCGACACGCACCCTCGGCGGCGCCCTCGCCGCGGGCGGCGGCGGCCCGCTGAGCGCCCTGTTCGGTCCGCCGCGCGACCAGGTGCTGGGACTGACGTTCGTCGCCGGCAACGGCGAGGTGGTGCGCACCGGCGGACGGGTGGTCAAGAACGTCGCGGGCTTCGACCTCGCCAAGCTCCTGGTGGGCGGGCACGGCGCGTTCGGCGTCATCACCGAGGCGCACCTGCGACTGAGGGCGCGGCCGGGGGCCGACCGCACCGGCGGCTGGTCGGGTGGTCCCGGGGCCGTCGCCGAAGCCGCGGCCCGCGTGTTCGGCGCCGGTGCGCCGGCGGCCCTGGAGGTCGTGGATCCCGCGCTGTCGCGCGAGCTGGGCGGCCCGGACGCCTGGGGGATGCTGATCCGCGCCATGGGCACGGCCGAAGGCGCAAAGGAGGAGCTCGACGCCTGCGCCGCGGCGGCCGGAGCGCTGGCGCCCTGGCCCGGGCCGCCGGCCGACGTCTGGACGGCCTGGCGCGACGTCGTCGGCCGCTGGCCGGTGATCGTGCGCATCGGCGCCGATCCCGCGGCGTGGCGCGACGCCGCCGCGCTGGCCGCTCGTCACCTCGGCGCGCCGATAGGCGTGAGCGCCCCGGTGCCGCGCGGGACCGTGCGCATCGGCCTCGCGGGCGCGGCGCCGGACGCGATCGGCGCCCTGCGCCGCGACGCGGCGGCGCGCGGCTGGCCCGTCACCCTCGAGCGGGCCGACGAGCCCACGCGCGCCGCGGCCGGGCTCTGGGGCGCCATGCCCGGGGGCGCTCGCGCGCTGACCGGACGGCTCCGGCGCGTATTCGATCCCGACGGCGTGTTCGACGTGCCGCTGTGGACCGACGGGCCGGGCGCGTGAGCGGCGCGAGCCTCGCGAGCGCCGCGGACGCGTTCGCCCGGCATGCGCGGGCCGGGCTCGATCCGTGCGTGCACTGCGGCTTCTGCCTGCCGGCCTGTCCCACCTACGAGGTCACCGCCGACGAGGCCGATTCGCCGCGCGGCCGCATCGTGCTGATGCGCGCGCTGGCGCGGGGCACCCTGCCGCCGGACGATCCCGGTCTCCAGACGCACCTCGACCGCTGCCTCGGCTGTCGCGCCTGCGAGAGCGTCTGTCCCGCCGGCGTCGTCTTCGGGCCGGCGCTGGAGGACGCCCGCGCGCGCATCGCCGGGGCGCGCCCGCTGCCGGCCATGCTGCGCCTGGCGCTCTGGGTGCTGGCGCGGCCGGTCCGGCAGCGGGCGCTGTGGGCGCTCGCGCGCCTGGTCCGCGCCAGCGGCCTGCCCGCGCGCCTGGCGCGGGGCGCGGGAACCGGCGGCGGCGCCTTCGCGCAGGCGCTGGCCATGCTGGCCGCGACGCGGTCCTCGGCCGACGCCGCCGTGCCCGGCGGGCCGGCCGCGCCCGACACCAGCGTCGCGCTGTTCACGGGCTGCGTCATGGAGGGCCTCTTCGGCCACGTCCACCAGGCCACCACCGTCGCCCTGGCGCACAACGGCGTCGGCGCCCTCGAGGTGCCGGGTCAGGCGTGCTGCGGCGCGCTGGCCGCGCACGCGGGCGACGGCGCGCTGGCGCGCGAGCTGGCGCGCGTGAACGTGCGCGCCTTCGACGCGGCGGCGGCCGACGCCGACATCGTCGTCAACAGCGCCGGCTGCGGCGCCATGATGAAGGCCTACGGCGAGTGGCTCGCCGATGACCCGCTGGCCGGACGGGCCCGGGCGTTCTCGGCGCGCGTGCGCGACGTGAGCGAGGTGCTGGCCGAACGCGGACCCGCGCCGGGCCGGCGCCCCCTCGCCCTGAAGGTGGCCTACGACGCGCCCTGTCACCTGCTGCACGCCCAGCGCGTGGCCGACGCGCCGCTCCGGCTGCTGGCCGCCGTGCCGGCCCTCGACCTGGTGCCGCTCGAGGGCGCCGAGCGATGCTGCGGCAGTGCCGGACTGTACGCGCTCATCGAACCCGCGATGTCCCGCGAGGTGCTGGCCTCGAAGCTCGCGGCGATCCGCCTGGCCGCGCCGGACATCGTGGCCACGGGGAATCCCGGCTGCCTGATGCAGGTCGGCGCCGGCCTGCTGCTCGACGGCCAGCGCGTGGAGGTCCGCCATCCGGTGGAACTGCTGGCATGGTCGTACGGGTGAGCGACGGCCCGGCCCTCACGATCCGCGCCGACGACGGCGTCGAGCTGGCCGTCTACCGGTCCGACGGCGGCGGCGGCGGCCTGCCGCTGCTCATGGTGCACGGCACCTTCTCGAACCGCACCTTCTTCTTCGGGCGCGAGGAGCGCGGGCTCGGCTGGTACCTCGCCGCCCGCGGCTTCGACGTCTGGGTCGCCGAGCTGCGCGGTCACGGGCGCTCGGGCGACGCCGGCCTCCGCGAGCGCTGGGACTTCGAGGACTGGATCAGGCGCGACGCGCCGGCGCTGGTCGGGGCGGTGTGCGCGGCCACCGGGCACGACCGCCTGGTCTGGGTCGGCCACTCCGCCGGCGGCGTGATCGGCTATGCCCTCGCCGGCCTCGGCCGGAAGGAATCGGACGCCATCGCGGCCCTGGTGACGGCGGGCTCGCCGGCGCCGACCGGCCTCGGGCCGCTCCAGTACCCCATGGCGGCCGCCGGCCTCACGCTGACGCGCCTGCTGGGCAGGTTCCCGGCGCGCCTCCTCGGCATCGGCCCCGAGGACGAGCATCCCGGCATCTTCTCGCAGTGGATGCGGTGGAACCTCCGGGGCCGCTGGCACGGCGACGACGGCACCGACTACTTCGCCAACGCCAGGCGCATCGAGACCCCGGTGCTCGCGCTGGCCGGCGGCGGCGACCGCTTCATCGCGCCGCCGGCGCTCTGCCGCGACCTGGCCTGGGCGACGTCGAGCGTCGACCGCACCGTGGTCGTCTGCGGCCGCGCCGGCCGCTTCAGCGAGAACTACAATCACCACCGGCTGATCGCCTCGAGCCCGGCGCGCGAGGAGGTCTGGCCGCTGATCGGCGACTGGATCGCCGCGCGGTTCGCGTGATGGACGCCCTGCTGCTCGACTTCAACGGCGTGGTCGTGGACGACGAGCCCCTGCACTTCGCGTCGTTCCGCGACGTGCTGGCGGAGGAGGGCATCATCCTCGACGAGGCCGCCTACTACAGTGACTACCTCGGGTTCGACGACCGGGCCGCGTTCCGCGAGGCGTTCCAGCGCGCCGGGCGGACGGACGCGCCGACGCGCCTCGCGCGCCTGCTCGAGCGGAAGGCCCGGGCCTACGCGGCGCTCGCCGAGCGCGCCCTGGTGATCGTGCCGGGGGTGGAGCGGTTCGCGCGGCGGGCCGCGGCCCGGGCCCGCCTCGCGGTGGTGAGCGGCGCGCTCCGGGCCGAGGTGGAGCGGGGACTGTCGCGCGCGGGACTGGCCGACCTGGTGGACACGATCGTCGCGGCCGAGGACGTGGCGGCCAGCAAGCCCGACCCCGGCGGCTTCCGGCTGGCCCTGCGGCGGCTGGCCGCGCGTCACGGCGCCGGGAGCTGGCGCGCCGTGGTCATCGAGGACTCCCTGCCGGGCCTGGCCGCCGCGCGCGCCGCCGGCGCCGGCTGCGTCATGCTGACGACGTCGCACGACGCCGCGGCGCTCGGCGGCGCCGACGCGGTGTGGGCGTCGTTCGCGGGACACGAACCCGGCGACCTCGAGCCGTTCTGGCGCCCGGTGGAGGCCGCATGAAGGTCCCGAAGGCGGCGGTCGGCGCGGCCGAACGCGCGGCGCTGGAATCCGGCGCCGTGGTGCACCTGCGCGCGGACGAGGCGCGGTACCGGCTCACCGGCACCGGCGCGCTGACCTGCCTCCAGGGCCTGGTCACCTGCGACCTGGCCAGGGCCGCCGACGGCACGCGGCTGTTCGGCTCGCTCCTCACCGCCAAGGGCATGATCGTCACGCCGCTGTGGATCGCGCGCCTCGCGACGGACCATCTCATCGTCGAAGCCCCGCGCTCGGCGGCCGCCGCGCTCGCGGAGGTGTTCGCCCGCTCCCTGCCGCCGCGCCTGTGCCGCGCCGAGCCGGTGAGCGAGGGGACCGTCGGCGTCGGGCTGTACGGCCCGGGGGCGGGCTCGACGCTCGCGCCGCCGCCCGGCGCCCTGGCGGCGGTGGTGCGCGGCGCGGCCGGATTCGACGCCGTGCTCGCGCGCGGGACCGCCGAGGCCGTCGTGGCCGGCCTGGAGCGGGCCGGCGCGGTGCGCGCCTCGCACGCGCTCATCGAGTCGTGCCGCATCGCCGCCGGTATCCCCGCCCTGGGCGCCGAGATCGACGAGCGCACCCTGCCGCAGGAGGTCCGCCTCGAGGAACTCGGCGGGGTGAGCTACACCAAGGGGTGCTACCTGGGGCAGGAGACGGTGGCACGGGTCCATTTCCGCGGGCACCCCAACCGGCGGCTCGCGCTGCTGCTGCTCGACGCGGAACCGGGGGAGCCGCCGCTCGACCTGCGCGCGGAGGGCCGCAGCGTCGGTCGCCTGACGAGCGCCGCGTGGAACGCGGAGCTGGACGCCTGGATCGCGCAGGCCGTCATCCGGCGCGAGGTGGGCGACGGCGCCGAGCTGACGACCGTCGACGGGCTCACCGCGCTGGTGCGGCTGGACCGCTGGCCGCGGACGCCGTGAAGGTGTTCGTCACGGGCGGCACGGGCCTGGTCGGCCGCCACGTCATCGAGCGCCTGCGGGCGCGCGGCGACACCGTGGTGGCGCTGGCGCGCAGCGCGCCGGCCGCGGCGGTGCTGCGCGCCGCCGGGGCCGAACCGCTGTCCGGCGACCTGGCCGACGGCGCCGCGCTGACGCGCGGCGTCGAGAACGCCGACGCCGTGGTGCACGCGGCCGCCATCGTGCTCGGCCGTGCGGCCCCGTGGGACACGTTCCGCGACGCCAACGTCACGCCGACGGCCGTCATCGCCGGCGCCGCCGCGCGCGCCCGGCGGCGGCTGGTGCATGTCTCCTCGGTCGCCGTGTACGGCCGTCGGACGACGTACCAGGGCGGGCGCGGGAGCGTGGACGAGACCTTCGGCCTCGACCGGCCGCTGTTCCCCGGCGATCACTATGCGCGCTCCAAGCGCGAAGCCGAACTGGCGGTGTGGGCGGCGGCCGATGCGGCCGGGCTCTCGGCCGTCGCCCTGCGGCCCTGCGTCATCTACGGCGAGGGCGACCGCCACTTCACCAGCCGCGTGGCGCGGAGCCTCCGGGCCGGCGTGGCGCCGCTCATCGGCCGCGGCGCCAACGTCCTGTCCGTGGTCTATGCCGGCAGCGTGGCCGCCGCCGTGCTGAGCGCGCTCGACCGGCCGTCCGTGACCGGCGCCTTCAACGTCGCCAACGACGGCGCGCTCACCCAGCGCGCCTTCCTCGAGCATTTCGCCCGCGGCCTGGGCCGCCGCGTCCGCCTGGTCCCGGTGCCGGCGGCGCTGGCCCGCGCCGGCGCCGGCGGCGCCGACCGGCTGCTGCGCGCCCTGCGGCCCGGGCGCCCCATGACCCTGCTGAAGACCGCGGTGCAGTTCCTGTCGGGCGAGAACCCCTACGTCTCGGACAAGGCGGCGCGGGAACTCGACTGGCGGCCGGCGGAACCGCCGGCGGCGGCCGTCGAGCGCACCGGCCGCTGGTTCGCCGGCGGCGGGCGCTGAGCCGCGTGAGCGGAACGCAGAGAGGCCCGGAGCGTCGAGCTCCGGGCCTCTCTGCGATGCGCACGCGCGAAGTTTACATCGCCTTCTTCGCGGTGCCCGTGTCGGTCATCATCTTGGTCGTGTCGGTCGCGGCGGGGGCCGGAGCCGCAGCGGGAGCAGCCGTGGTGTCGGCCGCGGGCTGAGCCTCCTCGGCCTTCTTGCACGCAACGAGAGCAACCACCGAGAGGGCCAGAGCCAGGCGCTTCA
>CAZJZC010000132.1:0-7030 GCA_964550365.1 uncultured Gemmatimonadales bacterium | reverse complement strand
GCCACGCCGGCGGCGGCCGCCGACAGCGTGTTCGCGCCGGCGGCGGCGCCCAGGGTCCACGACGTCAGCGCCGCGATGCCCGAGCCGTTGGTGGCGACGACGGCGGGGCTGGCCGGGACGAGCACGCCGCCGCCGCCGGTGGTGGTGAAGGTCACGTTGACCAGGGGCACGGGGTTGCCCGCCGCATCGCGCACGATGACCGACGGCGCCGTGGCCACGGCGGCGTTCACGAACGCCGACTGGCCGTTGCCGGCGTTGACCGCCGCGGTGGCCGCCGGCCCCGGGTTCACGGTGATGGACAGCGACGCCGAGAGGGCCGTGCCGCCCAGGGTGCCGGTGATCACCGCCGTGCCGACGGTGGTGCCGGTGAAGCTCGCGGTGTAGCTGCCGTTGCCGACGTCGGTCACCGTGCCCAGGGTGCCGCGCGTGGCCGCCAGGGTCACGGCCCCGGCCGAGGCGGCGAGGTTGTTGCCCTGGGCGTCCTTCGCCTGGACGGTGATGGTCAGGGCGCTGCCGGAGGCCACGCTGCCGGCGGGTGCCGTGATGGTCGTCGTGGCGGCGCTGGCGACGCCGGGCACGGTCGTGATGGTCCCCGTCACGCCGGTGACCGGGCCCGCCGACGTGGCGGTGACGGTGCTGGGCGTGCCCGAGACCGTGTGCGTGGTGAACGTGGTGGTCGCTATGCCGGCCGCATTGGTGTTCGACGGGCTCGGGAGCGAGCCGTTGGGATCCGACTTGGTCCAGGTCACCGCGACGCCGGACTGGCTGATGGCGTTGTTGTTGGCGTCGCGCAGCTGCGCCGTGACGGTGACGCCGGTGCCGGCCGCGGGGCTGGTCGAGGACGGCGTGACCAGGTAGTTGGCCGGCGCGCCCGGGATGGTGGTGATCTGGGCGCTGCTGCCCGCGATGGCGCCGCTGGCGTTGTCGGTGGCGGTGACGGTGGCCGCGGTGCCGGCCGTCGTGCTGGTCACGTAGCTGATGGTCGCGAGGCCGCTGGCGTTGGTCGTCGAACTGGTGCCGGGCGTGAAGCCGCCCACGCCGCCGCTGGTCCAGTTGACGGTCCGGGTCGCCGCGACCGGGTTGTTGAAGGCGTCTGCGAACTGCGCCGTGACCGTGACGGTCGCGCCGGCCACCGCGGTGACCGTGCTCGTGCTCACCAGGTACTTGGTCCCGGCACCGGCCGTGTAGGTCACCAGCGGGTCGCCCGTCGTGATGGCGGCCCCGTTCACCGTCGCGCTGACCGAGCCGGAGCCCGGCGCCGTGGGGGCCGTGAGCGTGGCCGTGTAGACGCCAGGGCCGGTGCTCACCGCGCCCAGCGTGCCGGTACCCGTGAGCGTCAGGACGACCGCGTCGCCGCCGGTCGTGATGTTGGCGCCGCCGGCGTCCTTGAGCTGGACCGTGATGGTGGACGTGGCCGCGCCGTTGGCCGTGATCGACACGGGCAGGGCGGTGATGGTCGACCGGGCGCCGGAGGCGACCGGCGCCACGGTCACGGTCACGTTGCCGGTGGCCGCGCCCGCCGTGGCGGTCACGGTGGCGCTGCCGACGGCGGCCGCCGTCGCCACGCCGGTCGCCGCGCCCACGCCGACGGCCGCGTTGTTGCTCGACCAGGTGACGGCCGGGCTCGGCGTGGCGATGACCGCGCCGGCCGCGTTGCGCACCGTCGCCACCAGGGCGACGGTGGCGCCGATCGACGTCAGCGTCGAGGTGCCGGCCGGTGCGATCGTGAGCGACACGGGCGCGTTGGTCACGACGACGCGGATGCGCGCGAACACGGCGGCGTTGCCCGGGCTGGTGGCGATCACGGTATCCACGCCGACGCCCGTGGCGGTGATGAGGCCGCTGCCGTTGACCGTCGCGACCAGCGGATTGGTGCTGGTCCACGTCACCGCGCTCAGGGGCAGGGAGTCGCCCCGCGAGTTCCGGATGCGCATGCCGGGCGTGAAGCTGTCGCCGATGCTCCGGAGCGTGGTGTCGGCCGACGACGCCGTCGCGATCACCGTGTCCGGCGCGTTGCTCACCGTCACGGCGATGGCGGTCGTGATGGTGTTGACCGTGGCGGAGATCGACGTCACGCCGACGCCGGTGCCCGTCACGAGGCCGGCCGGCGAGACGGTCGCGATGGTGGTGTTGCCGCTGGCCCACGTCACGATCGGGTTGGCGATGGTGCCGCCGACCTCGTTGCGGGCCGTGGCCGTCAGCCTGAGCGTGTCGGCGATCGAGCGCAGCGTCGCGGAGCCCGGCGTGATCGTCACCGTGGCGGCGAAGTTGGACACGACGACGCGCGCCGAGTCGCAGACGATCGTGATGGTGCCGGCGCAGGCCTGGACGATGGCGATGCCCGGCGCCTGGCTGGTGGCCAGGCCGGTCGAGCTCACGAGGACGGCCGACGCGTTGGTGGACGACCAGGTGATCGGCTCGTTCTGCAGCTGCCCGCCGCGGCGATTGAAGACCGTGGCGACGAACTGCCGGGTCCGGCCGATGGACGGCAGCGAGTCGCCGGTCGGGGTGACCAGGATCGTGAACGCCTCGTCGGTGACTTCCACCGTCATCGAGTCGCGCCGCGTGACGTTGAGCGCGTTGCGCGCGACGATCTGGGTCCGGCCCCGGGCCCGCGCCACGATGACCCCGCTGTCCACCGAGGCCACGAGGGGATTGCTGCTGACCCACTCGGCCGCCGCGCGCGAGGGCAGGATGGCGCCGACGGCGTTCTTGAGCGTGACCGGCGGGATCAGCGTGTCCCCGACGCTGCGGAGCGTGTCCAGCACCGGCAGGATGTTGATGCTGTCCGGGGCGTTCTGGACCGTGATGACGACGACGTCGGAGAACCCGGAGGCCTGCACCGTCACGTTGGCGCTGCCGACGCCGTGCCCGGTCACCCGGCCCGTGGTGTCCACCCGCGCGACGTTGGTGTCGTTCGAGCTCCAGGCGAACGCGACGTTCTGGACCGTGCCGCCGAGCGCGTTGGCGGCGCTGGCGCTCAGCTGGGCCGTCCCGCCGATCGAGGCGATCGTGGCGGACTTGGGCGTGACCGAGAGCGTGCGGATGGCGTTGGAGACGACGATGGTCGCGGTGTCCGCGACGGCGCCGGTGGAGTCCTCGGCGATCACCAGCGTGGTCCCGACGCCGCGGGCCGTCAGCACGCCGCCCGCGCTGATCTCCGCCACCGACGTGTTCACCGTCCGGAACCGGACGTTCGCGTTGGGGATCACGGCGCCGCGGGCGTTCCGGGCCGTCGCGGAGTACTGGAGGGTGCGCAGCAGGGCGTCGAGCGCGTCGTTGGTCTTGTCCAGCTCGATCGCGGCGATGGCGTTGGTGACGGTGATGCGCACGGTGGCGAACCGGGCCGGGTTGCGCGGGTCGGCGGCGCGGACGTCGGCGAACCCCCGCCCCCGGGCGGTCACGAGGCCGCTCGGATTGACGCTGACGGTCGCGGAGTCGGCGGTCCAGGTCGCGAAGTCCGCGGCCAGCGGGGCGCCGCGCGCGTTCCGGAAGTTGATGCCGATGGTCAGCGTGTCGTCGATGCTGGCCAGCGTCGTGGCCGGCTGCGTGAAGTTCAGCGTGGCGATGTGGTTCTCGACCGTCACGTCGGTCGTGTCGGCGGCGCCGTTGGCGAGCGAACCGATGACCTTGGTCGTGCCGCCCCGGTTGTTGCTGCCGGCCCGGGCGACCACGATGCCGTTGGTCGGTCCGACCGTGGCCGTGGTCGTGTCCAGCGCCCGCCAGGTGACCGGGATGCCCGTGAGGCGGGCACCGAGCCGGTTGAAGACCGAGTCGGCGAGCTGGACCGAGTCGCCGACCGTGGTCAGCAGGACCGACTGCGACGTGCGGATGGTCTGCGGCAGGTTCTGCACCACGACCGAGACCGTGTCGAGCGCCGCATCCATGCGGGCCGTCACCAGCGCGCTGCCCACGGTCTGCGCGGTGACCAGGCCCGCCGTGTTCACCGTGACCACCGCCGTGTTCAGCGAGGTCCAGATGATCGGCCGGCCCTGCACCTCGACGTTGCGGCCGTCGAAGGCGCGGGCCCGCAGGCGGCTGGTATCCTGGAGCGCCACGATGGTGTCGGCCGCGGCCCCCTGGATGTTGACGGTCTGGGCGATCTGCCCGACGGTGACCACGTAGGTGGTGTCGACCGTCCCGGCCTGGACCCGCACCCGCGTGGTGTCGTTCGCCAGGCTCGACACGCGGAAGCTGGTGGCCGACAGCGTCGTCACGGTGATGACGCCGGTGTTGAGGCTGGTGAACGTCGGTGTCGGCACGCCCGCCGTGCCGCCGGGGATCGGCGTGCCGCCGGCGTCGAGCGGCGTCACCGTGACGACCGTGTCCTGGTTCAGGGAGGTCACCACCAGCTGGCCCGGCGTGAAGCTGTAGCGCCGCAGGCGCTGGCGTACCGTGATCGGGATCGTGGTGGACGAGGTATCGACCGTCGCCCGCACCGTGGTCGTGCCGTTGCTGCGCGCGACCAGCCGGCCGCGGCTGTCCACCGTGACGATGGTCGGGTCGAGCGAGACCCAGGCGTCCGCGACCGAGTCGATGCGGGCGCCGCCGGCCTGGAACACGCTGGGGCGCAGCGTCAGCGTGTCGCCGACGTTGGCGAAGGTCACCGAGGTGCTGTCGTCGATGACCACCGACGCCGCCACGGCGCGGATCTCGACCTCGGCGAACGGCGGCGTGTCGCCGAGCGTGGAACCCTGCAACGTGGCGCGGATGCGCGCCCGCCCGCGGGCGCGGACGATGATGCTGTCGGTGCCCACGTCGACGTCGACCACGCGCACCACGGCCGAGTCGGAGGTGGTGAGCCGAAGCCGCGCGCCTTCGATCGGCACCGTGCCCTGCGCCACCCTGGCCTGGAGCGGGATCACCGTGCCGACCACCAGCACCGTGTCGCCCAGGTAGGTGACAACGATGCCGCCGCCCTCGCCCGGCTTGGGGGCCGTGACGAGGTCGCAGGTGACCGCCGCGAAAGCCGAGGCGAGCACCGCGATGAATCGGCCTGTCCGGCGCCAGCGCGGTAAGGGCAGGTGTCTCATATAGTTGGGCCGGATAAGATACACGCAATTCCCGTGCGCGCGAGGGCGGCCCGTGCCCGCCCGTCACCACCAGCCTGTGACCTGCGTCACAAGTCGCGCCCGGGGGCCAACTTCGTGCTCAGAACGGCCCCGATCGCGCGCATCCCGCCGCTCCCCGGTCCGGGCCCCCGGGGGTGCCAGGTGCTCGGGGCCCGTCGGGTGTTGCGCGGGCGGTCTTCCGGAGTGGGGCGGCTGCGCCGCACCCCGATCGCGTCGGGAGTGGACCGGCTCCCCACCGCCTGCCGTTCCCGGCCGCCCGGGGACGGTTGAGCGCCGCCCGCCCTCGGGCCATCTTCCGGTATGCGCCTCGCCGCCCTGTGCCTGTTGCTCCCGGCCGCTCTGCCGGCCCAGTCGGTCCCGGCCGCCCCGGCCGCCCCGGCCGCCCCGGCCCCCCCGGCCGCGAACCGGCCGGCACCGGCAGCGGCTCCCCAGGGACCGCGCGCCGCCACGCCCTACACCATCTACGTGTCCAGCGAGTCGGGCGACATCGTCACCCGGATCGAAGTGGGGCCCGAGGGCTGGCGGCGGGTGCGCGAGATACCGGTCGGCATCATCCCCACCAGCCCGGACGGGCCGCACAACGTGGCCGTGGCGCCCGACGGGCGCTCCTGGTACGTGTCGATCGCCCATGGCACGCCGTGGGGTTCGGTCCTGCGGTTCACCACCGGCACCGACACCCTGCTCGGCCGCGTCCAGGTGGGCATGTTCCCCACCACCATCGGGCTGTCGCCCGACGGCGACTGGGCCTTCGTCCCCAATTCCGACTTCCACGGCGACCGCGGCGGGCGCAACACCGTCAGCGTGCTCTACACGCCCGACCTCACCCAGCTGACCGAGATCCCGACCTGCGACATGCCGCACGGCTCGCGCTTCAATCACGCGGGCAGCGCGGTGTACATCGCCTGCATGATGTCGGATGAGCTGGTGGTGATGGACCCGTCGACCTTCACCATCACGCGCCGCGTGGCGCTCGGCAGCGGGTCGCCCATGAGTATGGCCGAGCACCAGCGGCAGGAGTCGGCGCGCGATTCGGCGTCGGCCCACGCGGGCCACACCGGCGGCGCCGCGCCCAGCGCCCGCCCGGCGATCGGCGCGGCCTCCAGCACCATGCCGGGCCAGAACCCCGACTGCCTCACGACCTACGTGAGCGTGTCACCCGATGACCGCCTGATCTACCTGGCCTGCAACCACTCCAACGAGGTCCAGGTGCGCGACGCGGCGACGCTGGACCTGGTGCGCCGCCTGCCGACCGGCAACGGCGCCTACAACGTCGAGCCGTCTCCCGATGGCCGCTGGCTGCTGGTGACCAACAAGAAGGCGCAGAGCGTGAGCGTGTTCGAGACGGCCACCTGGACCGAGCGGGCGCGCCTGGCCACCAGCCGGCGGATCCCGCACGGCATCGCCTTCGGACCCGACGGGCGCTATGCCTACGTCAGCCAGGAATCGGTGGGGGCGGACAGCGGCGCGGTCGACGTGATCGACCTCGCGACGATGGCCCGGGTGGCCTCGATGGCGGTGCCGGCCCAGCCCACCGGCCTGGCCATCTGGCGCGGCCACTGAACGCCGGCGGGAGCCGGCGCGGGCGGCGCGCCGGGCAGGCGGCTACGGGACGGCCGTCGCGCCCTGGTCCCTCGGCTCCAGCCGGACCGACCACAGCCCGCTGAACACGTCGTTGGCCCACACCACGCCGTTGAGGTAGAACGCGCCCCAGGTCATGGCCGCGTTGGGCACCGCGCCGTTGCGGTCGCCGGTGTGGACGTGGGCCATCTCGCGGCCCTGGGCCATCAGGTCGCCCCGCAGCTCCCCCGAGATGTCCAGCACCCGCAGGCCGCCCTGGTAGTCGCCCAGGTACA
Organism: uncultured Gemmatimonadales bacterium; assembly: GCA_964550365.1. Classification (GTDB taxonomy): domain Bacteria; phylum Gemmatimonadota; class Gemmatimonadetes; order Gemmatimonadales; family JACORV01; genus DASXPG01. The sequence continues at coordinate 105 of CAZJZC010000132.1, read as the reverse complement.
GCGTGTCGCCCGTGACCCAGACGTTGTGCGCCCCGCCTTCCTTGGGCTCGTACCAGGCCACGATGCGCGGCCGGGTGATGTCGCTGACGTCGACCACGTGGAGCC
>CAZJZC010000131.1:0-7052 GCA_964550365.1 uncultured Gemmatimonadales bacterium | reverse complement strand
CTCGACCTGTTCCTGTTCTACGTGCTGTGGGAGGTCATGCTCATCCCGATGTACTTCATCATCGGGATGTGGGGCGGGAAGGACCGGCTCTACGCCAGCATCAAGTTCTTCCTGTACACGATGGTCGGCTCGCTGCTCATGCTGGTGGCGATCCTCTACCTGTTCTTCGCCGCCGGGCGCGCCAGCGGGGGCGGGTACAGCTTCGGCTTCGGCCAGATCCTCCAGTACAGCGGCACCCTGCCGCTCTCCACCCAGCTGTGGCTGTTCGGCGCCTTCTTCCTGGCGTTCGCCATCAAGGTGCCGATGGTGCCCTTCCACACCTGGCTGCCGGACGCGCACACCGAGGCGCCGACCGCCGGCTCGGTCCTGCTGGCCGGCATCCTGCTCAAGATGGGCACCTACGGCTTCCTCCGCTTCGCCGTGCCGATGTTCCCGACCGCGGCGCTCGATCCCAGGGTGAGCACGCTGGTGCTGGCGCTGGCGGTGATCGGCATCGTCTACGGCGCGCTGGTGGCCATGGTCCAGCCGGACTTCAAGCGGCTGGTGGCCTATTCGTCCGTGAGCCACCTGGGCTTCGTGATGCTCGGGCTGTGGGCGCTGACGGTGGAGAGCGTCCAGGGCGCCCTGATGGTGATGATCAGCCACGGCGTCTCGACCGGCGCCCTGTTCCTCATGATCGGCATGATCTACGAGCGGCGTCATTCCCGGCTCATCGCCGATTACGGCGGCATCGCGCGGGTGATGCCGGGGTTCGCCGCGGTGCTGACGCTGGTGGCGCTGTCCTCGGTGGGCCTGCCCGGCACCAACGGCTTCATCGGCGAGTTCCTGGTCCTCCTCGGCAGCTTCCAGACGCGGCCGCTGGCGGCCGTGATCGCCACGGCGGCCGTCATCATCGCCGCGGCCTACCTGCTGTGGGCCCTCAAGCGCATGCTCTACGGGCCGCTGGAGAACCCGGAGAACCAGGCGCTCACCGACCTGACGCCGCGCGAATACCTGGTGCTGGCCCCGCTGCTGGCCCTCATCCTGTGGCTCGGGCTGTACCCGGCCCCCGTGCTGCGCCGCATGGAACCCGCGGCGCGTGCCTACGTCGCACACGTGCAGTCGGCCCTGGAGCGGCAACGCCCCACGATGGCCGCGGAACGGCGCTAGCGCATGCCGCTCGATCTCGAGAAGGGCCGCGACCTCGTCCTGGCGCTGCTGCCGGAACTGATCCTCACCGGCTGGGCGCTGCTGCTGTGCCTCCAGGCCGCCTGGCGCCACCGCCGCCCGGGCGCCCAGCGCGAGGCCGGCTGGCTCAGCCTGGTCGGCGTGGTGCTCGCCGGCGGGGCCGCCGCGTGGCTGTGGAAGATGGGCGTGAGCATCGAGGGCGTGCCGCAGAGCGTCGCGGTGGACCCGTTCCGCTGGGCCGCCTCCCTCATCATCCTGACCGGCACGGCGTTGACCACGGTGCTGGCCATCGGCTACCTGGAGCGCGAGGGGATCGACATCCCCGAGTTCCACGCCCTGGTCCAGTTCGCCGCCATCGGCATGCTGTTCATGGTCAGCGGGGCGGACCTGCTCGTCATCTTCCTCGGCCTCGAGACCATGTCGGTGAGCGTGTACGCGCTGGCCGGCATCAACCGCCGCAGCGCGGCATCCGCCGAGGCGGCCCTGAAGTACTTCCTGTTCGGCGCGTTCGCGTCGGGCTTCCTGCTGTACGGCGTGGCGCTGCTCTACGGCGCGACCGGCAGCACCAAGCTGGGCATCATCAGCTTCCAGGTCCTGGCGCCGGCCGCCGGCACCCAGGTGATGCTGTGGGCCGGCATCGCCCTGCTGTTCGTCGGCTTCGGCTTCAAGGTCGCCGCCGTGCCGTTCCACATGTGGGCGCCGGATGTGTACGACGGCGCGCCCACGCCGGTGACGGTCTTCATGGCGGCCACCGTCAAGGCCGCGGCGTTCGGGGCCCTGGTGCGGCTGCTGCTCCAGGCGCTCTACCAGGTGCAGGCGGACTGGAGCCAGGTCGTCTGGTGGCTCGCCGCCGTCACCATGATCGTCGGCAACCTCCTGGCCCTGGCCCAGCGCTCGCTCAAGCGCATGCTGGCCTACTCGAGCGTCGCGCACGCCGGCTACATCCTGGCCGCCCTGGTGGCCGGATCGGTCGCCGGCGCCGCGGCGTTCCTGTTCTACCTGATGTTCTACTCGCTCACGACGCTGGCGGCCTTCACCGTGCTGGTGGCCAAGGGCCGGGAGGGCGAGCGCGACGTGACGACCGACGACCTGGCCGGGCTGTCCGAGTCGCACCCGTGGCTGGCGCTGGCCATGGCCGTGTCCATGCTGTCGCTGCTGGGCTTCCCGGGCACCGCCGGCTTCATCGGCAAGTGGTACATCCTGGCCTCGGCCACCGGGGCGGGCTACGCGGCGCTGGCCGTGGTGCTGGTGCTGACCAGCGTGGTGTCGGCGGGCTACTATCTGCCGGTCATCATGGCCATGTACATGAAGCCCGCCGGCAGTGAGGGCGCCCACGCCGGCGTCGCGCTGCCGCGCGCCGCCTCGGGCGCGCTGGCCCTGGTGACCGTCGCCACGGTGCTGTTCGGCGTGTGGCCCGCCGAGGCCCTGCGCGCGGCGCGCGCGGGCAGCTCGGGGTTCCTGCCGCGGCAGGTGACGTCCATCGCCCGGCCGGTCCCGATGCAGATGCAGCCGACGCCGGCCGACCCGCGCCAGGGCCTCCCGCCCGCCCGGGGCCCCAGTCCGCACCAGGGCGGGGGAGCGGCCGCGCCCCGCGCGCTCCCTCCCGCCGCGGGACCGAATCCGCACACTCCGGACGCGCCGCGGCCCCAGCCGGTCCCGTAGGCCATCGCGTGCGGATCGATCCCGTCATCTTCCGCCAGTACGACATCCGCGGCGTCGTCGGCAGCGACCTCACGGCCGAGGTCGCGCGCGCGGTGGGCCGCGCCCTCGGCAGCGAGGCGCGGGAGCGGCTGGGCCGCGCCCCGGTCCTCGCCGTGGGCCGCGACAACCGCCCCAGCGGCGTGATGCTCGCCGACGCGCTCATCGAGGGTCTCACCGCGGCCGGCGCCGACGTGCGGGTGGTCGGCCTGGTCCCGACGCCGACCCTCTACTTCGCCATCCACCACCTGGGCACCGACGGCGGCTGCCAGGTCACCGGTTCGCACAACCCGCCCGAGTTCAACGGCTTCAAGATGGCGGTGCAGGGCCTGCCGCTGGCCGGCGACGACATCCAGGGATTGCTCGCGCGGATCCAGCGGGAGCGGTTCACCACCGGCCGCGGCACGGTGAGCGAGCACCCGGTGCTGGACGCCTACCGCGCCGACGTGGTGCGGCGCATCGGCCCGCTGCCGCGCCCGGTCAGGGTGGTCGTGGACTGCGGCAACGGCACCGCCAGCGTGGTGGCGCCGGCGCTGCTCGCCGACCTGGGCGCAGACGTCGTCCCGCTGTTCTGCGAGTCCGACGGCAGCTTCCCGAACCACCATCCGGACCCCACGGTCCTGGAGAACCTCGAGGACGCCCGGCGCGAGGTCGAGGCCAGCGGCGCCGAACTGGCGATCGCCTTCGACGGCGACGGCGACCGCATCGGCGCCGTGGACGAGCACGGCGAGGTGCTCTTCGGCGATCAGCTGCTGGTGATCTACGGCCGCGACGTCGTGCGCCGCCTGGGCGCCGGCCGCGAGGTCATCTTCGACGTGAAGTGCTCCGACACCCTGCCGCAGGCGCTGGAGGCGGCGGGCGCGGTCCCGGTGATGTGGATGACCGGGCACTCGCACATCAAGAAGAAGATGAAGGAATCCGGTGCGGTCCTGGCCGGCGAGATGAGCGGCCACATGTTCTTCGGCCCGCCCGACTACCTCGGCTTCGACGACGCGCTCTACGCCGCCGCGCGGCTGCTGCGCATCGTGGCCGATGGCGGCCGCGGCCTGGCCCGCCTGCTGGCGGACGTCCCGCGGCTGGTGTCCACCCCGGAGATCCGGGTGGACTGCCCCGAGGACCGCAAGGTCCCGGCGGTGCGCGCGGCGGCGGCGCACTTCGCGGCCAGGTATCCGACCGTGACGATCGACGGCGTGCGCTGGCGGACCCCCGACGGCTGGGGACTGATCCGGTCGTCGAACACCCAGCCCATCCTCGTCCTGCGCTTCGAGGCGCGCACGGCCGAGGCCCTCGAGGCCATCCGCCGCGAGGCCGCGACGGTCCTGGCCGCCGAAGGGGTCCGCCTCAGCGACGCATGAGCCGCCGGCGCCTGGCGGTCCTGGCCGTCGCCGCGGTCCTCGTCATCCTGTTCGGCGGGCGCTGGATCGCGCTCCGCTACACCGAGCACCTGTGGTTCGACGAGCTGGGGCAGGCCGGCCGGCACTGGCGGCTGGTGCTCCGGGCCGCGGCCTGGCAGGCCGGCCTGCTGCTCGTCAGCTTCGCCTGGTTCGCCGGCCACACCCTCGGCGTCTACCGCTCGATCGGCTCGGTGCAGCTGCCCCGGCGCCTCGGCGACCTGGAGATCGCCGAAGCCGTGCCGCCCCGCACCCTGCGGATCATCGCCCTCGCGGCCGCCGCCCTGCTGGCGGGCGCCGTGACCTGGGCCTTCGCCGACCTCGACCGGTACGTGGCGTTGTACCGGGCCGCCGTGCCGTTCGGCCTCGCGGACCCGGTCCTGCACCGCGACGCCTCGTTCTATCTGGCGCGCCTGCCGCTCCTCGAGCTCCTGCACCTGCTGGCGACGGTCGCCGTGGCGCTCGCCGGCATCATCACCGTCTCGCTCTACGCCGTGACCGGCAGCCTCGGTGTCGGCCGGCGCCGGCTCAGCGTGACGCCGCACGCGCGGAGCCACATCACCATCGTGCTGGCCGTGCTGGCCCTGGTGCTCGCCTGGGGGTTCCATCTCGACACCCTCGGGCTGGTGGGCGGCGGCGGGGCACGGTCGGGCGCGCTGTCGGCCGTCGACCGCGTGGTGCGGCTGCCGGCCTCGACGGCGCTGGCCCTGCTGTCGCTGGCCGTGGCCGCCAGCACCGCGCTCAGCCTCCGCCTCACGCGGCCGCTGCTGCTGCTGCTCCCCTGGACCATCCTCGGCGGCGCGGCGCTGATCGGCCGCCTGGTGGTCCCGGCGGCACGCGAGTCCTGGGGCGCCGACGGCGACCCCGCCGTCGCGGCGACGCTGGCCCGGCAGACGGGGGACCACACCAGCGCGGCCTTCGGCCTGGCCGACGTGCGCATGGCCACGCTGGCGGCCGGCGAGCCCGATGCGCGCGGAGCCGCCGAACTGGGCGAGGCGCTGTCCAGCATGCCGCCGTGGACCGGCGAACCGGCCCTGCTGGCCGCCGAGCTCTCCCGCGCCGCCGGCGATTCGGCCCGGGTGCTGGCGTGGGCCACCGCGCCGGCCCTGCATGCGTCCGGCAGGCTGGTGCTGCTGGCCGCGGGCCAGGTCGACCCGGCGAGCCTCGCCCGGCTCGCCGACCGGCCGCGCTGGGCCGACCTGCACCGTGGACCGCTCGCCTGGGGCGGGGAACCGTTCGCGCTCGACGCCGCGCCGCGTGCTGGAGTCCCGGCCTACCTCGGCGACCTGACCTCGCCCGATACGGTCCCGCCCGGCACGCCGGTCAGCCGCGCGAGCGGTCGCGTGCGTTTCCTTCCGCGTGCCGCGGAACTCGCCGTGGTGGGGCCGGACCAGGGCGAGGTCGGCCGCGCGCCTCCGGGCGTGCTCCTGCGCGGCCCGGTCCGCCGGCTGCTGCTCGCCTGGGCGCTCCAGTCGCCGCCGCTCATGGACCGGCACACCAGCCCCGCCGACCGCGTGCTCTACTGGCGCGACGTTCCCGGACGGCTGGCGCGGCTGTATCCCTTCGCCGAATTCGATCCGCCGCGGCCCGCGCTGCTCGACGGCCGCCTGGTATGGATCGCCGATGGCTTCGTGGCGTCGGCGCGCTTCCCGCTGGCCCGCCGGGTCCGCTGGCGGGGTGACGAGGTCAACTTCCTGGCGGTGCCCTATCTCGCCCTGGTGGACGCCGAGACCGGGGCCACGCGCCTGTTCCTGCGGCCACCCGACCTTCCGTTCGCCCGTGGCCTGGCCCGCGCCGATGGCGTGGACGCCGAGCCGTCGGGCGCCATGCCGGCGGGTCTGCAGATCGCCCTCGGGTATCCGTCGTCGCTCTTCGGCGCCCAGGCGGCGGCGCTTGGGGGACTCCTGGCCGGCGAGGGTGAGGCGCCCTGGACCGTCGGCGCCGGCGATACGGCCACGTTCGATGCCGGTGCGCTGCAGCCGACGCTGGCGGTGCTCGAACGCGACGGGCGCAGGCGCCTGTGGCAGTTCCTGCCCCTGACCGACGCGCTGGGATCGCGGCTCACGGCGGTCGCGGCCGCGTCCCTGGGCGCCGACGGCCGCCCCCAGCTCGACCTGCTGCGCCCCGACGGTCCGGTCCTGCCCACGCCCCAGGCGGTCGCCGCCCGACTCGCGGCGGCGCCCGCGGTGGCCGCGGCCGCGGCCGGCGCCGGTGCCGACGGGCAGGTGCGGTACGGGCCGGTCCAGGTGGTCCCGGCCGGCGGCACCGTTGCCTGGGTCCGCGTGCTGTTCGGCCATGGCACGCTGACCGGACGACGCGCGACCTTCGAGCCCGTCGGCATCGCCGTCCTGGCGGGTTCGCGTCTCGGCTTCGGCCCCGACGCGCCGGCCGCGCTGCGCGCGCTGCTGCGGCCCGGCGGCGGCGCCGCGGACCTGGCCGAGGGCGGCGTCCGGCTCGGCGAGGCGCGCCGTGCCTTCCTGCTGCTCGACTCGGCGCGGGCATCCGGCGACTGGGAGCGCTTCGGCCGGGCCTGGGCGGCGTTGCGGCGCGCCCTGGAGCCGGAGGCGCCGGCGCCGAGGGCGCGGCCTTGAACGCGGCCCCGGGCGGCCCTACTTTGCCGGGCTCCGCCGCGACGGCGCCGGGCACCGTCGTCGTGGCCCTGGGAGGCAACGCGCTCGCCCCCTCGGGCGAGCGGCCGACCATCGCCAACCAGTTCCGGCACACCCGCGAGAGCCTCCAGCCGGTGGTCGATCTGGCCCGGCTCGGCTGGCGCATCGCGCTGGTGCACGGCAACGG
>CAZJZC010000130.1:3742-7056 GCA_964550365.1 uncultured Gemmatimonadales bacterium | reverse complement strand
TGACCTTGTCGTAGAGCCCCTTGCCCAGCCAGGCGTCGTAGTCGTCGAGCGGCAGACGGCGGGGCGAGAAGGCGCCGATGCCCGCGGCCACGACGAGGGAGCGCGAGCGGTATTCGCCCGCGCCGGTCGTCAGGACGAACAGCGCCTTGCCCTCGGCATCGGTCTCGGTGCGCAGGCCCACGACCTCCTGGGCCAGCTGGATGTCGGGCTGGAACTGCATGGCCTGCTGGGTGAGTCCCCGCACGAGGTCCTTGGCCAGCACCTTGGGGAAGCCGCCCACGTCGAAGATGTACTTCTCGGGATACAGCGCCGTGAGCTGGCCGCCGAGTTCGGGCAGGGCGTCCACCAGCCGGACCGAGGCGCCCCGCATGCCGGCGTAGAAGGCGCCGAAGAGCCCCACGGGCCCGGCGCCGATGATGGTGATGTCGCGGATGTCCTGGTCGGTCACGGAAACTCCCGAAAGGGTCGTGGCTCCTGGCCGATGGGAAGATAGCGGCCGGTGGGGCCGGGGAACCAGAAGGCCGCGGCGTCGGCGGTGCCTCGGCGCCGCGGAACACGGCAGTGCGGCGAGCATCCCGGCCCCACCATCCCCGATTCGCGGACCTGCCCGCATCGCTCTAGATTCGCGCCCTATGATCCGCCGTCTCCGACCGGCCGCGCTCGCGCTGACGATGTGCCTCGCCGGCGCCGGCTCGCTCAGGGCCCAGTGCCCCGACGGCATGCCGCCGCCGTGCGCGCGGCCGGCCGCGCCGCCGCCCGCCGCGCGCGTGGCCGCCGACGAGAACGTCGTGGCCATCTTCCCGTTCCGGGTCAGCGGCTCGTCGACGGAAGCCGGCTGGCTGCGCGAGGGCGCGGCCGACCTGATGAACCTGGCGCTCGACGAGCAGGCCGGCTGGCGGGCGGTGAGCCAGCGGTCGGTCCTGGCGGCCGCGCGGACCCTCACCGACGCCACCCCCGAGAGCGACTTCGCCCGGGCCGCCCGCGGCCTCGGCGCCGGGACCATGATCCTCGGGACGGCGATCGTCGTCGGGCCGCAGCTGCGCGCGCGGGTCGTGCTGCACGACGTCATCCGAGGCCGGATCATCAGCACCGCCGAGCGGCGCGGCACGCTGGCCGAGCCCGCCCAGCTCATCGACAGCCTCTCGGTCGACCTCGCCCGCGCGCGGCTGGTCCAGGGCGCGCCGGGGACCCGGCGGTCGCTCGACGAGTACACCGCGTCGCCGCGCGCCCTGCGCGCCTACCTGGCCGCCGAGCGCCTGGGCCGCCGGGGCGACTGGGTCGCAGCCGCCGAGTCGCTCGTGGTGGCCATCGAGCACGACTCGACCTTCGGGCTCGCGTACTACCGGCTCGGCATCGCCATCTCGTTCGGCGGCGATCCGGCGGGCCGCATCCCTCCGGACCTGCCGGGTCGGGCCCGCCAGCTGGTCGATCGCCTGCCCCGGCGCCACCGCGACCTCGTCGAGGCCACGTCCGCGCGGGTCGACGGCGACCGCCGGCGCGCCCTCACGCTCGCGGATGCGCTCGGGCGCGCCTATCCGGACGACGCCGAAGCGGCCTACGAGCAGGGTGAGGCCTACTACCACCTGGGCATACCGGCAGGGGAGCCGCCGGAGCGCGCCCTGGCGGCGTACGAACGGGCCGGCCGCCTCGACTCGCTGTTCCTCGACCCGTGGGGACACATGGCCGAGCTGCGGATGATGGTCGGCGACGGCGCGGGCGCGCTGGCGGCCGCCGCCCACGGCCGCCGTGTCGGCCCCAGTTCGCCGGTACACAAGGCGACCGAGATGGCCATGCGCGCGATCGTGCGCGGGGAGTCGCCGGCGCGGCTCGTGGCCGAGGCGGACGCCGAGCGCTGGCGTGAGCGGACCGGCTACGCCGTCCCCGAGCGCGCCTGCATCGAGTCGCTCCGGGGCCTGACGAGCCAGCCAGCCCGGGCGCTGGCGCTGTGTGAGGCGTTCCTGACGGCGGCGGCGCAGGCGGGCCGTCCGACCGCCGAGCGCTTCAGCGCCCTGGCCCTGCACGCCGAAGTGGCGGTGGTCGGCGGCCGCATCGCCGCCGCCGAATCGCTGGCCGCGGCCGCCCGCGCGCTCGATCCCGCCGGCGCGGAGGCGAGCCTGACCGAGGCGACCGTGGCGCTCATCGGCGGCCGGTCACGGGCCCGCGCCCGCGCCTCCCTCCGCTCGAACACCAGCCTGCGGGGCCTGGCCCTGCGCGGCCTGCTCGAACTGGAGGACGGCGATACGACCGCCCTGCGCCACACGCTCGCATCGCTGACCGCTCCGGCGCCGGACCTCCCGTTCCGGCAGGCCGTCGCCGCCGCGCTGCGCGACCTTGCCGCCCTTCAGCGGCACGACTCCATGACCGCGGCGGAACGCATGCGCGAGGCCGACGTGCTGAGCGTGCTGACCAACCGTTCGGCATCGGCCGCCATCGGTACGCCCCTCGTCACGCTGACGCAGTGGAACCTCCAGCTGGCGCGCATGGAGGCGGCGCGGGGCGCGCCCGAGGCCGCCCTCCGGCGCCTGTCCGAGGCGACGTTCGTCAACGGCCTGGTGTTCTATCGGGGTGACTACGAGGAGGTCCGGGCCCGGGTGCTCGAGCAGACAGGCGACCGCGACGGCGCCCGCACCGCCTGGCGGAACGTCATCGGCCTCTGGGAACACGCCGACGCGCCGTGGCAGCCCCGGGTCGCCGCGGCGCGGGCCCAGCTGGCCAGGCTGGAGCAGCGGCCTTGATTTAATGACTCATGGTCATTTATTATATGACCATGAGTCAGTTACAACGGGCGCGCAGCCCGGAAGCCAAGGAAGCTCGCCGCGCGGCCATCCTGACGGCGGCGCGCGCCCTGTTCGAGCGCCAACCCTACGAGTCCATCACCATGGCGGCCGTCGCCCGCCGCGCCCGGCTGGCCAAGGGCACCGTGTTCCTGTACTTCCCGACCAGGGAAACGCTGTTCTTCGAGCTGTTCGACCAGCTGCTCGACGAGTGGCTCGGGGTTCTGCACGAAGCGGTCGCGCTCGACACCGTGCCATGGGGCTCGGCGCGTCTCGCCGGCCTGATCGCGGGCACCCTGTCGGCGCGCCCGCTGCTGGTGCGCCTGTTCGCGCTGAGCGACGCCGTTCTCGAACCCGGTGTCGCCGCCGACCGGGTCGCGGCTTTCCGGCACCGGCTCCTCCGACGGCAGTTCGGCCTTGGTTCGCTCATCGAGCAGCGGCTCGGCCTGGCGCGGCGCGGCGACGGGGTGCAGCTGCTGACCTTCGCCGGCGCCATGATCGTGGGCCTGCGCCGGCGCACGCCGCCGGCGGGCCCGGCGC
>CAZJZC010000130.1:0-3642 GCA_964550365.1 uncultured Gemmatimonadales bacterium | reverse complement strand
CGCGCCAGCGCCCGGCGCGCCGAGCGCACCCGGCCGGGCAGGTAGGAGAAGTGCACCTGCCGGGCCCCGGTCCGCGACACGAAGGAACGCAGGTTCCCCGGGCGCAGTCCGCCGCCCGGCAGGACCTGGATCCGCTCGCCCGCCGCTTCGATGAGCCGCGTAAGCCGCGCCGCGTGGTCGGCCGCGCCGCGCCGGCCACCCGCGGTCAGGACCCTGGTCACGCCCAGATCCGCCAGCGTCGTGAGCGCCCGCTCGCCATCGCGCAGGCGATCGAACGCGCGGTGGAACACGGTCTCGGCGCCGGCCGCCACGCCCACCAGCCGGCGTACCAGGACACGATCGATCGCGCCGCGCGCGGTGAGGGCGCCGAACACCACTCCGGCCGCCCCGGCTGCCAGCGCCGCTTCGGCGTCGCGCGCCATGATGTCCTGTTCCAGGCGGCTGTAGACGAAGCCGCCCGGCCGCGGGCGGACCATCACGACGAACGGGACCAGCAGGCGGGCGTCGGCGGCGAGGAGGGTGCCGGGTGACGGCGTCAGGCCGCCGAGGTCGAGCGCGGCACACAGCTCGACCCGGCCGGCGCCTTCCCTCGCCGCGCCCAGCGCATCCTCGAGCCCGTCACAGGCGGCTTCGATCAGGACCGGTGGCATCGAAGGACCGTGGTCATTGAGAGGAATAGTGGGGTCCGGGGCGGAATCCCTCAATCGCCGACTCACGCTCCCCTATCACCCCTATCACCCCTATCACCCCTATCACCCCTCACCCACCCCCATCCCTCTCCCCACCCCCACCCCCCTCCCTACCCCTACCCGCATCACCGACCGTACCTTGCCGCCGTGAAGATCTACACGAGGACCGGCGACGGCGGCGAGACGGCGCTGATGGGCGGCGGGCGCGTGGCCAAGGACCACGTCCGCGTGGCCGCCTACGGCGACGTCGACGAGGCGAACGCGGCGATCGGCGTGGCGCGCGCCACCGGGCCGCGCGACCTGGCCGATGCCCTGCTGGCCGCGATCCAGCAGGACCTCTTCGCCATCGGCGCGGCGCTCGCCACGCCGGAGCCCGAACGGCTCAAGCAGGCGCAGCGGGACAAGATGGTGGTCGGCGCCGAGCGCGTCGCCGCCCTGGAGGCCGCGATCGACGACGCCGACGGCGAGCTGCCGCCGCTGAAGGCCTTCGTGCTGCCGGGCGGCACCGCCAAGGCCGCCCAGCTGCACCTGGCGCGCACGGTGGTTCGCCGCGCCGAGCGCGCGGTGGTCCACCTGGCGCACGTCGAGCAGGTGCCGGTCGAGGTGGTCGTCTACCTCAACCGGCTCAGCGACCTGCTGTTCACGCTGGCCCGCCTGGCGAACCATCGGGCCGGCGTGGCCGACGTCGCCTGGTAGGCGACCGCGGCGCGGCGCCGGTGCGCACCATTCCCGTCCCGGTCCACGAGGCGCGCGACGCCTCGTACGAGGTCGTCGTCGGCCGGAGCGCGCTCGACCTCCTGCCGCGGCTCCTCGCCGAGCGGTGTCCGGCCCATGCCTATGCCATCATCGCCGACCACAAGGTGGCCGAGCTCCACGGCGCCGCGCTCCTCACGCGGCTGGCCGACGCCGGGCTGAGCGCGACGCTGTTCCCGTTCCCGCCGGGCGAGTGGAACAAGACGCGCGAGCAGTGGGCGGCGCTGACCGACCAGATGCTCGCGGCGCGCATCGGCCGCGATGGCGCCGTCATCGCCTTCGGCGGCGGCGTCGCCGGCGACCTGGCGGGCTTCATCGCCGCCACCTACCTGCGCGGCCTGCCGCTGGTGCAGGTCCCGACCACCCTGCTCGCCATGATCGACTCGTCGGTGGGCGGCAAGAGCGGCGTGGACGTGCCGGCCGGCAAGAACCTGGTCGGCGCGTTCCATCCGCCGCGGCTGGTGGTGGCGGACGTGGACCTGCTGGCCACCCTGCCCCGGAACCAGATCGCCGCCGGCCTGGCGGAGGCGCTCAAGCACGGCGTGATCGCCGACGCGGCCTACTTCGCCTCGCTGTGCGACGCGGGGCCGGCGCTGGCGCGCGAGCGGGAGCGGCTGGAGGCGATCGTGACGCGCAGTGTCGAGATCAAGGCCGGCATCGTGGCGCAGGACGAGCGCGAACAGGGCCTGCGCGCGGTCCTGAACCTCGGGCACACGGTGGCCCACGCCGTCGAGGCGGTCTCGGGCTACGAACTGCTGCACGGCGAGGCCGTGGCCGTCGGCCTGGCGGTCGAGACCCGGCTGGCCGAGCGGCTGGGGCTCGCCCGGGCCGGCCTGGCGGCCGAGGTGGCCGCGGCGCTCGAGCGCTGCGCCCTGCCGACCGCGCTGCCGGGCAGCTGCGCCGCCGGCGCGCTGCTCGACGCCATGCGCGCCGACAAGAAGGTCCGGGCCGGCGCGGTGCGCTTCGCCCTGCCGCGCGACCTCGGTGTCATGGCACGCGCCGACGACGGCGGCTGGACGATCGCCGTGGAGGAGGCGGTGATACGACAGGTGCTCGACGGTGCGGCGTCGGGACCGGCGTGACCATGTGGAACAGGAACGGGTTCGGATCGATCGCTTCCAAGGCAGGACGACGATGCCGCTGACAGCGTAACCTGTTGACGTGCCGAGCTTTGGTGCTATATCATCGTAAAATACCGATGTTAATATGTTCCTTGCGCCCGGCAACCCCTCACAAGAGAACAACTTAGTGATGTGGACAATTCTTTCCACTTGACTTCCGTCACAAATGTTCCAAACGTGGCGCTGTTCCGCCAACATCGCGGCACCAAGGACATCACTACTGCACCGGCACTTCCTGCCAAGGGGATAGCAAGCATGCGGCGTGCGTCCACCAGCAAGGCCAAGGGCTTCTTCCGACAGGCCGCTTCCGGCGCGTTCGACCAGTACCTGCAGGACATCCAGAAACTGCCGCTCATCACCGATCCGGCCGAAGAGAAGCGGCTGGCTCGGCTGGCACAGAAGGGCGATTCGTCGGCGGCCGAGCGGCTGGTGACGGCGAACCTGCGGTTCGTCATCTCGTACGTGAAGAAGTACCAGGGCCACGGGCTCGACCTGTCGGAGCTGGTCGCCATCGGCAACGAGGGCCTGCTCAAGGCGGTGCGCAAGTTCGATCCCGACCAGGGCGTGAAGTTCATCTCGTACGCGGTGTGGTGGGTGCGGCAGGCGGTCCTGAAGGCGCTGGCGGAGCAGACGCGCAGCGTGCGGATCCCGCTGAACCAGAACGCGCACCTCATCCGCATGTCGCGCACCGAGATGGTGCTGGCCCAGGAACTCGGGCGGGAGCCGACCGACGCCGAGATCGCCAAGGCGCTCGGCGACTCGCCCGAGAACGTCCGCACCGCGCGGCGCATGACGAGCACCGAGGTCTCGCTCGACGCGCCGGTGGACCGGACCGACCGCGACGCCGCCACGCTCGGCGAGCGGTTCGCCGGGGTCGAAGGCAGCGAGATCGAGGAGCGGACCGACGGCAACCTGATGCGCGAGTTCGTCGACCGCATCTTCCACAAGTACCTGACGCCGCGCGAGCGGAAGATCCTCTACCTCTATTACGGGCTCGAGCAGGGCAGCGAGGCGATGACGCTCGAGAAGATCGGCGCGCTCATGGGCGTCACCCGCGAGCGCATCCGGCAGATCCGCGA
>CAZJZC010000129.1:0-7073 GCA_964550365.1 uncultured Gemmatimonadales bacterium | reverse complement strand
GTCTTGATCACCATGGGGCTGGCGCACTTCTCGCACACGATGTCGGTCGGCTTGTCGGGCGCGCGCGGCTTGCGCAGGGAGCGCGTGAACTTGCACTCCGGGTTGTTCTCCTTGATGCACGCGATGTACGGCCCGAACCGCCCGGCCTTGACCGCCAGGCGGCTGCCGCACTCCGGGCAGCGCTCCTCGGCCAGCTTGGAGAGGTCGTGGACCTCGCCGATCAGCTCCTCGGGCTTGATGGCCGCCAGCCGGGTCTCGAACGGCGTCCAGAACTCCTCGAGCACCTGGGTGCGCGTCAGCTCGCCGTCCTCGATGCGGTCGAGGTCGCCTTCCATCTCGCTGGTGAACTCGACGTTGAAGATGTCGGGGAACCGCGGGATGAGCAGGCGGTTCACCGTCTCGCCGAGGTCGGTGGGATGGAACCGCTTCTCCTGGAGTGACACGTAGTGCCGCGCCTGGAGCGTGCTGGTGATGGCCGCGTAGGTGCTCGGCCGGCCGATGCCGAGCCGCTCGAGCTCCTTGACGAGCGAGGCCTCGCTGAAGCGCGGCGGCGGCTCGGTGAAGTGCTGCTCCGGCACGATGCCCCGGACCTCGACCACGTCGCCCGTGGCCAGCACCGGCAGCGGCGGCAGGTCGTCGAGCGTGCGTCCCTCCTCCTGCTCCCGCGACTCGGTGTAGAGCCGGTGGTATCCGTCGAACACAATGACCGAACCCGTCGAACGGAACAGGTAGGTCCCCAGGTCGAAGTCCACCGTGGTGGTGTCGTAGACGATGGGCGCCATCTGCGAGGCGACGAACCGCTGCCAGATCAGCGTGTACAGCTTCAGCTGCTCGGCCTTGAGATACCGCTTCATCGCGTCGGGCGTGCGGTTCACGTCCGTGGGTCGGATGGCCTCGTGGGCGTCCTGCGTCTGCCGGCCGGCGGAACCGCCGTAGGCGTTGCCCTTCTCGGGCAGGTACGGCCTGGGGAAATTGGCGCCGATCCAGGCCCGCGCGGCATCGACCGCGCTGGCCGCCACGCGGGTCGAGTCGGTCCGCATGTAGGTGATGAGGCCGACCGCGCCCTCGTCGCCGATCTCCACGCCCTCGTACAGGCCCTGCGCCACCGCCATCGTGCGCTTGGAACTGAAGCCCACGCGCTTGGCCGCCTCCTGCTGCAGCGTGCTGGTGGTGAAGGGTGCCGGCGCCCGCTTGCGCCGTTCCTTGCGCTTGACCTCGGTGACCGTGAACGGGGCGCCCCGCACCGCCGCCACGATGGCGTCCGCCTCGGCCGCCGTGCCGATCTGGGGCTTGTGGCCGCCGACCTTGTGCAGGGCGGCGTCGAAGGCGTGGCCGTCCTTGGCGAGGTTGGCCGTGATGCTCCAGTACTCGACCGGCGTGAACTTCCGGATGGCGTCCTCGCGCTCGACGATCAGCCGCAGGGCCACCGTCTGCACCCGGCCCGCCGACAGGCCGGTCTTGATGGCCTTCCAGAGGATCGGGCTGACCTTGAAGCCCACCAGCCGGTCGAGGATGCGCCGCGCCAGCTGGGCCTCGACCTTGCGCCGGTCGATCGTCATCGGGTGCTCGATCGCCGCGTTGATCGCGTCCTTGGTGATCTCGTGGAACATCACCCGCTTGATGTTCTTGTTGATCTTCGTGACCTGTTCCTGCACGTGCGCCGCGATCGCCTCGCCCTCGCGGTCGGGGTCGGTCGCGATGAGGATCTCGTCGGCTTCCTTCGCCGCGGCCTTCAGCTCGGTGATGGCCTTCTGCTTGCCCTTCACCGTGACGAACGTGGGCTTGAAGTTGTCCTCGACGTCCACGCCGAGCTCGCGCTGGGGCAGGTCCCGGATGTGCCCCACGGTGGCCTTCACCGTGAAGTGGCGACCCAGGTACTTGCCGATCGTCTTCGCCTTGGCCGGCGATTCGACGACCACCAGCGTGTGCTTCTCCGCCATCATGACTCCCAGTCTGCCTCTGCGGCATCACGCGCCGGTCCCGGCCCGGTCACCCGGCCGCCCGACACGATCCCTTTCTTCTAATAATGCCACCCGCCCCATACCCCTGCGGGGCGCCAAGTCTACCAACCGCCTTCGGAACGAGCAAGTTCCACGACCTTGGCCGCCACCCGTTCCGGGCTCAGCCAGTCAGTGCTAACTCGGCCTGGGGCTTCGAGATAGGCGGCCTCACGCTGCTCCAGGACCTGGCGCAGGCGCAGGGTACGGTCAAAGCCCTTGAGCATGGGCCGTTCACCCTGGCCCTCCAGGCGGCGCGAGGCCACGGAGGGGGACGTCTCGAGGTAGACGACCAGCCCCGAGTCCAGCGCCAGCTGTCGGCCCTGCCGGTCGGCGAAGAACCCGCCGCCGGGCGCCAGGACCGACGCGGGCCCCTTCAGCGCCTCGGCGCCGAGTTCCGCCTCGAGCGCGCGGAACGCCGCCTCGCCGTCGGTGGCGAAGATGCGGCTGATGCTGCGGCCGGCCCGTTCCTCGATGAGCCGGTCCAGGTCCACGAACGGAGCGCCGAGCAGGCCGGCGGCGAGGCGCCCGACGGTGGACTTGCCGGAGCCCGGGATGCCGACCAGGACCACGTGCTTCGGCATGTCAGCCTCGGCGAGCCTCGCGGGCGGCGAGGCGGGCCAGGTAGCCGTCCACGTTGTGCCGCATCTCCCCGAGCGAGTCGCCTCCGAACTTCTCGGTCCAGGCGTCGGCCAGGACCAGCGCGGTCATGGCCTCGGCGATGACGGCCAGCGCCGGCACGGCCGTGATGTCGCTGCGCTCGCTCTGGGCCCTGGCCGGCGCGCGCGTGGCGAGATCGATCGAAGCCAGCGGACTCATCAGCGTGGCGATGGGCTTCTTGGCGATGCGCAGGACCAGCGGTTCGCCCGTGGTGATGCCGCCCTCGAGCCCGCCGGCCCGGTTGGTGCGCCGCACCACGCCGCCGGTCAGCGGCGCCGTGCCCGGCTCGGCGGGGAACAGCTCGTCGTGCGCCTGGGAGCCCGGCACGCCGGCCGCCCCGAAGCCGAGGCCGATGGCCACGCCCTTGGCCGCCGGGATGGACATGAGGGCGCCGGCCAGCCGGCCGTCGAGACGGCGGTCCCATGACACGTGACTGCCGAGGCCGACCGGCAGGCCGCGCGCGACGACCTCCGCCACGCCGCCCAGCGTGTCGCCCGAGGCCTTCGCCGCGTCGATGCGCGCGACCATCGCGCGTTCCGCTCCGGCGTCGAGGCATCGCACCTGCGAGGCATCGGCCGCCGGATTGAGCGGCACCGGCAGGGGATCGGGCACGGCGGCGTCCACGCCGCCCAGGGCGACGACGTGGCTGCCGATCTCGACCCCGAACTCGGCCAGCAGCCGGCGGCACACCGCGCCCGCGGCGACCCGGGCGGCCGTCTCGCGGGCCGAGGCGCGTTCCAGCACGTCGCGGGCGTCGTCCCGGTCGTACTTCAGGGCACCCGCCAGGTCCGCGTGGCCGGGCCGCGGGCGGGTGAGCCGGCGGCGGGGCGCGTCGTCGCGCGCGCCGGGGCTCATCACGTCCTCCCAGTTGGCCCAGTCGCGGTTCTCGATCAGCAGGGCGATGGGGGAGCCCAGGGTCTCGCCGGCCCGGACGCCGGAGAGGATCCGGGCCCGGTCGTCCTCGATCTTCATCCGCGCCCCGCGCCCGTAGCCCTGCATGCGGCGCGCGAGGTCGGCGTCCACGTCGGCGGCCTCGAGGCGCAGGCCCGCGGGCACGCCCTCGACCACCGCCACGAGGGCGGGGCCGTGCGACTCACCGGCGGTGGTGAAGCGGATCGTCACCTGTCGGTGTCCCCCAGCGTACGCGAGCCCGGCCAGTCGGCCGGGCTCGCGGTGCTCACGGAGTTGTCGCGCCGGCCGTCAGGGGCGTCGGCGCGCCGCCGCGCGGATCTCGTTGCGCGCCGGGAACGGGTTGGTGATCGCCGTCGGCAGCGGCACCACCACCAGGCCGGCCTTCGTCACGCCGACCAGGATCGGGCCGGTGGCCGTCTGCGCCATGCGGAGCGGGCCGATGATGGTGTCACGCACCGGGATCAGCGACACCGAGCCGTAGAAGTAGGTGTCCATCACCTCGATGTTGGCGTCGGGCCGGGCCGCGAAGACCACGCGGCTGTCGGCGTCGCCGTTGCCCGGGATCGCGTCGCTGCCGCGTGTCTGGGCATCGAAGCTGTGCAGCGGGTGCACGTCCATGCCCGGGTTCTGGCCGCCGATCTGCAGCAGGCCCGTCTGGCGCAGGACGTAGTCGAACACGTAGACCGAGTCGGCACGCACCAGGTTGGTCCGGCCGTTGAAGTTCGTGGCGACGGACCGCACGCGCGAGGCGCGGTTGCCGATGAAGTCGCGCACGAAGATCCCGGGCGAGATGCCGCGATCCTCGAGGCCGGTGCACTTCAGCACGGTGCCGAGCAGGCCGGCGCAGGTACTGCCCGAGATGGTGACGCGGCCGGCCCGGGAGTCGAAGGTCAGCGCGCGGGCGAAGGCCACGTTGGTGCCGCCGCCCTCGCCGATCACGACGTGGTTGAAGTCGCCCGAGTTCCGGACGTAGGTGGTGTCCTGGAACACCAGCTGGTTGAAGTCGGCGATCAGGCCCACGGCGCCGCCGAGCAGGGTGTCGCGGCTCAGCACGCCGGGCGCCGGGTCGCGCACCGAGATGACCTCGAGCGTGTCGGTGGCGAGCGAGGCCGAGCCGGTGGCCGCCTCCCAGAAGAAGTGGCCGATGGGGGCCGCCGACGGCGCGGTCAGGTCCTCCCAGGCCATGTAGCCCCGGTTGGCGCTCGACTGGCCGGGCGTCGGCGTGGTGGAGTACACCGCGGCCACGGCCGTGCAGTTGATGCCCACCACCGTGCGGCAGACCGTCGCCACGTAGAGCGGCCGGTCCGAGTAGTCGAACTCGGTGATGTTGAGGACGATCGTGTTGTTGGCCGGGTCGATGGCCGTCTTGATCTTCCTGATCAGGTAGTTCGGCAGGGCGTGCCGGCGCCGTTCGGTGCGCGCCGCCACGTCCACCACGGACAGGTTGGTCCCGCCCGAGTTGGCCACGATCACGGTGTCGCCGTAGCCGCCCAGGGTGTCGCGCGGCCAGAGCGCGAGGCCGTAGGGCCGCGAACCCACCGGGATGCCGCCGGCCACGAACGTGGACGTCGCCAGCTGGAAGACCTCCAGCCGGTTGAGCGTCAGGTTCGACAGGTACAGCTCGTTGCGCGTGCGGTTGTAGACGGCGTCGGCGATCTCGCCGCCCGCCGGCAGGGCGATGGTCCGGCCCGCGACCACGGTGACGGTATCGCGCTTGGCCGTGCCGCTGCCGGGCACCGGCGTGGAGGTGCCGCTCGAAAGGCCGCGGTTGCCCACCGAATCGACCGCGAACGCCTCGACCGTCACCAGCCGCGGGAACGTGGTGATGGTGTCGAGCCGCAGGCGCATCTGGGCCGTCACGTCGGTCTGGTTGCCGGAGAAGGTCTGCGAGTCGGCCGCCAGCACCGTCGTGGCGCCGGCCAGCCGCACGATGAAGCCCAGCCGCGCGATACCGCTCGCGTCGGTGGCCCGCAGCGTGAGGCTGTCGTCGCCCTCGACGCGCCGGGTGACCGAGAACGTCACCAGGGGCGGCGTGGCGTCGGACGTCGCGCTCTGGATGGCGACCGTGACGCCGGTCGTGGTGCCCGACGGGTCGCCGATGGAATCGACGCCGAATCCGGTGATGATCAGGTTGCCGACGGCCGTCGAGGCCGGCACCGTGAGCGTGTCGATGAACGTCACCGTGTCGGGCAGCGCGCCCGAGCTGCTCGGGACGATGAGGGAGTCCTGCCGCGTCAGCACGCCCGAGGTGCGCCAGCCGACGATGCGCACGCCCTGGGGGTCGATGGCCTGGACCTCGATGGTGATGCTCTTGCCGACCGACGACACGGCGCCCACGCTGGGGCGCACCACGGTCACCCTCGGGCCCTGCGTGATGCGGGCCGTCGTGAAGACCCTCGTCGTGTTGCCGGCCGAATCCGTGGCCGTGACGGACAACTGGACCGTCTCGGAGGTCGAGTCGCCGGGGATGGCGCGCAGGTAGCGCCGGATGGTCGTGTCCGGGCGCTGGTTCAGCGTCACCGTCTTGCTCTCGAAGCGGTCGACCGTCTGGTTGGTGCCCAGGTTCACGTCGCCGCGCTGGGCCTGGCCGCTGAAGACGACCGAGACGACGCCGCGGTCGTCGGTGACCCGGGCTTCGATCAGCACGCTGTCGCCCACGCCCACCGGGAAATTGGTGGTGGCGGGCTGGAGGATGGTCACGCCGGGAGCGCCGGCCACGCCGCCGCCGCCGGTCCCGCCACCACCGCCGCCGCCGCCCGTGCCGCCGCCCGGACCGGTGCCGTACCGGCCGCTCTCACCGCATGCCGCGAGCGCGAGCGCCAGGCCGGCGCCGAGCGCCGTCCTGGTTGCCCGCGCGAACCGGGGACTGCTAGCGATTCGTGCCACCCGCACCCGCCGTCTGGAGGTCGTCGACGATATGGGGCGTGACCAGGATGAGCAGGTCGCGCCGCGTCTCCCTGGTGCTGGTGAAGCCGAACAGGCTGCCGATCACCGGGAGGTCCACAAGGAACGGGATTCCGCTCTTGGTTACCGTGACCTCGGTCACCGTCAGGCCGCCGATCACCGCGGTCTCGCCGTCACGGACCAGCAGCTGGGTCGTCGCCTCCTGGCTGGTGAACACCGCGCCGATCTCCGACACCGGCGAGGGCGTCACGGCCGAGCGTTCGGCGTGCAGGTCCATCAGCACCTCGCGGGTGCCCATGACCACGTGCGGTGTCACCCGCAGGGTGATGCCGGTCGGCTGGAGCTGGGTGGTGGCGCGGGGGGCCGCCCCGCCGCCCTGGATGGACCCGACGTCCACCTGGCGGATCGGCGTGCGCTCGCCCGAGAAGATGTTGGCCGCGCGGTTGTCGGCCACCGTGATGGACGGCACCGCCTCGATGTCGGCGAGCGTCACCTGCTGCAGCGCCTCGAGGAAGCTCGTCAGGCTGAAGTCGCCGATCACCGTCGAGTAGATCAGCCGCAGGGCCGGGCTCTCCGGGAACGCCGCGCTGGCGTTGGCGA
>CAZJZC010000128.1:0-7074 GCA_964550365.1 uncultured Gemmatimonadales bacterium | reverse complement strand
CGAGGACCGGATCGAACTCCCAGGCGTCCCGGCGCGTGAGCAGGGCGCCGCCGGGTGCCAGCTGGCCCGCGCCCTCGGGCGCGACGACCTCGCCGGGCCGATAGCGGTGCAGGGCGGCGTCGAGCTCGGCGAGGGCGAGCCGCTCGAGCACGAACTCACCGGTGGACAGGTCGATGGCCGCCAGGCCGGCCTGGTCGCCCTCGGTCAGCACGGCGGCGATGTACCGGTTGCGCCGCTCGTCGAGCAGGTCGTCGCTCAGCGCCGCACCGGGCGTCACCACTTCGACCACCGCGCGCTTCACGACGCCGCGGGCCGCCTTGGGATCCTCGACCTGCTCGCAGATGGCGACGCGGAACCCCTTCTCGACCAGCCGCCTCACGTACGCCGCGGCGGCCTTGACGGGCACGCCGGCCAGCGGCGTGGCAGCCGCGGCGCCGTTGTTGCGCGTCGTCAGCGTCAAGCCGAGCGTGCGCGCGGCCACCTCGGCATCATCCTCGAACATCTCGTAGAAATCGCCCATCCGGAAGAACAGGATGGCGTTGCGGTGCCGCGCCTTGATCTCGCGGTATTGCTGCATGAGCGGGGTGAGGGTGTCGAGGCCGGGCAGGGTCATGGCGTCCGCACCACGAACGGCGCACCGCCGGCAAGGCGCCGGGCGGCGCCGACCGCGGACTGCGCCTCCTCGTCGGTGGCATAGGGCCCGAGCCGCACCCGGAACAGCCCGTCTGCGCCGCGCACCACGGCGGCGCGGTGGCCCGCGGCCTGGAAGCGCGCCGCGATCCGGCGGGCCTCCTCGCCGCTGCTGGAGGCGGCCACCTGCACCTCGATCCGCCCCGCCGGCGTCGCCGGGCGCGGCGTCGTGTCGCGGACCACGACCGGCCGGCCCGGAGGCGTCGCCGCCGGCGCGGCGGCGATGGCGGCGCAGCGCGCGCGGTAGAAGTCCACCTGGTTGGCGAACTCGATGTCGCCGCCGGCCTCGGCGCGCGCCGAGTCGAGCAGGGCGCACGCGGCGCGCGGCTCCCCGACGTCGAAGGCCGCCCGGCCGGCCCACAGCGCCGCGCGCGGGCGCAACTCGCTGCCCGGGTAGTCGGTCCGCAGCCGGGCGACGTAGTCGAGCGCCCCCGCGGGGTTGCCGGCGGCCATGGCCAGCTGGGTCAGCTCCAGCAGGGCATCGTCCGCCCATGGCGAGTTGCCGTACTCGATGACGACGCGCCGGAGGTCCCGGTCGGCGTTCTCGCCCTGATGAGCCAGCCGCGCCCGGACGAACAGCAGTTCGGCGATCGACGCGTCGCCGGGGCGCGCGCGGCGCAGTTCGCCGTCGAGCAGCCGCCGAGCCGAGTCGCTGCGGCCTTCGGCGGCCAGCTGCAGGGCGCTGCGCGCCGCCGGCAGCTGCTGCGCCGGGAGCGACGCCGCGCGAAGGGCCGACAGCGCGACCACCAGCAGCGCCGCACCCGTCCGCCTCATGCGACCAGCGCCCCCTGTCCCGCCATGGCAAGCACCACGTCCGTCACGATCTTGGTCTCGTCGGCGAGCGACGCGCTCTTGAGACGCCGGTCGGCCCGCATGAGTTCGCTCAGGGCGGCCTCGAGACGCGGCGCGGTCCACGCGCGGGCGTCACCGATCCACCGGTTCGCTTCCTCGCCGTATCGGCGCGCGCCGAACGGGCGGGTCCTCTTGATGATGTCGAGCAGGTGGCCCCGCGCCGCGGCGGCCGAGCCGCGGTCGAGCAGGGCGCGAGCCAGCGCCACGCCGGTCAGCGCCGTGCCAAGGGCCATCACCAGGCGTACGCCGCTGGCTCCGGGCGTCTCGAGCAGGCCCGGGATCATGTCGAGGGCGTCGGTGAACTTCCGCGCCGTCACGGCGTCGACGAAGTCGTGGGCCGTCCTGCCCTGGCGAACGCCGACGAGCTCTTCCACGTCTTTCACGGTGGCGGCCCGTCCGGCGGCCGCCACCCCGAGCTTGGCGATCTCGGCGGCCAGCTGGGCGAGGTCGCCGCCGACCGCTTCGTGCAGGAGCGCGGCGGCCGCGTCCTCCAGCTCGAGCCCTTCGCCCTTGGCCCGGTGCCGCATCCAGCGCGCCAGCCGCTCGGGCGGCAGGGGGTCGAAGGCCACCGCCGTGCAGGCCCGGGCCACTTCGGCGTCGAGCTTCTCGCCGGCCGACGCGACCAGGACCAGCAGTGTCTCCCGAGCCGGGCGACCGAGGTAGTCGAGGATGGCCGCCCGCGCGGCCAGGGCCCGGGATCGGCGCAGGGCCAGGTCCTCGACCTCGTCGACCACGAGCACGCGCCGGGCCGCCAGCATCGGCGGTGTGAGCGCGAGGGTGGCGAACTCGTCGGCCGTCAGGTCGGCGGCGCGCCGCCGATCGAAGTTGAAGTCGCGCGTGGAGGGATCGAGCGCGGCCGCGAGCAGGTCGGCAAGCGCTTCTTGCTTGAGCAGGTCGACGTCGCCGTGGAAGTAGTACGCTGGCGCCAAATCGCCCTTCTTCAGGGCCCGGCGGAACTCGGCGTCGTCGAGCGGGGGCATCGGGCTGAAACTAGCCCCGACGCGGGCCGGGGAACAGCCTACGGGACCACCATGTAATCGACGGCGATCTGGAAGGAGGGAGCCGGCTTGGCTGGTGTCCGGAATGTGTCGCGCGGGACGGGGATGATGGGCAGTTTGCCGGGGTATTCGATCGACGTGTCGCCCGCGAACCGCACCACGAACCCGGACGAGGAGGCGGTGGTCCGGGCCGGCGCACGGTCCATCAGCTCCCAGCCGGCGACCGCCAGCACGGCCGCCACCAGGACCGCTCCGGCCAGACCGGTGGACTGCCGCAGTACCGGCTCCGGATCGAGGCAGGCCCGTGCGATCCGTTCGGTGAGCCGGCGGTCGAAGTCGCGCGACGGCGTGGGCAGCGGGAGCCCGCGCAGGGCCTTGGCGCCGAGCGTGTAGGCCGCGTCGAAACGGCGGCAGGCATCGCACTCCGCCAGGTGCCGGCACATGCCGACCTCGGCCGCCTCGTCGAGGAAGCCGTCGGCGAATTCAGAGTACCGTTCCCGGAATTCGATGCAGTCCATCGCCCCAACAGGGTGGCTGACGAGCGTCATACCGCGCAAGGCCCCCCGGGGTTCCGGGTTGCGCCATGGGGTTGGCCCAGCCGGCCCGATGAAACGACGAAGGCCGGAGGCGTCCAGCGCCCCCGGCCTGGGGAATCGCGCCTCCGCGCGCCTCAGTCGATGTGCGGGGCGATGATGGCGGCGAAGTTGCTCCGGGCCCGGTTCAGCCGGCTCTTGACGGTGCCGAGATTGCAGGAGGTGATCTCGGCGATCTCCTCATAGCTCTTGCCCTCGAGCTCGCGCAGCACGAAGACCACGCGATGGTGCTCGGGGAGCTTCTTCACGGCCCAGTCGACCAGCTCGCGCAGGTGACGCTTGCGGAACAGGTCGTCGGGCCGGGCGCTGGTGTCCTCGAACTGCAGGGGGCGGTGGTCCTCCTCCCACTGCTTGCGGATGGTCTGGAACAGCACCAGCGGGTTGCGGCTGCGATTGCGCAGCTCGTTCTTCGCCAGGTTCGAGGCGATGGTGTAGATCCACGTCGAGAACTTCTTCGCCTGGTCGAACCGGTGCAGGTGCCGGTGGACCCGGACGAACACTTCCTGCACCAGGTCCTCGGCCCGCTCGCGGTCGCCGATGGTGCGGTAGACGAAGTTCAGGAGCCGCGTCTGGTAGCGGACCACGAGCTCGGTGAACGCCCGGGCGTCGCCGTCGAGGAACGACTGCACCACCGCCGAGTCGTCCAGCGCCACGAACGGGCTGGCCGGCGGTGCCTTGATCTGGCGGGTGCGGTCCTTCGTCAGCAGGGTCACGGTCCACCTAACGCATGAAGGAGTCGTCAGGTTCCATTCGCAGGAAGCATACCGGTGCCGCATGCCATGATGGCCGGGGCAGACAACCGATTGCAATATAACGCGTTATGCGGCTCTGTCCAAACCGCGGCGTGCCTGGCGGCCGGTCCACCTAGTGTCCCCGAAAGGCTACAATCCCACCCGGAAGCCGGCGAAATAGAGGACAGCGCAAATGGTCTTGGCATCGGTGATCTCCCCGTCCCGGATCATGCCCAGGATGCGGCTCAGGGCCTCCGCTCTGACCTCGAGGAACTCGTCCGCCTCGCGGCTGCTGGCGCCTTCGTCGACGGCGACGCTCCAGGCGACGAAGAGATGGATGCGCTCGTCGCAGAAGCCGGGCGTCGGGTAGATGGTTGTCAGTCGCTCGAAACGCTCGGCGGAGGCGCCCGTCTCTTCACGCAGCTCCCGGCGGGCGCAGGCTTCGGGTTCCTCGTCGCCGTCGAGGCGGCCCGCGGGCACTTCCCAGATGGGCCCGCCGGCGGCGTAGCGATACTGGCGGATGAGCAGGATGAGCGGGTCGGCCACGTCGGGAGCCGAGAGCACGGGGACGACGGCCGCCGCGCCGGAGTGGCGGAAGATCTCCATCTCACCGCTGGTCCCGTCCGGCCAGCGGACCGTATCGATGTCGAGGCTGACGACGCGGCCGGCGTAGACCCGCCGGGTGGCGAGCTGCCCCGGCCGCACCGCCTTCTCGTCGGTCACCGGATCTCCTGGCCCCAGAGGTCGCGGTGCGAGATGGGTCCCTCGTTGAGCGCGCGAATGCCGTCCTCGATCCGGGCGCGGTCGCCCACCACGATGATCGCGAACCGGTCGGGGTCGATGTAGCGACGCGCGACGCGCTGGACGTCGGCCGGCGTGACGCGGTTGATGCGCGCGATGTAGGTCGACCAGTAGTCGAGCGGCAGGTCGTTGGTGATCAGTTCGAGGAACTGGCCCGCCGCGCCGCGGGTGGTCTCGAAGTTCTCGGGCAGGCCGAGGGCGATGTAGGCGCGCGCCTTGGCGACTTCCTCCGCGGGCGCCAGCGAGTCGCGGATGCCCCGGAGTTCCTTGAGGAACTCGATGAGCGAGCTGTCGGTCTTGGCGGTGACCACCGAGGCCGACGCCGTGAACGGGCCGGCGAGGCGCCGCATGGCGAAGCTCGAGCCGGCGCCGTAGGTGTAGCCCCTGGTCTCGCGCAGGTTCTGGTTGAGCCGCGAGGTGAACGAGCCGCCGAGGATGGTGTTCATCACCTCCAGGGCGTAGAAGTCCGGCGTGTCGCGCTGCACGCCGACGTGGCCGATGCGGATCACCGACTGGGCCGCGCCGGGCTTGTCCACCAGGTAGAAGCCGCGCACGGCGGATGCGGGCGCCTGCGGGCGCGGCAGTGGCGGCACGTCTCCCCGCTGCCAGGCGCCGAACCGCTCGCCGATCATGCGGCGGGCCTCCGCCATGGTGATGTCGCCGACGATGAGCAGGCGGGCGTTGCCGGGGCGGTACCAGGACTGGTAGAAGCGCAGGACCTGCCCGCGGTCGAGGGCGGCGGTGCTGGCCTCGGTGCCGCCCTGCGGCCAGCCGTAGGGGTGCTCGGCGCCGTAGACGATGGCGTTGAACGCCAGCGGCGCCTGCGCGGTGGGCTGGTCGCGCAGCTGGAGGATGCCGGTTCGGCGCAGATCGCGCTGGCGCACGATCTCGGAGTCCGGGAACGTCGGCCGCAGGGCCACGTCGGCCATGAGGTCGAGCGCCGGCGCCAGCTGTCGCCTGGGCGTGTGCAGCGAGACGGTGGCGTACTCCCAGGTGGCTCCGGTTCCCAGGCTGGCACCGAGGAACGCGGCCTCGTCGGCGATGTCGAGGGCGGCGCGGCGGCCGGCGCCCTCGTCGAGCATCCCGGCGGTGAACGTGGCCAATCCGGGCATCTCGCGCGGGTCGGCGACCGAGCCGGCCCGCACCACCAGCGTGACGTTGACGACCGGGACCTCGCGCATCTCCACCACGATGAGCTCGAGGCCGTTGGCCAGCCGGGCGGTCTGCGGCGTCGGCACGCGCAAGGCGGGCGCCGGCGGCAGGGCCGGCGGACGGGAGCGGTCCACCTGGGCGGCCACGGCGACGGGCGCCGGAAGGCCGAAGGCCAGGACGAGGGCCGCCCGGCGGAGCGTGCGGGTGACGGCGTTCATGGCGTCGCTCCTTCGGTCACGGCGAGGTTGGTGCGGCCCTGCGGCACGACGCTCAGCACGACGCGGTGCTGTCCGGCGAGGTACTGGCGCGCGACGCGCTGCACGTCGGCGGGCGTGATCCTGCGGAAGCGATCCAGGTCCTGCTGGAACCAGTCGGGCGTGCCGACGAAGTACAGGTATTCGTTGAGCTGGTCGGCCTTGCCCAGGACCGTCTCCATCTGGTTGAGGAAGCCGGCCTCCGTCTGATTCTGCACGCGTTCGACCTCGCGGAGCGTGGGGCCGCTGTCGGCCAGGCTGCGGATCTGTTCGTCGATCACCCGCTGGAGCTCGTTGAGGTCGTGGCCGGGCCGCGCGGTGGCGAACAGCCGGAAGCTGCCGTCCATCCGGAGTCCGTCGTGGTAGGCCGAGACCTGCGTGGCGATCTGCAGCTCGTAGACGAGGCGGCGGTAGAGCCGCGAGGAGCGGCCGCCGGCCAGGATGCTGGCCAGCACCCGCAGGGCGGCGTCGTCCTCGCCGTAGGCCCGGGTGGTCATCCAGGCGTTGTAGACGCGGGGCAGCTGGACCCGGTCCTCGAGCACCGCGCTCCGACTGCGCTCGAGCCGCGCCGGCGCCGGGTTGTTGCGTTCGGGCACGGGCCCGCGCGGGATGTCGCCGAACCAGCGCGTCACCAGGGTGCGGGCCTCGGCCGGGCTGATGGCGCCGGCCAGGACGATGGTCGCGTTGTTCGGCGTGTACCAGGTCCGGAAGAACGTGCGCACGTCCTCGAGCGAGGCCGCCTGCAGGTCGGCCAGGGACCCGATCACCGGCCAGCTGTACGGATGGCCGGCAGGGTAGAGCCGGCTGAGGATGTTCTCCTCCGCCAGGCCGTAGGGCTGGTTGTCCACCCGCTGGCGCCGCTCGTTCTGCACCACGCCGCGCTGGAGATCGACCTTCTCGGCCGTGATCTCCGGCAGGAGATAGCCCATGCGGTCGGCGTCGAGGTACAGCATCAGCTCGGCGGCGTTGGACGGCCCGGTCTCGTAGTAGTTGGTGCGGTCCT
>CAZJZC010000127.1:0-7094 GCA_964550365.1 uncultured Gemmatimonadales bacterium | reverse complement strand
CGCCGGGCCGCCGAGGTGCTCGGCGTGCTGACGCAGGAACTGGGCGTGGCGGTGGCGCCCTCGCTCGACGATGCGGTGCTCGAGCGCCTCGAGCTGGTGGCGGTCTCGAGCGACCGCCTGCTGCTGGTGCTGACCCTCGGGAGCGGCGTGGTCCGCACCATCTTCGTGCACGTGCCGGGCCACCTGCACCCCGAGGCCGTGGCCAAGGTCACGATGGTGCTGAACGACCGGCTCGCCGGCCTGACGCTGAAGGAGATCCGCCAGTCGCTGTCGGCCCGGCTGCGCGACAGCGGGATGGACCAGGCCGGCAGCGAGCTGCTGGACATCTTCCTGGCGACGGGCGAGCAGCTCTTCGACCTGCCGCGCGGCGGTGACGCCGTGGTGCTCGGTCACACGTCGGTGCTGGCCGACCAGCCCGAGTTCGCCAGCGGCGAGCGCATGAAGTCGCTCATCGAATTGACCGAGCAGCGCGACGTGCTGCGCCGGGTCCTGGGCGCGCGGGCGGCCGCCAACGCGCTGACGATCACCATCGGCGCGGAGAACGAGACGCACCAGCTGGCCCAGCTGACGCTGGTGACCTCACCCTACCGCGCCGGCCCGCTCACCGGCGTGATCGGCGTGATCGGCCCGACCCGCATGCCCTACGAGAAGGTCGTGGCGCTGGTCGAACACACGTCCCTGATGGTGGGCGACCTCCTGCGATGACGGATTTCTACCAGCTGCTCGACGTGCCGCGCGGCGCGTCCGACGACGAGATCAAGAAGGCCTATCGCCGGCAGGCCATGCAGTACCACCCGGACCGCAACAACGGCGACCCGGAGGCGGAGGCGCGCTTCAAGCTGATCACCGAAGCCTACGACGTGCTGCGCGACCCGGAGCGGCGGGCGGTCTACGACCGCTATGGCGAGGCCGGATTGCGGCGCGGGGCGGGGGCGCAGGGCTTCCACCACTTCGACCTGTCGGAGGCGCTCAACATCTTCATGCGCGACTTCGGCGGGTTCGCCGGGTTCGAGGAGATGTTCGGCGGCGGCCGCGGCGGCGCGGCCGAGCGGCGCGGCAACGATCTGCGCGCGGCGGTGACGCTGGACCTGGCCGACGTGGCGACGGGCGTCAAGAAGAAGCTGACCTACAAGGTGCTGGTCCCCTGCGAGCAGTGCCGCGGCAGCGGCGCCCAGCCCGGCTCGACCCCGGAGACCTGCGGGACCTGCGCCGGAGCGGGGCAGGTACGGCGCGCCCAGCGCTCGATGTTCGGCCAGTTCGTGTCGGTGGCGCCGTGCCCCACCTGCCACGGCGAGGGCCGCATCGTCCGCGACCCGTGCTCGTTGTGCCGCGGCGACGGCCGCACCAAGGCCGAGCGCACGGTGAGCGTGGAGGTGCCGGCCGGCGTCTCGGGGGAGAACTACATCACCCTGCGCGGCCAGGGGCATGCCGGGCCGCGGGGCGGGCCGGCGGGCGACCTGCAGGTGATGCTGGAGGTCGAGGACGACCCGCGCTTCCAGCGGCACGGCGACGAGCTGGTCCACGACGTGCACCTCAGCTTCAGCCAGGCGGCGCTGGGGACCGAACTCACCGTGCCGACGCCCTGGGGTGACGAGTCCGTGCGGATCGACCCCGGCACCCAGGCGGGGACCATCCTGCGGCTCAAGGGCCGCGGCCTGCCGCACCTGGGCTCGGGCAAGCGGGGCGACCTGCACGTCCGCATCGGGATCTGGACGCCGGAGCGCCTCTCGGGCGAGATGGAGGAGCTGTTCCGGCGGCTGGCGCAGGTCGAGGGCGAGCCGCCGGCCGCGAAGGGCGGACGCTCGTTCTGGGACCGCATGAAGGAGGCGCTGGGCGCGTGAGCGTCGGCGCCGCCGCTCCGCCCGTGGTGACGCTCTACGCGCGCGGCCCGTTCCAGGCCGGCGGCGTCGTCATCCTGGACGGGGACGAGGCCAACCACCTCAAGGTCCGCCGCGTCGGCGAAGGGCAGGCGGTGCGGCTGGTGGACGGCCGGGGCGGCATCGCGACGGCCCGCGCCACGTTCGAGCGCGACGTGGTCGCCGTGCGCGTGGTGGCGACCACCCAGGCGGCGGCGCCGGCCACGACGGACCTGCTGGCGGCGGCGGGCGACCGGGAGCGGTTCCTGCTGCTGGTCGAGAAGGCCACCGAGCTCGGCGCCACCCGCATCGTGCCGGTCATCACCGAGCGCAGCCAGCAGGTGGCGACGCGCTTCCAGCCGGGACACGTGGAGAAGGCGGCGCGCCGCGCCCGGGAGGCCGTGAAACAGTGCGGGGCGGCCTGGATGCCCGTGGTGGCCTCCCCCCAGCCGCTGGTCGAGGCCATCAAGGCGCCGCCGGCCAGGGCCGTGCGGCTCCTCGCCGACCTGGAGGGAGGGCCGGCGCCGGCGGTCCGCGAGGGCGATGCCGTCCAGTGGGCCATCGGCCCCGAGGGCGGCTTCACCGACACCGAGCTGGCCCAGCTCCAGGCGGCCGGGTTCCGCCCCGTGGCCCTCGGGCGGTCCACGCTCCGGTTCGAGACCGCCGGCATCGCCGCGCTGGCCCTCACCGCCCAGGCGCGGGCCGGCTCGTTCCCCGGAGGGAATCCATGAGACGCGACCCGACCTGCATCTTCTGCAAGATCGTCAGCGGCGAGATGGCCGCGACCCGGGTGGACCTGCGGCCGTTCGCCATGGTCATCCGGGACATCAGCCCGCAGGCGCCGGACCACCTGCTGGTGATCCCGAACGAGCACGTCCCCTCGCTGGCCGACTGCGAGGACAGCGAACTGCTGGGCGACCTGCTGCTGCTGGCGCGCGAGGCGGCCCGGCTGGTCCACATCGACCACGGCGGCTACCGCATCGTCCTGAATACCGGCATGCACGGCGGGCAGACGGTCGACCACCTGCACCTGCACGTCCTGGGTGGCAGGCGCATGGGCTGGCCTCCGGGCTGACCCCCTTGTGAGCCGCGAACCCCGCGCGTAAGTTTCTTGGGCTATGGCAGTTAGTGCACCATATCACGACCGGGGTCACGCAATGCCGGAAGTCATCATCCACGAGGATGAGAACTTCGAGAGGGCGCTGAAGCGCTTCAAGAAGAAGTGTGAGAAGGCGGGCATCCTGTCCGACCTGCGCAAGCATCGGCACTACGAGAAGCCGAGCGAGCGCCGCAAGCGGAAGATGAACGCCGCCCGCCGGAAGAACCGCCGCTCCAGGAGTGAGTAGCACCTCCGCCGAACGGGTCCGCGCCGCGCTGACGGCGGCGCGCAAGAACCGAGACGAAGCCCGGACGCTCCTCTACTCCACCATCCTGTCCGACATCGGCAATCACGAAATCCGGCTCGGCCGTCCCGCCACGGACGCCGACGTGCTGGACGTCATCACGCGCGCCATCAAGCAGCGGCGGGAGTCGGTCGAGGCCTATGCCGCCGCCGCCCGCACCGAGCTGGCCGAGCGCGAGGCGTTCGAGATCCGCGAGCTGGAACCGTACCTGCCGCCGGCCGTCGGCGAGGCCGAGATCCGGTCGGCGGTGCGCGCGGCCCTGGCCGACGGGGCCGCCGACCTCGGCGCGGTCATGGGCCGGGTGATGCCGGGGCTCAAGGGCCGCGCCGACGGCAAGCTCATCAACAGCATCGCCCGCGAGGAGCTGGCCGCCCGGACATGACCGCGGCGTTCTCCGGTCCCACGCTCTCCGCGTTCGAGTTTCCCGCCGCACTCGATGCCGTCTCCCGGTACGCCGTGACCCCCCTGGGCGCGGCGCGCGTGCGTTCCCTGCGTCCCGCCGCCGACCTCGACACGATCCGCAGCGAGCTCGGCCGCGTCGCCGCGTTCGCCGGGCGCCTTGCCGCCGGCGAGGACCTCGAGCCGGTGACGTACCCGGAGGCGGCGGCCGGGGCGCTGGACCGGCTCGGCATCGAGGGCGCCGTGCTGGCCGGCGAGGAGCTGGCCTGGCTGCTGCGACTCCTCGCCGGCGCGCGCGAGGTGGGGGCCAAGCTGCGGCGCGCCGCCACGGCGGCCCCGGTGCTCGCGCCGCTGGCCGCGCCGCCCCTGCCGGCCTCCCTGGAGTCGGCGCTCGAGGGCGCCCTCGAACCCGACGGCCGCGTGAAGGACGGCGCCAGCCGCGAGCTGGCCCGATTGCGCCGCGAACTGGTCGCCGTGCGCCAGCAGATCGTCGCGTCGCTCGAGCGGCTGCTCGGCGACCTCGATCCCCGTCATCGGGGCGATGCCGGCGTCACCGTGCGCAACGGCCGCTACGTGCTCCCGGTACGGCGCGAGGGGAAGTCGCGCCTGGGCGGCATCGTGCACGACGAATCCGCCAGCCACGCCACGCTGTTCATCGAGCCCGTCGAGACCATCGAGCAGGGGAACCGCCTGCGCGAGGTCGAGGCCGAGGAGGCGCGCGAGGTCCAGCGCATCCTGCGGGAACTGACCGGCCTGCTGCGCCCGCACGCCGAGGGCCTGGCCCGCGCGCTCGAGATGCTGATCGAGGCCGACGCCCTGTATGCGCGGGCCCGGTGCGCCGCCGCCTGGAACGCCGTGCCGCCCCGCGTGGTGGGGCCGGGCGAGGCGCCGCTGGCGCTGGCGCGCGCGGCGCACCCGCTGCTGCTCGCGGCCGGCGCCGAGGTGGTCCGCTTCGACCTGGTGCTGGATCCCGGGGAGCGCACGGTCCTCATCTCCGGCCCCAACACCGGGGGCAAGACGGTGCTCCTGAAGACCGTCGGGCTGGTCGCGGCGCTGGCCCAGAGCGGCGTGCTGCCGCCGGTCGGCGAGGGTTCGGTGCTGCCGGTCTTCGACGCCGGGTTCGCCGACATCGGCGACCGGCAGAGCATCAGCGAGAGCCTGTCGACCTTCAGCGCCCACCTGGCCAACGTGCGCGACGTGCTCGAGCACGCCGGACCGGCGTCACTGGTCCTGATCGACGAACTCGGCACCGGCACCGACCCCGACGAGGGCGCCGCGCTCGCGGCGGCGGTCCTGCGGGCGCTGACGGCGCGCGGCGTGACCACCGTCGCGACCACGCACCTGGGCGCCCTCAAGGAGCTGGCGGGCACCGAGCGCGGGATCGTCAACGCGTCGCTGGCGTTCGACGCCGCGACGCTGGCCCCGACGTACCGGTTCACCCGGGGGGTCCCGGGCCGCTCCTACGGGCTGGCCATCGCCCGGCGGCTCGGGCTCGCCGAGGACGTGCTGGCCGACGCCGAGGGCCGGGTGCCCGAGGCCGCCCGCCGGCTCGATGCCACGCTGGCGGCCGCCGAAGCGCGCGCCCAGGCGCTCGACCGCCAGGAGGAGGCGCAGGCGGCGGCCCGCGCGGAACTGGACCGGCTCGCGGCGCGGCTCGCGGCGGCCGAGGCCGACGTCACCCGGCGCGAGGAATCCCTGGCGCGCGAGCAGCGCGCGCTGGAGCGCGCGCGCAAGTCGGCGCTCAGGGAGACCCTGCTCGAGGCGCGGCAGGAGGTCGAACAGGCGGTGGCGGCCGCGCGCGAGGGGCGGGAGAAGGACGCGCGGCGCGCCCTCGAAACGAGCATCGCGGCGCTGCGCCCAGACCCGGCGGCCGCCGACGATGGGCCCGCGGCCGCGCCGGCGCTCCCGCAGGACGGTGAGCCGGCCGGGACGGCCGGACCGGTGCCGCCGAAGCTCGAACCGGGCGCCCGGGTCCGCATCCGATCGCTGGGCATCGAGGGTGAGATCGAGACGGTGCAGGGCGGCGACGTGGCGGTGCTGGTGCGCGGCCGCCGCCTGCGGGTGCGCGCGGCCGACCTGGCCGCCGCGGGACTCGCCGCGGCGCCGCCGGCGCGGGGCGGGGCATGATCCCGTCCGAGACCATCGACCAGGTGCGCGACGCGGCCGATCTGGTCCAGCTCATCGGCGAGTCGGTCGACCTCAAGCGCACCGGCTCCGACTGGCGCGGTCCGTGCCCGTTCCACGGGGGCACCAGCAGGAACTTCTCGGTCGTGCCCCGCAAGCAGATGTATCACTGCTTCGTGTGCCACGAGTCCGGCGACATCTTCACCTACTTCATGAAGCGGTTCGGCCTCGACTACCCGACGGCGGTCCGCGAGATCGCCGGCCGGGTCGGCGTCAGCGTGCCCGACGACACGCGTGCCGCGGGCCCCGACCCCAACGAACCGCTCTACTCGGCCCTCGGCGTCGCCGCCGAGTGGTTCGCCCGCCGCCTGCGCGAGGCGCCCGACGCCGGAGCGGCCCGGGGCTACCTGGAGGGCCGCGAGCTGCCGGGCGCGCTGTGGGACGAGTTCGGCCTCGGCTACGCCCCGCTGCCGCGCGACGCCTTCCTGGCGTCGATGGCCACGCTGGGGATCGCCGACGCGACGCTGATCGACGCCGGGCTCGCGGTGCGCCGCGAGGACGGATCGGTGGCGCCGCGCTTCCGCGGCCGCCTGCTGTTCCCGATCGCCGACGTCCGCGGCCGGGTGGTCGGTTTCGGCGGCCGCCTGCTCGGCGACGGCGAGCCCAAGTACCTCAACTCGCCCGAATCGGCCGTCTTCCACAAGGGCACCCTGCTGTACCTGCTCCACCGCGCCCGCAGCGCGATCCGCACCGACGGACACGCGCTGGTGGTCGAGGGGTACGTGGACGCCATCCGGCTGCACGGCGCCGGCATCGGCTGTGCCGTGGCCCCGCTCGGCACGGCGCTGACGAGCGAGCAGTGCCGGGTCCTGCGGCGCTACACCCGGCAGGTGTTCCTGTCGTACGACGCCGACGGGCCCGGTCTGCGCTCCACGTTCCGGGCCGGCGACGAGCTGCTGCGCCAGGGCGCGGCCGTGGGGGTCATCAGCCTGCCGGCCGGGGAGGACCCCGACACGCTGGTCCGGGCGCAGGGCGCCGACGCGTTCCGCGCCCTGCTGGGCGAGGCGGTCGACGTGTTCGAGCGGAAGATCCAGATCCTCGACCGTCACGGCCTGTTCGCCACGCTCGAGGGCCGCCGCGAGGCGCTCGACAAGCTGCTGCCGACCATCCGCGCGGCCGCCGACGCGGTCACGCGCGACCTGTACGTGGCGCGCGCGGCCGAACGCACCGGCGTGTCGCGGGCGGTCATCGAGCAGGAGGCCGCGCGCAGCGCCGGCCGGTCGGCCGCGCCGCCGCGCGCCGAGGGCCCACC
>CAZJZC010000126.1:0-7128 GCA_964550365.1 uncultured Gemmatimonadales bacterium | reverse complement strand
GGCGGCATCTTCGTGTTCATCGGCTTCAAGCCCAACACCGGCATCGTCAAGCACCATTTCGAGCACGACGAGGGCGGCTACTTCATCACCGACGGCCACATGATGACCTCGATCGAAGGCCTGTTCGCCGCGGGCGACCTGCGCGCCCAGCTGACGCGCCAGGTCACCACCGCCGTGGGCGATGCGACCACGGCGGCCATCGCCGTCTCCAAGTACGTCGGCGAGCGCCGCAGCCGTGAGCCCGTCGGCGCCTGACGTCGTCGGCCTGACCAACGGGGTCTTCGCCGAGAACTGCTACCTGGTGGCCGATCGCGAGCGCGGCGAGGCCGTGGTCGTGGATCCGGGCGAGGAGGCCGAGCTGTTCCTCGCCCGCCTCGAGACCGAGGGCTGGACGCCCACGGCCATCTGGCTGACCCACGCGCACGTCGACCACGTGGCCGGCGTCGCCCGCGTCAAGGCGGCCACCGGCGTCCCGGTGCTGCTGCACCCGGCCGACCGGCCGCTCTACGACAACGCCGAGCGCCAGGCGATGATGTTCGGCCTGCGGATCGACCGACCCCCGCCGCCCGACGGCGACCTGCGCGCCGGCGAACCGGTGCGGGTGGGCCGCTTCGCGTTCGACGTCCTGCACACGCCGGGCCACTCGCCCGGCAGCGTCACGTTCGTCGGCCACGGGCTCGCCCTCTCGGGCGACGTGCTGTTCGCCGGGAGCATCGGGCGCACCGACCTGCCCGGCGGCGACACCGAGACCCTGCTCGGCAGCATCCGGGAGCAGCTCTTCGCCCTGCCCGACGCGACCGTGGTCCACGCGGGCCACGGGCCCGACACGACCATCGGCGAGGAGAAGCGGAGCAACCCGTTCGTGCGGCTGGCGCCCGGCATCAACGCGTGCCTGCGCTGCGGGGCCGAGGTGCGGCCGAAGCCCTGGGGCTGCAAGAACCCGTGCGGCACCTGCGGGTTCATCTACCCGCTCGGCGACTGTTCGGACTGACGGGGAGGAGGGTCGTGATGCGAAGCGGACTCGTGGCGGCCGCGGCGGCCGTGCTGGCGGCC
Source organism: uncultured Gemmatimonadales bacterium (assembly GCA_964550365.1). Classification (GTDB taxonomy): domain Bacteria; phylum Gemmatimonadota; class Gemmatimonadetes; order Gemmatimonadales; family JACORV01; genus DASXPG01. The sequence continues at coordinate 6,075 of CAZJZC010000126.1, read as the reverse complement.
GCGTCACTCGGCGCGGCGGCCCGTCGCCCCGCGCCGCCGGCGCCGGCGCAGTGCCCCGCGCCGCGCGTCTCGCAGTGGTCGGGCATCCGCGACACGCTCTGGCCGCTCATCGCGCACCGGGACGGCGATGACCGCTGGGCCCACCTGGACCCGGCGCGGCTCCCGGGCCAGAGCGCCACCTGGTGCAATCCGCTGGCCGCGGACGCGGCGGCGCTGGCCGCCGGGCGCGACCTCTACGCCGCCTCGTGCGCCACCTGCCACGGCGACGGCGGCCGGGGCGACGGGCCCGGCGCCGGCCAGGCCGATCCGCCGCCCTACGACTTCACCCGCCCGGAGTTCGCCGGCATGAGCGTGCCGCCGGGACCCGCGGTGCTCTACGCCATCGTGGCGCGCGGCATCGAGGGCACCTCCATGGCGGGCTACCCGGACCTGAGCGGGTGGGAACGGCTCGCGATCATCGCCTGGCTCCAGCGCCTGCCGGGCCCCGCGGCCCTGGGGCGGAGCGCCGCCTGGGCCGACAGCCTGCGCGCGCGCCGACCCTGAGACGTCAGCGGGTGATGCCGACCAGCATCACCGTCCGCTCGAGTGCCTCCGCCACGCCGTGCGGCACGCCGGCGGGCGCCACGACCAGGTCGCCGGCCGCCACCGCGCGCGTGTCGGGACCGACCGTGACCGTGGCCTTCCCGCTCAGCACCAGGTAGAATTTGTCGGCGCCCGCGTGCGCGTGCACCGCCTGCGACTGCCCCGGCTCGAAGCAGTTGAGCCCCAGCAGCAGCCGGTCCGTCACGGCGCAGTCGAGCTTCTGCATTCTCGCGGCCGCGAACCGGGCGCGGTCCGCCACCCCCGGCTGGAACGTCTCGATCGTCTCGCTCACCTGAACCTCACATGGAAGTGCCCGCGATGACCGCCACACGGATGGAGAAGGACCCGCTCGGCAGCCTGGCCGTCCCGGCCTCGGCCCTCTACGGCATCCAGACCCTGCGCGCCGTCCAGAACTTCCCGATCTCCGGCCTGCGGCCGCTGCCGGGGTTCGTCGACGCGGTGATCCACATCAAGAAGGCGGCGGCGCGGACGCACAAGACGACCGGGCGGCTCGATGCCGCTCTGGCCGACGCCATCATCGCGGCGGCCGACGAGGTGCTCGGCGGCCGGCACCGCGACGACTTCGTGGTCGACGTGTACCAGGCCGGCGCCGGCACGTCGCACAATATGAACTGCAACGAAGTGCTGGCCAACCGCGCCAACGAGATGCTCGGCGGCGCCCGCGGGAGCTATGCGCCGATCCACCCGAACGATCACGTGAACATGGCGCAGAGCACCAACGACGTGATCCCGACGGCGATCCGCCTGGGCGCCCTGGCGGCGCTGGGCGGCCTGCTGGCGGCGCTCGACGGCCTGGCCGCGGCGTTCGCCGCGAAGGGCACGGCCTTCGACGGCATCATCAAGTCGGGCCGGACCCATCTCCAGGACGCGACCCCCATCCGCCTCGGTCAGGAATTCGCCGCCTACGGGCGCACCATCGCCCGCTGCCGGCGCCGCATCGAGCGGGCCGCCGACGACCTGCGCGACCTGGGCATCGGCGGCACGGCGGTCGGCACCGGGATCAACGCCGAGCCGTCCTATCCGGCGCTGATGGTCACCCACCTGTCCGAACAGCTGGGCGTCGCACTGCGCGAGGGCGAGGACCGCATCCAGCTGATGCAGTCGCTCGGCGACGTGGCCGCGTTCAGCGCGGCGCTCCGCACCCTGGCCATCGACCTCGGCAAGATCGCCAACGACCTCCGGCTGCTGGCCTCCGGGCCGCGCACCGGCCTGGCCGAGATCGTCCTGCCGGCCGTCCAGCCGGGCTCGAGCATCATGCCGGGCAAGGTCAATCCCAGCATCGTCGAGATGGTCAACCAGGTCTGCTATCAGGTGATGGGGCTCGATCAGACGGTGGCGCTCAGCGCCGAGGCGGGCCAGCTGGAGCTCAACGTCATGATGCCGGTGGTGGCGCACAACGTGCTGTTCGCCATGCGGATCCTGACCAGCGCCGTGCAGGTGCTCGACGAACGCTGTGTCCGCGGCATCGAGGCCGACGCCGCGATGTGCGCCCACTGGCTCGAGCGCAGCCCGGCGCTGGTGACGGCGCTGGCGCCGAAGATCGGCTACGCCGCAGCGGCCGCGATGGCCAAGGAATCGCTGGCGAAGAACGTCACGGTCCGCCAGCTGGTCGAACAGACGGGCGTGCTGAAGGGCAGGGAACTCGAGGAGGTCCTCGACCTGCGCAAGATGACGGAACTCGGCGTGCCGGGCGAGGGGTTCAGCGCCGGCGGCTGACGCGCGTCAGGGCTCCACGGCCCGCGCCGGCTCGAAGAACGGGCGCCCCAGCCGGTCGGCGCCGAAGGTCGCGAGCAGGTCCTGCACCTCGCGGCTCAGCAGGAAGTCGGCGAACGCGCGGCCCCCCGCCGCGTTGAGGCGCGGCCGGCCCCCGGGATTCACCTCGATCACGGCGTAGACGTTGAGCAGGGCCGCCTCGCGCCCGCGCAGCGGCACCAGCGCCAGCCGCGCCCGCAGATTGGCCAGCGTCGCGACGTCGGTGAGGGCGTACCCGCGGCGCTCGTCGGCGATCAGCAGGGTGGCCGACTGGCCCTGGCCCGCCTCGAGGTATCCGCGCCAGGCCGGCCGCCCGCCGGCGGCGCGCCACAGCGCCAGTTCCCGGGCGTGGGTCCCCGAGGAATCCCCCCGCGAGACGAACACCGCGCCGGCCGCGGCGATGCGCCGCAGGGCGTCCGCCGCGTCCGCCGCGCCCGCCACGCCGGCCGGGTCGTCGGCCGGCCCCACGATGGTGAAGTGGTTGGTCGCCACCACCCGCCGGCGCAGGCCGTGGCCGGCCGCCATGAAGGCCGCTTCGGCCGCGGGGGAATGGGTCAGCACCACGTCGGCATCGCCCCGCTCGGCCAGCCGCATGGCCTGGCCCGACCCGACGGCGACGGCGCGCAGGCGGTAGCCCGTGGCGCGGGCGAACAGCGGCGCCAGCGTGTCGAGCAGGCCGGTCTCCTGTACCGACGTGGTCGTGGCCAGGAGGACGGCGCCGGGCGCGTCCGCCCGCTGGGCCGCGAACGCCGGCGCGGCGGCCAGGCAGGCCGCGATGACGGGAATGGCGTGGCGCACGCGTGAATGGTAAAGCCGAGTGATTGGCTTGACTATTGTCCGCAGGCGGGTGAGCTTGACGCCATGCGCGTCACCACGTGGGCCGAGTACGGCCTCATCGTCTCCGTCCAGCTGGCCCGCCGCTACGGCGCCGGGCCGGTCGCGGCGCGCGAACTCGCCGAGTCCGAACGGCTGCCGGGCGACTACGTGGAGCAGATCCTGCTGCGCCTGCGCCGGGCCGGCATGGTGCACTCGGTGCGCGGGGCGCGGGGCGGCTATCTGCTCGCCCGCGACCCGGCCCTGGTCACCGTCAAGGACGTGCTCGAGGCGTCGGAGCACGGCACCTTCGAGGTCAACTGCGAGTGCCATCCGGTCGATCCCGAGCGCTGCGCCGCCGACGCCAGCTGCTCGATCCGGCCGGTGTGGCAGGTGCTGAAGCTCCGCATCGACGAGACGCTCGCCGGCATCCGGCTGTCCGACCTGCTGGCGAGCGAAGGCGAAGTCCGCGAGACCGTGGGCCTCGGGACCAGCGCCGTCCCCGTCTGACGGCCATCGCGCCGGCCCGCTCCGTGCCCACGCTCCATCCCCCCCTGCTCCCGGGACTCGATCCCGAGGAGCTGAAGCGGTACGCCCGGCATCTCACCCTGCCCGACGTCGGACTCGCCGGCCAGCGACGCCTCAAGGCGGCGCGCGTGCTGCTGGTGGGCGTCGGCGGCCTGGGGAGCCCCGCGGCGCTGTACCTGGCGGCGGCGGGCATCGGCACGCTCGGCCTGGTGGACAGCGACGTGGTTGACGCCTCCAACCTCCAGCGGCAGGTGCTGTTCGGCACCGCGGCCGTGGGGACGGGCAAGCTGGCCGCCGCCGCGGCGCGGCTGGCCGACCTCAATCCCTCGGTGCGGCTCGAGCCGCACGAGACGCGGCTGACCAGCGCCAACGCGATGAGCATCCTGGCCGACTACGACGTGATCGTGGACGGCAGCGACAATTTCCCCACGCGGTACCTGGTCAACGACGCCTGCGCCCTGCTCGGCAAGCCGGACGTCTACGGCAGCATCTTCCGGTTCGAGGGCCAGGTGTCGGTGTTCCGCGCCGACCTGGGGCCGTGCTACCGATGCCTGTACCGGGACCCGCCGCCCGCCGAACTGGTGCCCTCGTGCGAGGAGGCCGGCGTGCTCGGCGTCCTGCCCGGCATCGTCGGCGCGCTCCAGGCCGCCGAGGCCATCAAGCTGGTGCTCGGCGCCGGCGAGCCGCTGGTCGCCCGGCTGCTGCTGGTGGACGCGCTGACCATGCGGTTCCGCGAGCTGGCGCTGGTGAAGGACCCTGACTGCCCGCTCTGCGGCCCGCGCCGCACCGTGACGGGACTGATCGACTACGACGCGTTCTGCGGCGCGGCGCCGGCCGCCGCCCGCGGCCGGGAAGGGACCATGGAACTGACGGTGTTCGAACTGAAGGAGGCGCTGGCGCGCGGCGAGCGGCCCATGCTGGTGGACGTGCGCCAGCCCTGGGAGGTGGAGCTGTGCAGGATCGACGGCAGCCATCACATCCCGCTGCACCAGCTGCCCGAGCGCCTGGCGGAGATCGCCGCCGATGCCGCCGTCGTCACGATCTGCCACACCGGCAAGCGCTCGCTCCAGGCCGCGCGGTTCCTCCAGGCCCACGGCGTGACGAACGCGCGCAGCCTCACGGGCGGCGTCGACGCATGGGCCGTCAGCGTGGACCCGACCATGGCGCGCTACTGAAGGCTTCAGCTTTTCGCCCGGCGGGCTTATCTTCTGTGCCCCGCCGAAGTGGTGGAATTGGTAGACGCGCTGCGTTCAGGGCGCAGTGGGCGCAAGCCCGTGTGGGTTCGAGTCCCACCTTCGGCACTCGACGGACGACGGTCTAGGCAGGCAGGGGGCGCCGCTCGCGGCGCCCCTTGTGCGTCCCGGCGCCGCTCGGGCGCACCAGGCCGTCGCGCCGCCACCTTGTCCCTCCGGAACCCCGTGCCTACTTTGGGGTTACGACCTCAGTGCCTTCCGCCGTGAAACCTTCGCGCGCGCCCCGCGCGGGCGCGAAAGAGCGGCCGATCAAGGTGATCGCCCGCAACCCGCGGGCGCGTCACGATTACGAGATCCTCCACACCTACGAAGCCGGCCTCGTGCTCAAGGGCACCGAGGTCAAGGCGCTGCGCGCCGGCCGCGGCAGCATCATCGGCGCGTTCGGGCGGCTGAAGGACGGCGAGGTGTGGCTGGACGGCATCCACATCCCTCCGTACGAACAGGGCAACGTCCACAATCACGATCCGCTGCGGCGGCGCAAGCTGCTGATGCACCGGCAGGAGATCCGCCGGCTCATCGGCGCGGTGGAGCAGAAGGGCCACACGCTGGTGCCGCTGGAACTCCATTTCCGGGGTCCGACCGTGAAGGTGGTGCTGGCCCTGGCGCGCGGGAAGAAGGAGCACGACAAGCGCGACACGCTCCGCCGGCAGGACGCCGAGCGCGAGATGGCCCGGGCGGTCCGGCGCCGGTGAGGGCGGCCGCGGTGGTCCTGGTGCTGGCGCTGACCGCCGCGGCGCCGCCGGAGACGCTGACGCTGGTCTCGTCCCGGGGCGAGCGCCAGGTGCCCGTCGTCACGGACCGCGGCTTCCCGGCCGTCGCGGCCGCGCGGCTGGGCCCGGTGCTCAGCGTCGAGTCGGCGGTGAGCGCGCCGGGGGCGCTCACGGTGCGGCTGGGCGGGCGCGCCTTCGAGTTCGTGCTCGACGCGGGCTACTTCCGATTCGGCGGCCAGGTCTACACCCTGGCGGCCGGGCCGTACCTGGCGCGCGACTCGGCCTTCCTGCCGCTCCAGTTCCTGATCGACGCGCTGCCCCGCCTGCTGGCCGACCGCTACCGCTACGACGCCGCGCGGGCGCGGCTCGAGGAGCTGGCCGCTCCGCCGCCGGCCGCGCCGCTGCCGGCGCCGGCC
>CAZJZC010000125.1:0-7239 GCA_964550365.1 uncultured Gemmatimonadales bacterium | reverse complement strand
TCGAACCTGGCGCGCTACGACGGGGTGCGCTACGGCCTGCGGGTGGCGGCCGACGACGTGCGCTCGCTGTACCGGGCCACGCGCGGGCAGGGCTTCGGCGCCGAGGTCCGGCGCCGCATCGTCCTGGGCACCTACGTGCTGAGCGCCGGCTACTACGACGCCTACTACCGCCAGGCCCAGCGCGCCCGCGCCCGCATCCGCCGCGATTTCGCCGCGGTGTTCGCCTCGGGCGTGGATGCGCTGTTCACCCCCACCACGCCGACGCCGGCCTTCCGCTTCGGCGAGAACACCGCCGACCCGCTGGCCATGTACCTCGCCGACATCTTCACGGCCACCGCGAACCTGGCGCTGGTGCCGGCCCTGAGCCTGCCCGTCGGTCGCGACGAGGGCCTGCCCATCGGCGGCCAGCTCATCGGCCCCGAGGAAGGGGAGACCACCATCATCCGCATCGCCCAGGCGCTGGAAGCGGCCACCGACGCCACGGCGGAGGTGCGCTGATGGCCTGGGAGACGGTCGTCGGCCTCGAGGTGCACGTGCAGCTGCTGACGCGGACCAAGATGTTCTGCGGCTGCCCGGCGGCCTACGGCGACCCGCCGAACACCAACGTGTGCCCGGTGTGTCTCGGCCTGCCCGGCGCCCTGCCGGTGCCCAACGAAGCGGCCGTGCGGCTGGCGGTCCGCGCGGCGTGCGCCCTGGAGTGCACGGTCCACGAGCGCTCGGTGTTCGCCCGCAAGAACTACTTCTATCCGGACCTGCCCAAGGGCTACCAGATCTCGCAGTTCGACCAGCCGCTGGCCACGGCCGGGCGCCTCGAGATCCTCTCGCCCGAGCGCGGTCCGCTCACCGTCGGCATCACGCGCCTGCACCTGGAAGAGGATGCCGGCAAGAGCTTCCACGACCGCGTCCCGGGCGCCACGGTGGTGGACCTCAACCGCTCGGGCGTGCCGCTGATCGAGATCGTCAGCGAGCCGGACCTGCGCTCGCCGGCGGAGGCGCGGGCCTACCTCGCGGCCCTGAAGCAGCTGCTGCGCTGGCTCGCCGTGAGCGACTGCAACATGGAGGAAGGCTCCCTGCGGGTGGACGCCAACCTGTCGGTCCGCCGGCCGGGTGCGCCGCTCGGCACGCGGACCGAGCTCAAGAACATGAATTCGTTCAGCGGCGTGGAGCGCGCGCTCACGGTCGAGCGGGAGCGCCAGGTGGCGCTGCTCGAGGCGGGCGGCGCCGTGGTCCAGACCACGCTGACCTTCGACGCGGCGAAGGGCGAGGTCCGGCCGATGCGCTCGAAGGAGGAGAGCCACGACTACCGCTACTTCCCCGAGCCCGATCTGCCCCCGCTGGCGCTGAAGCCCGCCTGGCTCGCGGCCGAACGCGCGGCCCTCCCGGAACTGCCGGCGGCCATGCGGCACCGCTTCGCCGCCCGGTACGGCCTCAGCCCGGCCGAGGCGTCGGTGGTCGCGGCCAGCGCGGCCATCGCCGGGCACTACGAGCGGCTGGCGGCCCTGCTGGGCGACGGCGCCGGCAAGGAAGCCTGGAACTGGGAGGCCAACGACGTCCTGGCGCACAGCGCCGACGCCGAATCCCTGCCGGCCGCGCTGACGCCCGAGCGGGTGGCCGAGGTGGTGGCCCTGGTCCGCGGCGCGACGGTCAGCCGGCAGGCGGCGAAGAAGGTGCTGGCGGCGATGCTCGAGAGCGACGCGCCGGCCGCCGCGCTCGCCGAGCGGCTGGGCCTGGTGCAGGTGCAGGACAGCGGGGCGATCGACGCCTGGGTCGCCGAGGTGCTGGCGGCGCATCCCGCGGAGGTCGCGCGCTACCGGGGCGGCGAGGCCAAGCTGCTCGGGTTCCTCACCGGCCAGGTGATGAAGCGCTCGAAGGGGAAGGCCGACCCCAAGGCGGTCGGCGCGGCGCTCAGCGCCGCGCTCGGCGGCCCGTGAGCCCGGCGCGGGGCGGCTGGCGCCAGGGCGGCATCAGGTCCAGGTCGTCCCAGTAGCCCAGCCGCGCCGAGGGCAGGCCGAAGTGCTCCTCGGCCACGTCCGTGACGATCTCGGTGTCCCGGCGGCCGCCGGTCTCGAGCGCGTGGCGCCGCATCCGCTTGGCGGCGGCCAGCGCGTCGGCGCCGGACGGGTCGCTGCGCCGGGCCAGGGCGTCGTCGCCGCTCGCCAGCAGGTCCATCACGTAGTCGTAGGACACGGCCATGTGCCGCTCGACGACCGCGTTGTCCAGGCCCCAGCGGCTCGCCTCGGCCGCGATGCGCACCACCCCGTACCAGCCCGTCAGGTCGTTGAGCTGGACCATGCCCCGGAACAGCCGCCGGTTGACGCCCACCGAGAACAGCGTCGGCGAGATGATGCGGTCCAGGTGGGCGTCGCTCTCGCCGTGGTCCTGCCGGATGACCTCGACCGCCTTGTGGCCGTGCTCCTCGCCGATGTGCATGTCGAACCGGGCCTCCCAGTAGGAATGGCCCAGGGCCTTCGACGCGGAGGTGACCACCAGCTGGCGCGGGACGAAGTGGTTGTGCGCCACCACGTCGGCGGCCAGGTGCGCGAGGTAGCCGAGGCCGAAGGCGCGCAGGCGGTCGGTGCCGGCGAGGTCGTGGATCTCCTGGCCGACGTGCCAGGCGTGGCTGTGCCGGCCGACCGGGACGTACTTCTTGGCGAACGAGGTGTCGGCGGCGATGGACCCGTAGAGGAAGTCGGCCGGGAAGGCGCGCAGCAGGTCGGCGACGCCGGCCGGCAGGACGGCGAGGCTGTGGAGGACCGACTGGCCGAGGAAGACATGGGTGCCGGGCGACCAGGCCCAGCCATCGGTCGGGACCAGCGCGAGCAGCAGCAAGGCGGCGAGCGCGATGAGCGCGCCGCGGCGCACGGCTAGCGCTTCCGGCGGCGCTTCAGGGCGCGCCCGGCGGCGCCGAGGATCGAGCCCGAGCGGCGCACCGTCCGCAGCAGCGCGGCGGCGTCCAGCGCGGTCTCCTCGGCTTCCTCCTGGATGACCTCGACGAGGGCATCCAGGTCGGTCAGCCGCTCGTCGACGGTGTCGATGGCGCGGCGGAGCCGGCCCCGGGTCTCGGTCGACAGGTCGGCGAAGCCGTTCAGTTCATGCCGGAAGCGCTCGGAGACCACGTGGGCCTCCTTGGCGAAGGCCGCCAGCTGGGCGCGGGCGGCCCGGCTCTGGCGGCGGACGGCCACGGCCAGCGCCAGCGCCAGGGCGCCCATGAGCAGCATGCTCGACGCCACGACGACGAGCGAGATGGCGATGGTCGGGCCGACCCAGGGCTGAACGTCCATGGCGGGAAACTAATCCGCTTGCTCCGGGGAGCGCCACCACGCATCTTCGCTGCTGACCATGCCAGCCTTCATCGTTGAGGGAGGCCGACGCCTCCACGGCACCATCCGCCCGGCCGGCAACAAGAACGCCGCGCTCCCGATCCTCGCCGCCACGCTGCTGGCCGAGGCGCCGGTCACGCTGCACAACATGCCGCGCATCCGCGACGTCGAGACCATGATCGACCTGCTGCGCGGCCAGGGCTGCGTGCTCGACTGGACCGGCGCCAGCACGCTGACGGTCGACACCAGGGCGGCGACCGGCGGCGACCCCGATCCGGCGCTGTGCAGCCGGATCCGGGCGTCGATCCTGCTGGCGGGGCCGATGGTGGCGCGCTTCGGGCGCGTGCGCCTGCCGCCGCCGGGCGGCGACGTGATCGGCCGCCGGCGGGTGGATACCCACCTGCTGGCGCTGGCCCGCCTCGGCGCCGAGATCGACGTGGGCGCCACGTTCGACTTCGAGGCCCGGCGCCTGGTGGGCGACGACATCTTCCTCGACGAGGCCAGTGTCACCGGCACCGAGAACGCCCTGATGGCCGCCGTGCGCGCCGAGGGCCGGACCATCCTGCGCAACGCGGCCAGCGAACCGCACGTGCAGGACCTGGCACGGTTCCTGGTCCAGCTGGGTGCGTCCATCGAGGGCATCGGCTCCAACACCATGACCATCGAGGGCGGGCGGCCGCTCGGCGGCGGCGAGTGCACCATCGGCCCCGACCACATCGAGGTCGCCTCGTTCATCGGCCTGGCGGCCGTGACCGATTCCGAGATCGCCATCGAGGGCGTCCGCGGCGGCGACCTCAGGGCCACCCTCATGGGCTTCGAACGGCTGGGGGTCGAGCCGCGGCTCGACGGCGAGACGCTGGTGGTGGCGAAGGATCAGCCGCGGCGGATCCGCGAGGACGTGGGCGGCCACGTCACCAAGCTCGAGGACGCCACGTGGCCGGGGTTCCCGGCCGACGCCATGAGCATCGCGCTGGTCACCGCCACGCAGTGCGAGGGCATCATCCTGATCCACGAGAAGCTGTTCGAGTCGCGGCTGTTCTTCGTGGACAAGCTGATCGGCATGGGTGCGCGCATCGTGCTGTGCGACCCGCACCGGGCCGTGGTGAGCGGGCCGTCACGGCTGCGGGGCGGGGTGGTGGAGAGCCCAGACATCCGGGCCGGCATGGCCATGCTGCTCGCCGCCCTGGCCGCCGAGGGCACCAGCACCATCAACAACATCGGGCAGATCGAGCGCGGCTACCAGAACATCCAGGACCGGCTGGCGGCCCTCGGCGCCGGCATCGAGCGCCGGGACTAGGCGGGTGACGTCCGACGCGTCGCGGGCCCCGGTCCGCGCGGCCGGGCGCGTGCCGGGGCCTGCGGCCGCCGGCCCCGTGGTCGAGGCGCCGGTGCGCGAGGGCGCCGTGCCGCGGTCCGAACTGGCCGCCTGGGCCGCGCGCTTCGGGCTGGTGGCCGGCATCACCGAGCGCGGCGGCGAGGTGCCGCCCTTCTCCCTGGGCCTGAGGTCGCCCGAGAGCGCCGACCTCATCACCGGCCGCCTGCGGCGCCTGCGGGAGGCCGTCCAGCCCCGGTTCACCGCGTTCCAGATGGCGCACCAGTGCCACGGCAACCGGGTGGTCCGGCACCGGGGCGTCGCGCCGGGCTTCCATCTCCTCGACGATGCCGATGGTCACGTCACCGCCCAGCCGGGACTCCTGCTGGGCGTCAGCGTGGCCGACTGCGTGCCGGTCTACCTGACGCGCGATGACGGATCGGCCGTGGCGCTGCTGCACGCGGGCTGGCGGGGCGCGGCGGCGGGCATGCTCGAGGCGGGCATCGCCGCGCTGACGGCGGCCGAGGACGGGCTGCCGGCATGCCCGGCAGGGCGGCTGACCGCGCACCTGGGCGTGGCGATCTGCGGGGCGTGCTACGAGGTCGGCCCGGAGGTCGTGGCGGCGGTCGAGGGCCGCGCCGTGGCGGGGGCGACCCGGTTCGACCTGCGCGCCGCCCTGGCCCGCCGCGCCGCGGCGGCCGGCGTGACGGATGTCAGCATCTCGCCGTTCTGCACTTCCTGCCACGCCGACCGCTTCTTCTCCCATCGCGCCTCGGCCGGCGACGGCGGGCGCCAGCTGGCGTATCTCGGCCGGCCGGCGCGCTGAGCCCGGCTCAGCGCCCGGTACGCGTCTGGATCTGGATGGCCCCGTAGTTCACGTCGAGACCGAAGAGCGCGCCGGCCTCCGAGGGCTGCAGGAAGCGGATGGCCGACACGTTGCCGAGCGGGTAGCTGCGCAGGGCCTCGACGCCGCCGAGCCGGTTGTTGTCCTCGAACACGGCCAGCGTGCTGGCCGCGCCGCCGAACCCGGTGCTCCCGGTGCGGATCCACTGCGGCCGCATCGACTGGATGAGGTCGTAGGCGTTGTTGATGTTGCGTGACAGGCCCTGGGCGATCTCGTCGGAGCTGATGCGGTTGCGTTCGTACCGTGGACCGGCGGACGGACTGGCGCTGCCGCCGCTGCTGGCGCAGGCGGCCCCGAGGGCCAGGGCGGCGCAGGCGGCGGCGCGGACGAGACGTGGGCGCATCGGGGCTCCGGGTCGAGGTGGCTCTGACCGCTATCATGGCCCGCCGGCGGCGCCGGGACAAGGCACCGGGCCGCCGCGCGGCGGTCCGGGCGGCGCTTGACGCCCCGGGCGGGGCGGGGTAGCTTCAGGTGCTGACGCGGGCGGAAGGGGCTGGCCCGGCGGCGCAGGATGTGGGGGTTGTCGGCCCCACATTTTCTTTTTTCGGGGTTTTTCGCTGTGAATCGCGACGAGTTCGAACGGCGCATTGCCGCGCAGCTGGCGGAGCGGGGTTTCGAGCTGGTCGATTTCCGCCTTGGCGGCTCGAGCCGCCGTCCGCATCTGTCCGTCCGCATCGACTGGGCCGAGGACGTTCCCGGCCGGAAGGTGTCCGTGGACGACTGCGCCGTGGTCAGCCGGTCCCTGGAGGACTGGATGGACCGGGAGGGCGTAGGCGGCGGTCGCTACATCCTGGAGGTCAGTTCGCCCGGGATGGACCGGCCGCTCCGTGGTCCGAAGGAATGGCGGCGCTTCGCGGGCCGCCGGGTGGAAGTGCTGGTGCCGTCCCTCGGCGGGCGGTTCCAGGTCAGGCATGTCGCCCTGGTGGAGGGCGACGAGCCGGCGGTGGAGCTGGAGTTCCCCACCGGGGAGCGGCGCACCGTGCGGCTGGCGGAAATCAAGGACGCGCGCCTCGCGATCGACTGGTAGGCGCGGGAGCTTTCGACATGGCGAGCAGTCAGGATGTGCTGTCGGCGTTCAAGGAGCTGGCGCAGCTCAAGCAGCTCGACCGCGGCGATCTGCGCGAGCTGATCAAGGACGGGATCATGGCGGCGCTGGCGCGGAAGATCGGGCCGAACGTGCGGGCCGAGGTCGAGATCGACGAGATGACGGGCAAGATCGGCATCACCGTCCTCAAGGAGGTGGTGGCCGAGGTCGAGGACCCCAGCCGTCAGATCTCGCTCGAGGAGGCCCGGTTCGAGGACGAGGACTTCGAGGTCGGCGACGTCCTCGAGGACCCGGTCGACTTCTCCCAGTTCGGCCGCATGGCGGTGCAGGCCGCCAAGCAGCGCATCATCCAGCGCGTGCGCGAGGGCGAGCGGATGCGGATCCGCGAGGAGTTCGCCGACCGCGTCGGCGAACTGCTCAGCGGCGAGGTCCAGCAGATCGAGCGCGGCAAGCTGGTGATCATGCTGGCCAAGTTCCGCGAGGCCGAGGCCATCATCCCCTACCGCGAGCAGAACCATCGCGAGCATTTCCATCAGGGCGACACCATCCGGGCCGTGCTCAAGCGGCTGGAGGAGACGCCCAAGGGACCGCGGCTGATCCTGACGCGGGCCGATCCGCTGTTCGTCAAGGCGCTCTTCAAGCTCGAGGTGCCCGAGAT
>CAZJZC010000124.1:654-7313 GCA_964550365.1 uncultured Gemmatimonadales bacterium | reverse complement strand
CGGGGCCGGTGTGCGAACCGATCACCGGCTGGAGCGGACGGTGTCGCGCCTCGCCAGCCAGGAGGCCCGCATCGCCGCCTTCGCGAGCGGCGCCACCGTCCGCCTGGGATCTCGCGCGACGGCCGGCCTCGGCGCCTCGCGCAGCGCGACCCGAGCGGGCGACCTCCGCGACGTGCTGTGGAGCGTGGCGCCGCGCCTGGGTGTCAGCGCGGCGCTCCCCGGCCGCTGGCGGTTGAGCGCGTCGGCCGCCCTGGCCTGGGAATGGAGGCACACGACCGGCGCGCCGACGCCGCTGCGGCCGGTGATCGACGAGCCGCACGAGGTCCCGGTGACCCGGAGCGTCATCCTCGATGAGACGCGCGTGGACGCACTCAGCGTGGTCATCCGCCGAGCCGATGGCGCGCTCGTCTACCAGGAAGGTCTGGATTACTCGCTCGTCCCCGCGGGGATCGCCTTGCGCGTGGACGTTCCCCCGGGGAGCCGCATCGCCCCGGGCGAGACGATCCTCGTGAGCTATCGCCACCTGGTGGTGGTGCCCGAGCGCCGTGACGGCCGGCGTGCGGACCTGGACGTCGCCCTCGGACGGCCCGGCCTCGAGCTGCGCCACCGTCGCCACGTGCGGACCGGCGAACGCGGCCCCTCGGCGCTCGTCTCCGGCGTGCGCGGCCTCGAGGAATCGCGCACCGAACTCGATGTCCGCGGCCGCACGCCGCTCGGATCGGTCGAGTTCGAGGCGAACGTGCGCCGCTGGGCGCGCGAGGGCCCGGCCACGGTCGAGACCGGGCTCGGTGCGTCGCTCGCGCCGCCGCCGGTCGGCCGGATGACGGCGGCGGTCGGCCTGCACTGGAGTCGCAGCCGGGGCGGCGACGCCGACGTGGAGGCGCTGGCGGGAAGCGCGACGGTTGCCTGGGCCGTGGCGCGTGCGCTGGCGTTCCGCGGTGGCCTGGAGTCCCTGCGCTGGGCGCAAGGCGGCGAGGCCCAGCGCTTCGCATCGCTCACCGCTGGGGCGGACTGGAGCGCCGGCGCGACGTCGGCGGGAATCCAGGCTGAGCTGCACCGGCGCGACTTCCGCACGGCCAATCACGAACTGCGGGCATCGGTGCGCGTGGTGCGGCGCTTCTGAGCGGGCTGGTGCCGAGGTGGACGAAGGCGGCCATGGTGACGTACGTTGTCCCGGTCCGCGACGCTCCATGACCAGCCACTTCACCGTCGGGGTCCGCATGCGCCTGCCCATCCTGCTCCTGCTCCTCACCCTCGCGGCCTGCAAGAAGGCCGACGCGCCCATGGCCTCGGCCGAACCGGAACTGCCGCCGGGCTCCCGGGCCTGGAAGATCCGCAACGCCCGCAGTGCCGCGCCGGCCGTGATCGCCATGGGCGCCTACGTGATCGAGTTCGACAGCGTCGGCCGGCCCGACACCCTGGAGACGGGCCAGAGCTCGTGGGTCTGCATGCCCGACAGCCCGCAGACCGCGGCCAACGACCCGGTCTGCGCCGACGATCAGGCCATGCGCTGGGTCGACGCCTGGTACTCGCGCACCCGGCCCGGGCTGACCGGCATGGGCGTCGCCTACGCCCTGCAGGGCGGCGCGGTCGCCAGCGATACCGACCCGCTCAAGATGACGCCCGACAGCGGGCAGGCCTGGCTGCTCGACGGGCCGTCCATCTACATCGCCATGCCCAGCCCGCGCAGCTACGCCGGCCTGCCGACCACCCGCCGCGCCGACGGGCCCTGGGTCCGCTTCGCCGGGACCCCGTACGCCTACATCGTGATGCCCGCGGCGCGCTAGCCGGGGCGACGACCGACGCGGCCGGCGGCCGCGGGCGGCGGACGTGCGAAGGGCCCGGGACGACCCGGGCCCTTCGTGCTGCGTTCAGCGGCCTGCCGCCCGCGTCAGCCGGGCGGCCGGTGTCGCCGGTGCTCTAGAACCGCCACCGGGCGCCCAGCTGCATGCGGCGCGGGTCGCCGAAGCCGCTGCGGATGGTGCCGTCGAAGTTGAACAGCAGGGCCGGCGCGCTCGGGTTCTTGATGTTGGTGCGGTTGAAGACGTTGAACACCTCGAGCGTCGGCTCCAGCGTGCCGCGGCCGATCGAGAAGGCGCGCGACAGCCTGAGGTCGACGGAGAAATACTCGTTGTTCTTGCGCAGCGTGTTGCGCAGGAGGATGGTGCCGTTGGCGCAGATGCGGTCCTGCGGCGTGGTGGCCACCTGGCCGCTCGGCGCGTTGGCGACACAGCGCTCGCTGGTCGGCTGGGCCGACGTGTAGCTCACCCGGCTGTTGATCTGCAGGTCGCCGGGTGCGCGCCACAGCAGGAACAGGTTGGCGCGGTGCCGCTGGTCGCGGTCGGACCAGTTGTACTCGCGGTCGAGCGCGTTGGCCCGGGCGTAGCGGAAGCTGAACGGGTCGCGCTCGTTGTCGTCGTCTGACTTGTCGAACGACAGGGTGTAGTTGGCCTCCACGGCGAAGCGGCGCGCCATGTTGCCGCTCAGGGTCAGCGTGAAGCCGTGGTACTGCGACTTGGCCGAGCTCTCGAGCACGGTGACCCCGCCCAGGCCGTTGGCCGTCGTGCCGGGGAAGTTGGCGAACGGCGTGCCGAACACCGCGTCGTTGCGGTCCACGAACCGGTTGAGGTTGGTGGTGCGCGCGAAGTAGTACGACAGCGAGCCCGTGAGGCGCGGCGTGATGCGGCGCTCCAGCCCGGCGCTCAGGGCCAGGGTGCGCGGGTTCTTGAAGTTCTCGTCGGTGACGAACACGCCCGGCCGGGTCGGGGTGCCGGAGCCGAAGGTCGGGAGCGTGGGGCCGTAGACCGGCGGCGTCACGCCGAAGCCGTTGAAGAAGCTGGCCTGGAAGATGTTCTGGCCGATCGACCCGTTGCTGGTGCGGGTGCTGGCGAACACCAGGCCCGGCGTGCGCGGCGAGTACATGCCGGCGCTGGCCCGGAAGATCTGCGACGCGTCGCCGTTCATGTCCCACGAGATGCCGAGCCGCGGCTGGAACATGGTGTAGTCGGCCGGGATGGTCCCGTCCGACGGGAACCGGAAGGTGCCCTGCGCCGTGGTCACCGACTGGCCGATGAACGGCGCGTAGAAGACCGAGGCCGCCGGCGTGATCGGGTCGGGCTGGATCTGCGCCTCCCAGCGCAGGCCGTAGTTCACCGTCAGGCGGCTGGTGGGCTTCCAGCTGTCCTGGATGAACAGCGCCAGCTCGGTCTGCGGGATGTCCTGGGTGCCGGCGTCGCGCACCGTGGTGCCCGCCTGGACCGGGGCGAACTGGAGGAACAGCAGGAGCGGGCCGCTGATGCTGGTGCCCGGGAAGCCGGCGCAGCTGCCGGCGTTGTTCGAGCCGACGAAGGTCCCGTTGGCGAGCGAGCATTCCACGTACTGCGGGCCGTTGGCCACGTAGTTCAGGAAGCCCGGCACGCTGCTGAAGATGTAGCGGCCGTTGGCGAAGCCGATGAACGTCTGGCTCGCCACCGTGCGGTTGAACTCGGCGCCGACCTTGAAGATGTGGTTGCCGCGCGCGATGGTGAGGTTGTCCACCAGCTGGATGCGCGTGTCATGCGCCACGATGGGGATGAAGAACGGCATGCCCCACCGGTAGCCCATGCCGAAATCGGCGCCGGTGTCGGGGAACGGCCGGCCGCTGGTGTTGAACAGCGTGCCGCTGGTGCCCGGGAACGTGGGGCCCTCGTACGGCCGGGGCCGATCCTCGCGGGCGTACTGGAACCGGAACTCGTTGGTCAGCGACGGGCTGAGCAGGGAGATGAGCTGGCCGTTGATCGCGTGCGAGTAGTCGCGCTCGACCGCGTTGGCCGACCGGGCCCAGGTGTCCACGTCGAAGGTGCCGTTCTCCTGCCGCGAGTTGGTGTAGTTGTACTTGAGCGACAGGCTGTGCGTCGGGCTGAGCCGGAAGTCGAGCTTGGCCATCAGCGCGTTGGCGTCGTTGGTCCGGCGGATGGGGCCGTAGTCGCCCGCCAGGGCGCCGCCGAAGGCGGTGTCCATCCACGAGCGCAGCAGCGGGTCGAAGCGGTTGGCGTTGGTCTGCTTGGTCTGGTGGAACACCTGCTGGTCGTAGGCGATGAAGAAGAACGCCCGGTCGCGCCGGATCGGCCCGCCGAGCGTGAGGCCGAACTGGTGCTGGGCGTAGTCGGGCGTCACGTTGGAGCCGAAGTCGGCGGCCGACGTCGCGTCGGTCTGGCCGAAGTAGTGGAACGAGCCCTGCAGCCGGTTGGTGCCCGACTTGGTCAGCACGTTGATGAACCCGCCGCCCGACCGCCCGAACTCGGCGTTGGCGCCGTGCTGGACCACCACCATCTCCTGCACCGCGTCCAGGTTGAAGGTGAAGGCCGGCCGCTGGCCGCCGCGCTGCTCGCCGAAGAACGGGTTGTTGAAGTCGGCGCCGTCGACCGAGACGTTGTTGTAGATGCCGCGCTGGCCGGCGACGGAGATCTCGTCGCCGTCGGGGCCCTGGACCACGGCCACGTTGGGCGTCAGCAGGGTCAGGTTGATGAAGTTGCGGCCGTTGTTCGGCAGGCCCTCGACGATCTGGTCGGTGAACCGGGTCGCCGCCTCGGACCGCGTCGGGTCCGGGCCGGCCGCCGCGTTCGCCGTGACGTCGATGGCGGCCAGCTGGACGGCGCCGAGCGCCAGCGTGAGGTCGACCGTCTCGCCGAGGCGCAGGACCACGCCGCTGCGCGTGGCCGCGGTGGCACCGGGCGTGCGGGCCGTGACGTCCCAGGTGCCGACGGCGAGCAGGGCCGCGACGAAGATGCCGCGGTCGTTGGTCGTGGTCTGCCGCTCGATGTTGGTCGCCGTGTTGCGCAGCACCACGACCGCGCCCGCCTGCGGCGCACCGTCGGCACTGGTGACCGTGCCGCGGATGATGCCGGTGGTGGCCTGGGACTGGGCTGCGAGCGACACGGGAAGGGCAAGGGCGACGACGAACAGGGAGAGCAGGACCGGGACCGGCAGTCGGCGCATGTGACCCTCGACGGTTGGGAGACGCGCCGAAGGTATGACCCCGCCCCGCAGTCCGCAAGACGGCCCGCCGGCGGCGTCCCGCCGCGGCCCGTCGGCCGGCCGCGACGCCTTCCATCGGCCCCCGCCGGGGGTATCATGGGAGAGACGTGACACCGGAGCCAACGCAGGATCGTGTGCCCGGGGCGGTCGGATGACCGCCCGCGGCGACGCCCATCTGCGCTACGTGGCGCGGCGGCAGGCCGCCCTGCTGGAGCGCCTCCAGGCCCTGGCCTAGCTGACCCGGATCTCCTTCACCATGCCGTGCTGGGTGTGCTCCCGGCCGTCCGGCCCGGGGATGAAGCAGAACAGCCCGTAGCGCCCCGGCGGCAGGTTCACCGACAGGTACATCTGGGTCCCGGCATCCATGGCCGCCGTCCCGGTCATGGCGCGAAGCGCGGGCGGCGGACCCTTCATCATGGTCGCGACCCACTGGACCACCTGCGCCGTCGTGGTGTTCGAGTCGAGCCGCGCGATGAAGATCTCGTGCGGCTGGGGCCCGGCGTTGACCACGCGGATGGTGCGCGGGCCGGCGGCCAGGGCGGCCGACTCGGTGAACGAGTAGTCGGCCAGGGTGACCGTGAGATCGGCCGAGGGTTCGGCGGCGGCCGGTCCGGCCGGCGCGGCGGTGACCTCGAGCGGCCGGGTCATGCCGTGCGCGATGTGCGGCACGCCGGCGGAGTCGGGGATCATGCAGATGATGGCATAGTGGCCGGGCTCGAGCGTCTGCATGACCGCCGTGGTGTCGCCCGGCATGCCGGTGTTGGGGCCGCCGGCCATGTGCATCCACGAGGGCGGCGCGTCGGTCGGCCCCATGGTCCGGAACGCGGCCATGAGGCTGTCGTAGGTGCGTCCGTCGCTCAGCCGGACGAGCTGGGCGTGGTGGAAACTCGGACCGGCGTTGACGTAGACGATGCGGGTCAGGCCGCCCGGCACGGTGTCGGGCGCCTGGAAGGCGTGATCGACGGCGGTGATGGTGAAGGAGTTCATCGCGGCCGGCGGCGCTTCCCGGCAGGCGCTGAGCGCGAGGACGGCGAGACAGAACGACGCCGACACGGCGTGTCGGTGCGGCATGGCGTTACTCCCTGGTTGGGTTCGGACAGCGAGGATGCATCGCGAGGCCGCCCCCGTCAATACCCGGGGCTGGTCAGCTCGTCCAGCTCCTCGAGCGAGCGCGGCCAGTCGCCCTTGAGCAGGCGCGACAGCGCGCGGTCGGCGAGGAGCTTGCCGCCGGTCTGGCAGCGGGCGCAGTAGTCGGTCTCGTTGTCGGCGTAGCGGATGCGCTGGACCGGCGCGGCGCACACCGGGCAGGGCTGGCGATAGCGGCCGTGGACCGCCATCTCCGGGCGGAAGGCGGTGACCTTCCCCGGGAACCCCTCGCCGGTCTCGGCCCGCAGGCGGTCGGTCCACTCGGTGAGGACGCCCCGCACCGCGTCGTGCAGGCGGGCGATCTGCTCGTCGGTGATGCGGGCGGTGAGCAGCAGCGGCGAGAGCCGCGCGCGGTGCAGGATCTCGTCGGAATAGGCGTTGCCGATGCCGCTGAACAGGCGCGGGTTGGTCAGCGCACGCTTGAGGGTGTGGTTCTCGGCCTGCAGCCGTGCCATGAAGGCCGCCGGCTCGGCGCTCATCACGTCGATGCCGCCAGG
>CAZJZC010000124.1:0-644 GCA_964550365.1 uncultured Gemmatimonadales bacterium | reverse complement strand
CGAGTGCGGCGCGGGGTGCTGGATCTCGTCGGTGTTGGCGTGGCGGTTGCCGCTCAACCGCGGGGGGTGGGTGTGCGCGCGTTTGAGCGTGTGGTTCTCCGTGCGACGGCGCGTCGCGAACGACTCGAGGCCGGCCTCCAGGACCTCCAGCCCGCCGCGGTCGAACGGCGCCAGCGCCGCCTCGCCCCGCACCAGGTGGAGGGAGGCGCGGCGCTTCGTGCCGGCCTCCGTCAGCACCAGGGTGCCGTGCGCGAAGCGGAAGGCGGCGAGGTTGAGGCGGCCGCCGAGCTTCGGCGGTCGTTCGTGCCAGTGCAGGCGCCCGGCGATCATCAGGTGGATGACGAGGAACAGCGGCTCGGCGTCCGGCGCCGCGCGGCCGGCGACGCCGCCCCTCCCGCCACGATCGCCGAGTTCGAACACGAGACGCTTGCCCAGGCGCCGGAGGCCGGCGACGCGCGTGCCGAAGCACGAGGGCAGGGGCGGGTCCACGCTCCGCAGGACGAACGGGTTGAGCACGTCCACCCGTTCGATCGCGTGGCCGAGCGTGCGCCGCTCGAGTGCCTCGCGATAGACGGTGATGTCGGGCAGTTCCGGCATGGCGCCGGAAGATGCCGCGGCGCCGAGGGGGCGCGCCAGCGCCGCGT
>CAZJZC010000123.1:0-7332 GCA_964550365.1 uncultured Gemmatimonadales bacterium | reverse complement strand
CACCTGCTGGAACACATGGTCTTCAAGGGCACCGAGCGGCGCAGCGCGAAGGACATCGCGCTGGCGCTCGAGTCCCGCGGCGGCGCGCTCGACGCCTACACCGGACGCGACCACACCACCTTCCAGGCGCGCGTCCTCGACGCCGACCTCCCGCTCGCGTTCGACGTCCTCGACGACCTGGTGCGGCACCCCCGGCTGCGCGAGGTCGACCTGGCGAAGGAGCGGCAGGTCGTCATCGAGGAGATCGCGATGGTCGACGACCAGCCCGACGACGTGGTGTTCGACCTGCACGCCGGCGCGCTCTGGCCGAGCCATTCGTACGGCTACCGGATCCTGGGCACCCGCGACACCGTCGGCGCCCTCCGGGTCGAGCACCTGCGGGCCCTGCACGGCACCGCCTACAGCCCCCGCCACATGGTCTTCGCGGCCGCCGGGAACGTGGACCACGACGCCATCCTGGCCATGCTGCGCGGCGCCGGCTGGTTCGATCGCGCGCCCGGCGCCGAGCGCGACCCGGTCGCGGCGCCCGAGGAGGCCTGGCGGGGCGAGCGCCGCATCGAGCGCGACAGCCACCAGGTGCACCTGGTCCTGGGGACCGGGACCTTCCCCTACGGCGACCCGCGGCGGCACGCGCTGACGCTGCTGACGACCATCTTCGGCGGCGGCATGAGCTCGCGGCTGTTCCAGCGGGTGCGCGAGGACCTGGGGCTGTGCTACTCGATCTACGCGTACAACTCGTTCCACCAGCTCTCGGGGACCTGCGGCGTCTACGTCGGCACCCAGCGCCCCACGGCCCAGCAGGCGCTGGACGTCATCCGCGAGGAGTACGCCGCGCTGGCGGCCGGAGGCCTGAGCGCCGGGGAACTGGCCGGCGCCAAGCAGCAGGTCCGGGGCCAGCTGGTGCTGGCGCTGGAGAGCCCGCTGTCGCGCATGTACCGGCTGGCCGGGCTGGCGGTCTACGGCGAGCCCTACCGCAGCGTGGACACGCTGCTGGCGGACATCGACGCCGTCACCATGGACGACGTGGCCGCCGTGGCCGGCGAGTTCTTCGCGCCGGAGCGGCAGGCCATCGTCTGGCTGGGACCGAACTGAAGCACGCCGATCGCCGCGCGGCGCGCGGCGCGCCCTGAACCCCGACGCACCCGAGGCCCGCATGATCATCGGCGTCCCGAAGGAGATCAAGACCAACGAGAACCGCGTCGCGGTCGTCCCCGCCGGCGTGGAGACCTTCGTCAGCCACGGGCACACCGTGCTGGTGGAGCAGGGGGCGGGCGAGGGCTCGGGGTTCCCGGACGAGCTGTTCACCGGTGCCGGCGCGCAGATCGTCGCCACGGCGGCCGACGTCTGGGGCCGCAGCGAGATGATCTGCAAGGTGAAGGAGCCGATCAAGCCCGAGTGGCCGCACATGCGGAAGGACCAGCTCATCTTCACGTACTTCCACTTCGCCGCCGACGAGGACCTCACCAGGGCCCACATCGCCTCCGGGGCGACGTGCATCGCCTACGAGACGGTCCAGCTCGCCACCGGCGAGCTCCCGCTGCTGACGCCCATGTCGGAGGTGGCCGGCCGCATGGCGGTGCAGGAAGGCGCCAAGTACCTCGAGAAGCTGCACGGGGGCCGCGGCGTGCTGCTCGGCGGCGTGCCGGGCGTTCCGCCGGCCGAGGTCGTCATCCTGGGCGGCGGCGTCGTGGGCACCAACGCCGCGAAGATGGCCGCGGGCCTGGGCGCGCGCGTCACCATCATGGACGTGAACCTCGACCGGCTCCGCTACCTGTCGGACGTGATGCCGGCCAACGTGGACCTGGTCTACTCCAACCGCTACAGCATCCTCGAGGCCATCCAGCAGGCGGACCTCGTCATCGGCGGCGTGCTGATCGTGGGCGGCAAGGCGCCGAAGCTCATCCGGCGCGAGGACCTGAAGCTCATGAAGCCCGGTTCCGTCGTGGTGGACGTGGCCGTGGACCAGGGCGGCTGCATCGAGACCATCAAGCCGACCACGCACGAGAACCCGACCTACATCGTGGACGAAGTGATCCACTACGCCGTGGCCAACATGCCGGGCGGGGTGCCGCGCACCTCGACCCTGGCGCTGACCAACGCCACGTTCCCGTACGCCCGGCGCCTGGCCGATCAGGGCTGGAAGAACGCCTGCAGGGCCGACCCCGCGCTGGCCCTTGGCGTCAACATCGTGGCCGGCACGGTGACCTATCCGGGCGTGGCCGAGGCCTTCGGCATGCCCCTCACGGACGTGGCGACGTTCCTCTAGGCGCCCACGCGCCGCTCGACGGGGAGCCGATGGCCAACGCACGGTTGCAGGGCCCGGCGGCCGACCCGCCGATCCTCTGCTACCACAAGATCGACACGCGGCTCGAGCTGGGGTTCACCCGGCTCGGGCCGCGGGCGTTCCGCCGGCAGATGGAGGCGCTGGCGAGGGGCGGCTGGACCTCGGCGGGCAGCGCCGACCTGGCGCGCGCGGCCGCGGCGGGGACCGCGGCCCCGCGGCGCGTCGGCATCACCTTCGACGACGGGTACGACGCGCTCGACCGCCATGCCTTCCCGGTCCTGGCCGGCCTGGGGTTCACCTGCGTGGTCTTCGTGATCACCGACTGGGTGGGGCGGGAGAACGGCTGGGACGTCCAGTACGGCTGGCGGCGCTTCCGGCACCTGGACTGGGACCGGCTCGGGTACTGGCAGGAGCGCGGCGTGGTGGAGGTCCAGTCGCACGGGACCAGCCATGCGCGGCTGACGTGGCTTCCGGACGACGCCGTGGCCGAGGAGTTCGGCCGCTCCAAGGAGGAGATCGGGCGGCGGCTGGGCCGGGTCCCGACGGCGGTGAGCTACCCGTTCGGCGCGACGGACCGGCGGATCCGCGGCCTGGCGGCGCAGGCCGGCTACGCCGCGGGATTCGCCGGCCCGAACGACGTGGTCGCCGGCGATCCGCTCATGCTGCCCCGGCTGCCGGTCTACTGGTGGGACCCCTTCACGCCGCCGCTGGTCATGCGGGATTCGGCCGCCGGGTCCTTCGCGCGGGCCGTGGCCCGTACGACGAACCGGGTCGCGGTAGGCACCGCGCTGATCCAGCGCGCATCGGGCCGCCGCTATGTCGCCCCGCGAAGCTGAAGAACCCTTCACGCGATCCTAAAGCCGGCTTCCCCTCCGGTTCAGATATTCCGTATACGGCCGCCTCCCGGCCGTGCGGCGCTCAGCCGCGAACCCGGACCCGGAGGCAGGCTGTTCCTCACGTCCGACCGCATCGGCCACGTTGCGCGCCGGTACCCGTTCCTGGTGCCCGGCATCGTGGCGCTCGGGGCGGTCGCGGCGCTGGCGTACTTCGCGGCGGTGGACGTGCCGCGCCATCGCGCGGCGATCGAGGCTGACTGGCGGCAGCGGCTCGTGGACCGCGCCGAGATCCGTCACCTGGCCGTCGAGGCGTGGTTCCGCCGCGAGTCGGAGGCGGCGGCGGGCGTGGCCGCATTCCCGGTGATCGCCGATCTCCTTGCGGGCCGCGACGCCGCCGGCCACGCGGAGGCGGTCCTGCGGCGGAGCCTGGTCTCCGAGGGCATCGTCGCGGCGGTCCTGCTCGACGCCGGCGGGCGGGCGCCGCTGACGGTACCGCGGGCGGGGCCGGCGGCCGACCCGGCCGTGCTGGCGGCGGCCCGCGCCATGGCCCGGCCGGGCGCGGGCCCCGCCGACGTCGTGCCTTCCTCCGGCGGCCGCGCGCTGGTGCTGACGGCCGCGGCCGTCCCCGGGGGCGGGGGGACCGTGGTCCTGGTCCACGATCCCGAGCGATGGCTCTACCCCTTCCTGCGATCAGCACAGCCGTCGGGGAGCCTCGAGGCCCTGCTGGTGCGGGTCCGGGGCGACAGCGTCGAGTTCCTCTCGCCGCGGCTCAGCGGGGCCGAGGTGTTCAGGCGCGTGGCCCGGTCGGCCCGCCTGGCGGCCGCGTGGGCGACCACCACCGCGCCGTTGTTCGGCCACTGGACAGACTACCGTGACGCGCCGGTCCTGGCCGCGACCGTGGCCATCGAGGGCACGCCGTTCGGGCTGGTCGTGAAAGTGGACCGGGCCGAGGCCTTCGCGGCGTTCCGGCGGAACATCGTCCGCGAGGCCGCGGCGTGGACGGCCGTGGTCGGCGCGGTCTCCGGGCTGGTGCTGGTACTCTGGTGGGGTCTCCGGCTGGCGTCGTCGTCGGCCGCGGCGCGCGACCGGGCGCGCTTCGCCAGCCTCCTCGATCACGCCAGCGATGCCATCCTCATCATGGACCAGGGTGGCGCCGTGCTCGACTGCAACGCGGTGGCGGAGGACGTGACCGGACTGTCGCGGGCGGAGCTGCTGCG
The DNA here is from genome assembly GCA_964550365.1 of uncultured Gemmatimonadales bacterium. Lineage (GTDB taxonomy): Bacteria > Gemmatimonadota > Gemmatimonadetes > Gemmatimonadales > JACORV01 > DASXPG01. Next base: position 2,995 of record CAZJZC010000123.1, on the reverse strand, counting down.
CTGCAATGCCGTGGCCGATCTCCTCCCGCCCGGCGAGCGCGAGCGGGCGGCCCTGCTCCTCGCGAGCGTATTCACGGGCAGCACGGCGATCGCCCGCACCGTGCTCGCATCGCGGTCGGGGCGATTGGTGCCCCTGGAGGTGAGCGCGCGACCGGCGGTACGCGACGGCGTGCCCGTCGCGGTGACGGTGGCGCGCGACATCAGCGAGCGGCGCGCCGCGCAGGCGCGCGAGCGCCGGCTCAACGCCATCCTCCAGACGCTGACCGAGGTGGCCCAGCTGATCGTGCGGGAGCCCGACCGCGGCCGCCTGCTCCAGCGGGCCTGCGAGATCATGGTCGAGCACGGCGGGTTCCGGCTGGCCTGGATCGGCGATGCCGGCGTCGACGGGACCCTCCGACCCGAGGCACGGGCCGGGGCGACGGCGTTCCTGGACGGCCTCTCCCTGCGCTGGGACGACGGGCCGACGGCGGAGTGCCCGGCCGCCCGGGCCGTGCGGGAGCGACGGGTCGTCGTGGCGGAACTGGGGCACGAGCCGGGGTCGAGCGTGTGGCGGGAGCATGCGGTCGCCGCCGGCATCGCGGCCACGGCGGCCGCCCCGCTGCTGCTCGACGGCGAGCTGTGGGGCGTGCTGTCGCTGTCGGTGACGGCGGAGGACGTCTTCGACGCCGGCGCGATCGCGCTGGTCGAGCAGCTGGCCGGGGACCTGGCGTTCGCCCTGCGCGCGCGGCACCAGTCGCGGGCGCTGTCCGAGAGCGAGGAGCGCCTGCGCGCCTTCTTCTCCTCCGGGGTCATCGGGATCCTGTTCGGCGACATCCAGGGCGGCATCGAGGACGCCAACGACGAGTTCCTGCGGATCGTCGGTCGCGGGCGCGACGCCCTGCAGGGCGGCGGCCTGCGCTGGAGCGAGCTCACCCCGGAGCGATGGGTCGAGGCCGACGCCGAGGGGATCACCGAGGCGCGGGCCCGGGGCGCTTGTACGCCCTACGAGAAGGAGTACCGGCGACCGGATGGCAGCCTGGTGCCGATCCTGGTCGGGTACGTGCTCCTGCCGCCCGAGCGCGAACGCTCCGTCGCCTTCGTGATGGACCTGACACGCATCAAGGCGAGCGAGGCCGCGGCCGCGCGCGGCGCCGCGGCGCTGCACCAGGCGGCCGAGGCGGTCATCATCACCGACCCGACGGGCGCGATCGTGGACGTGAACCCGGCGTTCGAGGCCATCACGGGCTACGGGCGCGACGAGGTCCTGGGCCAGAACCCGCGTCTGCTCAAGAGCGGACGACAGGACGAGGCCTTCTACCAGCGGATGTGGCGAATCCTTGGCAGTGGAGAGGTGTGGCGCGGGGAGGTGGTGAACCGCCGCAAGGACGGCGTCGAGTACACCGCCGAGGTCAGCATCTCGCCCATCCGTGACGACGCCGGGCGCGTGGTGAATTACGTCGGCGTCCAGCGCGACGTGACCCGCGAGCGGGAGCTCGACCAGCGCCTGCACCAGGCCCAGCGGGCCGAGGCCCTCGGCCAGCTCACGGGCGGCATCGCCCACGACTTCAACAACCTGCTCACCGTGATCCTGTCGAACCTGAACCTGGCCGAGTCGGACCTGCCGCCGGAGGGCGCGGGCGTGCGGCCCTACCTCAAGGACCTCGGCGAGGCCGCCCGCCACGGGAGTGCCCTGGTCCGCAAGCTGCTCGCCTTCGGGCGCCGCAGCCGGCTGACGCTGGAGCCGGCGGACCTCGGGGAGTTGGCCGATCAGGCGGCCCGCCTGCTGCGCCGGGTGATCCCGGAGCACATCGAGATCCGCTGGACCCGCCCGGCCGAACCGGCGCCCGCCCTGGTGGACGTGGGTGCGGTCGAGCAGATGCTCCTCAACCTCGCGACCAACGCCCGGGACGCGATGCCGGACGGCGGCGCGCTGACCCTGGGCGTCGAGGCCACCACCGTGGAGCCGGACGAGGCCGCGTCGGCCGGCACGGGCAGCCCGTCCGGTCGCTACGTCGCCCTGACGGTGCAGGATACCGGGACGGGGATGAGCTCCGAGGTGCTGGCACACGCCTTCGAGCCGTTCTTCACCACCAAGCAGGTGGGCCAGGGGACCGGGCTGGGCCTGTCCATGATCTTCGGCCTGATGCGCCAGCACCGCGGCCTCGTGCGGCTCAAGAGCCGGCTGGGCGAGGGCACGGTGTTCCAGTTGTGCTTCCCGGCCGCCGAGCGGGATGCGCTCGCAGGGGTGCGAGTGGCCGCGCAGCCCGCCGGCAGGGTCACGGGCGGCACCGAGACGATCCTCGTGGTGGAGGACGAGCCGGCCCTCAGGGCGGCGGCCCAGCGGTCGCTGACGCGCCTGGGCTACCGCGTGCTGACGGCCGAGAACGGCATCGAGGGCTGGGCGGTGTTCCAGGCCGAGGCGCAGCGGATCGCGCTGGTGGTCTCGGACGCGGTGATGCCGAAGCTGGGCGGCCTGGCGCTGCATGCGCGCATACGGGAGGCGCGCAGCACGGTGCCGTTCCTGCTCTCGAGCGGCTACGCCGACGGGATCCCCGGCCAGGAGCAGACCGACGCGGCGGACGTGCCGCTCCTGCCCAAGCCGTGGACCCCGGCCGAACTCGGGGCGCGGGTGCGCCAGATGCTCGACGGGAACGGGCACGGCGCGGGCCGCTCCGCCCGGGCATGAAGGCGGCCGCAACGGAATCTCACGTTGGGTTCATCGTCGCTTCTCCATGCCGGTGATACGTTCGGCGTGTCGGGACACAACGCCCCGACCATGGCAACCCCGTTGCATGAGGGAGGGCCCGATGGCACTCACCAGGCTCAACCCCAACTGGCCCACGATGGACGTGATGTACCCCAACCGCCTCGGCCGCATGCTCGAGGAGGTGTTCGGCGCGCCGTTCGCCCGCGAGGAGAACGTGCTCGGCGCCTGGATGCCGCCGGTGGACATCATCGAGGAGAAGGAGTTCATCCGCATCGTGGCCGAGGTCCCGGGCGTGCGGCCCGAGGACGT
>CAZJZC010000122.1:0-7437 GCA_964550365.1 uncultured Gemmatimonadales bacterium | reverse complement strand
CCTGTCGCCCGATGCGCCCCTGCACGCTCCCGGTCGAGTCGAACACCACGATCTGGTGCAGGTAGCTGTCCACCACGTAGATCCGATCCGCGACGGCGTCCACCGCGACGTCCACCGGATTGGCCAGCACGCCCGCGCCGCCGAAGGCGCGAAGGAAGCCGCCATCCGGTCCCATCACGACCACGCGGCGTGCGCCGGGATCGGCGACGTAGACACGGCCGGCCGGGTCGCCGCCGAGGCCCATCGGCCGAGACAGGCCGCCCGGCACGTCGGCGCCGAGCAGGCGGCCCCGCCGCTGGCCCCGGTCGAACATCACCACCGCCCGCAGCGTCCCGTTGGTCACGTAGAGGCGCTCGGCGGTCGCCAGCACGTCGAACGGCCGCTCGATCGTCAGGACGTTGGCGCGCCCTCCGCCGGTCAGCCGGCGGGAGAAGCGCGTCAAGAACCCCTCGCGCCGACCCAGGTCGGCGTCCGAGCGGAGCGCGCCCGCATAGCGCACGCGCGCCGGCTCTGGCGGCGCCGGCCAGACGGTATCGGCCGGCACACCCTGGGCCTTCAGCGTCGAGCCCACGGCCGCGAGCAGCAGGACATGGAACATCGAGCGACGGAACATCACCGCACCCTCCTTGGGCCCGCGCCGACGGGGAGGGCGGACGCGGGCCCGATGGTTCAGCGCCGAGCCGACGACGCCGGACTGCCGCGCGGCGCGACGGTGAGCGTGCCGTTCATGCCCATGGCCTGGTGCGGCGTGCAGGTGAAGTCGTAGGAGCCGGCGACGAATCGCTCGTCCAGCACCAGCGTGTACACCTGGCCCGGAACGGTGAGGAATGTGCCCATCATCGCGGCCCCGAGGCTGGCACCGGCGGGCACCCTGAGGAACTGGACGTTGTGCGGCATGGGGCCGGACTGCACGAATCGCAGCGTGTCCCCGGGGTGACCCGCGATCTGCGACGGCTGGAACGCGAAGGACGTGGGCGACAGCGTGGCCATCGTCACCTCGATCGTGCGGGGACCCGATTGCGCGGCCGCGGGCGCGGCGGCCGCGAGTGTGAGCATGATGAGGGCGGCGGCGGACTTCGACATCGGGTGGACCTCCGGTGGCAGTGTTGATGGCGGCCGGGAAGCTCCTGCGCCGCTCACGCGCTCAAGAGGCAGGAAACGCGCCGGCCCGATCAGCCCGCGCGTCCATGGCACAACCGATTGTCGGACAGGATGTTACAGCGGTGACTCACGCACCCGGCCAAGGCCCGGCCACCGGGGCACGGACGTCCCACTGGGACACCCGCGGCACTGTCGGTGTCCCTCCTAGAAGGCCAGGTCCAGCCGCAGCCGGACGGCGGCCGGGCGCCGGGTGCCGGCCTCCGCGGACGCTTCGTGGCGCGTGAACACCTCGCCCTCCACCACGGCGCGCACGTTCTGACGGAGGAGGGCATACGCGCCGGGCAGGATCCTCGTCTCGTCGAACCGGCCGAACGGATAGCGCGCCCGAAGGGCCGGGGCGACGTCGACGTCGAAGTGCTCGACCTTGAGCGAACCGAAGAGCCATGGCAGGACGGCGAACTCCGCCTTGCCGAACACGCTGCGGGCCGTCACGGCGCCTGCCGCCGCCGCGCCGAACGGACGCCGGTCCCGCCGCTCCACGACGCCCAGGCCGACATCCAGGCGACCCAGATAGAGCCGCGCCGCGACGCCGAGCGCCCGCCAGTCGTCGGCGACCTGTCCGGCAGCCGGCTCCGCGCCCCAGTAGCCGAACTGCTCGAGGACGACGGCCCGGTCGAACAGCTGGCCCCCGGCGGCCAACACCGGCCCATCGCCGGAGCGGTAGCTGCCGTCAAGGCCGAGCCCACCCAGCTTCCAGCGGACCGAGTAGAAGAGGTCCTTGTGGTCGTTGTCGTCGCGGCCCGCGGAAGCACCGCCCTGACTGACGGCGGACACATAGGCGAAGTGCCGGCCGATGACGCCCTGGAACGCCAGCGCCGCCTGGGGGGAGATCAATGCCACCCCGTTGCCGCCCTGGAGCACGGCACCCGAGGCGTCCCTCACCGCCAGCCCCGCCGGACGAAAGGACTGCCAGCGGAAGATCTCGCGCGCCGCCCTGTCGGTCTGGCGTGACGCCAGTGCGAAAGGCTGCAGATCCATCCTTCCGACCCACAGGTTCAGCGCCCGCGGCGCCAGGAACGGCACCGGGTCGCTGAACACCACCTTGGCCTGCACGATCTCGGCTCCGTCCTCCGGGGACAGCGTCGCCTCGGCGAACACACCGATCCCGTCGCCGAGCGTGGTGCCGGCGAGCAGATACAACTCGCGCGGCAGTCTCAGGTCGCTGGCGGGTCGCACGCCGCCGCCTCGCGCCACGTAGGCGTCGAACTGGAGTCGCAACGACAGGGGCACGCCGGACGGGATGTCGCCCGGCCAGATGGCGCGCGGCCACAGGTCCCGCCAGGGCTCCTCGCCCAGGGCCACGGTTTCTTCGCGCCGCAGTAACAGCTCGTTCTGGGGCATGCGGTACCCGTTCAGGCGGAACGCCTCGCCCAGCGCGTTCAGCTTGGGCGCCGCCGTGTGACAGGTCGAGCAGGACGTGCGGTACCTTCGGGCGAAGGCCGGGATGGCCGCGCCGTCCACCGGCGCCGCCAGCACGAACAGCCACAGCACCGCGAGCGTTCGGCACGTCACGGGACCTCCGGGTCGTCGAGGCGTCGCGTGCGTGGGCGTCGGGACCGTTCGACCGGCACGACCAGCCGCGCCGTGCGCACCCCGACGGCGACCGGCCGTGCAGGATCGCGCAGGTGGCGCTGCCAGACGTGCAGGACGTACCGGCCGGCTGGTACGCCGACGATGCGGAAGCGGCCGGTGTCGTCGGTCACCGCCGACCACGGGGTGGGCACCACCACCACGTAGGCGACCATCTCGGGGTGCACGTTGCAGAGGATCACGTACGCCCCCGGCTCGTGGAAGACGCGGTACCGGACTTCGGAGGTGGCGTACGAGCCGAGGTCGAAATCGGCGCCCAAGCCCGGCGGACTGAAGACGTTGTGGAGGATGGGGTCGCCGTTCAGGAAACCGACCGCCGCACCGGGCGTGACCACCAGGACCCTCGGTGCGAAGCGGAGGTTCCGCTGGTCCATCACGGCCGTGTCCGCCGGTGGCGTCGCCGGTGCCGCGTCGACCGCTACCAGGTACACCACTGCACCCGTCGTCACCCCCGACGCGGACGTCAGGGATCCTTCGACCACGCCCTGCTGGGCCGTGGCCGCCAGCGGCGCCGCCGCCAGCGCCAGGACCACCGCGCCGAGCGCCCGGGTCATGGGTCCACCGGCCGGTCGGAACGCAGCTCGACGAGCCACCGGTGCAGCGTGCGGCGGCTGACACCCGCCGTGCGGGCGGCGCGCGTGACGTTGCCTCCGTGCTCGGCGAGCAGGCGCTCGACGTACGCCGCGCGGAAGCCGCGCAGGGCCTGCCGGGTGGCGACGACGGCGGGTCCGCCGGCGGGTGCCGGCGCTGCGCCCGGCGCCGGCGGCAGCCGGATGTTCTCGGGCAGGTCGCTCCGAGCGATGAGCCCGTCGTCGTCGAGCACGACGAGGCGCTGCATGACGTTGCGCAGTTCACGGACGTTGCCCGGCCAGTCGTAGCGATCCAGGCATTGCCAGGCGTCCGGTGAGACCCGCGGCACGTCCCGCCCGTATTCGGCGGCGAAGCGCCGCAGGAAGGCCTGCCCCAGGAGCGCAGCGTCGCCCGGCCGCTCCCGCAGGGGCGGCAGGTGCAGGTGCACCACGTTCAGCCGGAAGTAGAGGTCGGCCCGGAACGCGCCGGCACGCACCGCCGCCTCGAGGTCGGCGTTCGTCGCCGCCACGATGCGGATATCGATCTCGGTGTCCCTGCCTTCGCCCAGGCGCCGCACCCGGCGCTCCTCGAGCACGCGCAGCAGCTTGGCCTGGAGCGTGACGGTCAGTTCCGCCAGTTCGTCCAGGAACACCGTGCCCCCGTCGGCCAGGGCCAGCAACCCGTCCTTGCGAGCCAGCGCGCCCGTGAACGCGCCCTTCTCGTGCCCGAAGAGTTCGCTCTCCAGCAGCCCCTCGGGGAGGGCGGCGCAGTCCACCGGCATGAACGGCCGGTGACTGCGCGGGCTGCCCAGGTGCAGAGCCCGCGCGACCAGCTCCTTGCCGGTCCCGCTCTCGCCGGTCACCAGCACGTTGGCATCGGTCGGCGCCACGCGGCGCACCAGGTCGAGGACCCGCGTGAGGGCCTGGCTCGTGCCCATGATCACGTCGAGCCCCCCGTCGCCGGCCACCTGGGCGCGCAACGCGCGATTCTCGACCAGCAGGAGGCGGTAGCGTGCGGCGCGGTCCACGGCGACCAGCAGTTGCTCGGCGGTGAACGGCTTGGGCAGATAATCGAAGGCGCCCTCCCGCATCGCCTGCACCGCCGACTGTACCGTGGCGTGCGCCGTGACCATCACCACCGGCAGCGAGCCGTCGTCGGCCAGTGCGGCCGCCAGTACCGTCATGCCGTCGGCACCGGGCATCACCAGGTCGAGCAACAGCACGTCCGGCCGGAACCGCTCGATCATGGCGCGCACCTCCAGGGGGGAGGCCAGCGTCCGGACTTCGTACCCGGCACGCGTCAACAGGCGATCCACGTTCTCCAGCATCGCCGGCTCGTCGTCCACCATCAGCACGCGGGCCCGGCTCATACGACCGCTGGCGGCGCCAGCGGCAGCGCCACCGTGAACGTGGCGCCGCACCCCGGCATGCTCATCGCGCGGATGGTACCGCGGTGCCGCTCCACGACCGTACGACACACGGCAAGGCCCAGGCCGGTCCCGCCGCGCGGCCCCTTGGTGGTGAAGAACGGCTCGAAGATCCGCCCGCCCACGTCGGGCGGAATCCCGGTGCCCGTGTCCCGCACCTCGATCTCGACCGCGTCGCGAGCATCGCCCAGGCGCACGGTCACGGTGACCGTGCCGCCCGACGGCGTCGCATCGGCGGCGTTGATCAGGAGGTTCAGCACCACGGTTTCGAGCGCGGCCTCCTGACCGACCACCGACGGCAGGTCGGGCGCCGCCTCGAACCTCAGCTCGATACCCCGGGCCGCGATGGTCCGCCGCAGCAGGCTGACCAGGCGGCTCACGACCGCCCCGAGCGCGACCGGGCCCTCCGCCGCGTTCTCGTCGCGCGCGAACCGCAGCAGGTCGGTCGTCAGCGTTCGCAGGCGGTCGACATGTGCCGACAGCACCGCAAGGTCGCGAATCAGAGCCTCGTCCTGCCGATCCTCCGCGTCCTTCTGCATGCACTCGATGCGATTCGCGACGATCCCGAGTGGGTTACGGATCTCGTGCGCCAGGCCCGTCGCCATGACGGACACCGCCGCCAGCCGCTCCGCGCGCCGCAGGTGGTCGTCCAGCCGCTCCTGGGCCCGGTCGTCGCGCACGATCAGCGAGGTGCCCACGTCGCGACCTTCGCTGTCACGCAAGCGGGTCTGGGTCAGGCTCACCGGGAGCGCGCCAGCGTCGCGGTGACGGCGGACCGTGCGGTGCCCGATCAGCGCGCCATCCTCCGCCAGCGACGACGCGATGTACCGCCGCTCGCCTTCGGCGCCCGGCCCCACCGGCCCGATGAACGCCTCGGCGTCGAGTCCGAGCACCTCATGCTCCTCCCAGCCAAAGAGCGCCGCGGCGCCGCGATTCCACACCCGGATCCGACCCTCGACATCAAGCCCCACGATGGCGTCGGCCGAACCGTCGAGCACCGTCGCCAGTTCCGCATGCGCCGCCGCGAGTGCCCGGGTCCGCTCCGCCACCAGGCGCTCCAGGTCCTCCCGATGCACGGCGATCTCCCGGTCCATGCGCTCGAAGTCGCGCGCCAGGTCCTCGATCTCGTCGTTGGTCTCGATGACCAGCGTCGGAGCCCGACCTCCCGCCGCCAGCGCCCTCGCGGCGGCCCGCAGGCGATAGATCGGGCGCGAGAACTGGTCCGCCGCGACCAGACCCAGCACCAGCACGCCGGCGACCACGAGTACCACCGCCGCCATCGTCCATCCCAGGAACCGGCGCACCGGGCGCTCCAGCAGGGATATGGGGACGGCCCGGTACACGACCAGACGCTCGGCCGGCGCGGCCAGCGCCAGCGGCCGGTGACCGACGAGATGCCCGGCGGCCCGAAGGGTCCCCGCGGTCCCGCCCAGGATACGGCGCGCAACGTCGGCGCCGAGATCGCTGACCAGCCCCGTATCGGGATCGCTGCCAAGGCCGCTGACCCACTGCCGCTTGCGCTCCGAATGGTAGAGGAACGCCCCCCGCTGATCCACCAGTCCGGTCACGCCGCTGAACCCCGGCGATGCATCCTCGATGGCACCCAGAACCTCGGCCGCGTACGCCTCCCCGACCACGGCCCCGACCACCGCGCCCACCCGGTCGCGCACAGGCATCAGGATCGCGACGGCCGGCACCACGTGCGCCGCGACTCCCGGTCCACGGGACTCCCTGACCTCCACCGGGAAGATGGCACTCGCGCCCCCCGCCGCGGCGGCTGCGCGCCAGGCGTAGTAGACGCCGCTCTCCTCCAGCGGGACATCGCGCTCCGGAGCCTGCGAGACGAAACGCACCCGGCCATCCAGGTCCACGACCTTGATGGCGTGAAATGCCGGCTCGGGACCCAGAAAGCTCGACACCATACGCTGCGCGGCAGCCCAGCGCCGCGGCGTGTCGTCCAGGAGCGCCGGCCCGAGCACCTCGCCTGCCAGGAACGCCACGTGCCGTTCCGCCTCGCGCAGCGACCGCGTGGTCTGGACCTCGACACGGGCCAGGTCCTGGGCAAGCGTCTGCGTCGCGACCGCGCGAATCCTGCCGGCCGTGATCAACGCTCCAATCGCGCTCGCCAAGGTCAGGGGGAGCACTGACAGACCGGCGAAGGCGATCACCAGCTTCGCCCGAATGGAAAGGCGAGGAAACAGCTTGTTGATGTTCACTGGTGAGTCATCGAGGGCACGAACCATTCCATGCACGACGTCGCCGGCCGCTGGGACATGAACCTCATGTCCGGTAAGGAGTTGTCGCGCCTCCGCCTGACGCTCGTCGCCCAGCAGAGGCGCAAGCTCCTGCGCGTGTGGGACAAATGTGGCGCATGCATCGTGTCACACTCGGCGCTACTAGGAATCGCCCCAGCCGATGCGTATGCTACGCTGTGGGCCCCGATGACGCCATCGAACCTCCCGTGATGACAGCCGGCGAAAGGGCACGACAACTCCAACGGCGCCTCAACGCCTTCATCACCATCGCCACCGCCGCGGACCGTCCCGCCCGCCGCCGGTCCGGCACGGCACGACCGGCTGGTCCGCTCGCCGGCGTCGCCTTCGCCGTGAAGGACGTCATCGCCACTGCCGGCGTCCGCACCACGGCCGGCTCGCGCATCCTGGCCGGCTGGGAGCCGGATCGCGACGCGC
>CAZJZC010000121.1:0-7662 GCA_964550365.1 uncultured Gemmatimonadales bacterium | reverse complement strand
GTCGATCAGCTTGTCGATCTCGGCCAGCTCCTTGTCCCAGTCGCGGGGACCGTCCTTCGCCGGGCTCATGGCTCCCTCGTCAGTCCGAGTCGTTCGATCTTCTTGTACAGGTTGGACCGCGGCATGCCGAGCCGCCGGGCCGTCTCGCTCACGTTCCAGTCGTAGGCGGCCAGCTTCGCGGTCAGGAACGCGCGCTCGGCGGACGCCTTGAACTCCTCGTAGGTCTCGGCCTCCAGCAGCGCTTCGCCGGCCGCCGCCGGCCCGCCCGACGGTCCCAGCATCCGCGCCACGTCGGCCACGGTCACGTCGGTTCCGCTCACCAGGATCAGCAGCCGCTCGACCGTGTTGCGCAGCTCCCGCACGTTGCCCGGCCAGTCGTGCGCGCGCAGGCGCTCGACGGCCTCCGGCAGGAACCGGCGCGCCGCCAGCCCCGGCGAGGCCGCCAGCGTGCGGGCGAAGTGCTCCACCAGCTGGGGGATGTCGTCCCGCCGCGCGCGCAGGGGCGGCACCTCGATCGGCACCACGTTCAGCCGGTAGAGCAGGTCCTCGCGGAACCGGCCCGCGGCGATCTCGTCCTCGAGCCGCTTGTTGGTCGCGGCGATGACCCGCACGTCCACCGTCACCGACCGCGGCGAGCCGATGGGCGTCACCACGCCCTCCTGGAGCGCGCGCAGGACCTTGGCCTGCGAGGCCGCGCTCATGTCGCCGACCTCGTCGAGGAACAGCGTGCCCCCGTCGGCCTGCTCGAACTTGCCGGTGCGGTCGGCGAAGGCGCCGGTGAACGACCCCTTCACGTGCCCGAACAGCTCCGACTCGATCAGCTCCGACGGGATCGCCGCGCAGTTCACCTCGACGAACGTCCGCGCGGCCCGCGGCGACAGGCGGTGGATGGCCCGGGCCACGAGTTCCTTGCCGGTGCCGTTCTCGCCGGTGATGAGCACCCGCGAGCCGGTGGGCGCCACCCGCTCGATGCGCTCGACGAGCTGGCGGATCGCCGGCGAACTGCCGACGATCTCGTAATGCTGCTCCACCTCCGCCTTCAGCGTGCGCACCTCGCGCGCCAGCTGGATGTGCTTCAGCGCGTTGCGCAGGGTCAGCAGGACCCGGTCGGTGTCGAGCGGCTTCTCCAGGAAGTCGTGCGCGCCGGCCTGGGTGGCCTCGACCGCGGTGGCGATGGTGCCGTGCCCGGAGATCATGATGACGATGGCGTCGGGGTCGCGTTCCCTGAGCTGGCGCAGCACCGCCAGGCCGTCGAGCCCCGCCATCTTGACGTCGAGGATGACCAGGTGCGGCCGCCGCTCGACATAGGCCGCCAGCGCCTCGTCGCCCGAGGACGCCACCGTCACGGCATAGCCTTCGTACTCCAGCAGCTGCCGCAGGGCCGCGCGGATGCCGGCCTCGTCGTCCACCACCAGGATGCGGTGGCTCACCGCGCACCCCGGCGGTAGACCCGGACGGCCGCGGGGCCGACCCGCACGTCCCCCACCGGGCCGGTGCCCGGGACCGGCACCAGCGCGCCCTCCACGCCCGGGATGCGCGCCGCCCCGAGGATCCGCGCGATGGTGCTGCGCGGGAACGGGAAGTCGCGCAGGCGCAGGGTGGTGACCTCGAGCAGGACCCGGCCGGCCGAATCGGCGCGGAGCGGGCCGCCGATCACCACCGGCTCGCGGGCGCCGACGGCGCCGCGCAGCGGGCCCAGCATGTCGCGCGGCACGCCGGAGAGGTCGAGCGAGCCGCGGACCCGGATCTCGCCTTCGAGCAGGCCGACGGAGACGGAATCGAGCACCCGGCCCCCGGTGCGGCCCAGCGACGCGTCGATCAGCGCGGCCACCTGGGCGGCCGTCAGGTCCACCCAGGCCGGGCCGCCGCGCCGCTCCAGCGCATCCAGCGCCCGCGAGGCGCCGGCCGGCCCCTCGGCGGCGGGCATCACGTACACGGCGTCGGGCGGCGGGGTGATGCCCCGCAGGCGGTGGTAGACGGCCTTCACCTGCTCGCGGTACACGAACGCCAGGGCGACCGTGGCCACGACCAGCACGAAACAGCCGATCTGGTAGAAGATGCTCTTGAGACAGCCCATCCTACTCCCCTGCCCTGAGCACGGCGCGACGCACCAGCCGATACCGCGCGCCGCCCGTGCCGGTGATGCTCTCCATCAGGTCGGCGCTCACCACCGGGACCACCGCCGCGTACTCGAGGCCGCCCAGGCGAGCCTCCAGGCCGTCCCACGCCGACGCGCGCGCGCCCCGCCGCGCCCGGCCGATGGTGACGTGGGGCCGGAACGGCCGCAGTTCGGGCGCGAACCCCAGCGGCGCGAGGGCCCGGGCCACGTCGTTGGCAAGCAGCTCGAGGGCCGGGTGGCGCTCGACCCCGAGCCACAGGACCGTCGGCCGGTCCAGGTCGGGGAAGGCGCCGAAGCCGCCCAGCCCGACCTCGAAGGCCCGGACGCCCGCGACGGCCGACGCCAGGGCCGAGCCCAGCGGCTCGACCGCCGCCGGATCCACGGCGCCCAGGAACTGGAGCGTGACGTGGAGCGACCCGGCCGCGGCCCACCGTACCGGCAGACCGGCCTCCCTGAGCGGCGCGCACGCGGCCCAGACAGCGTCGCGATCGGCCTCCGGGAGGTTCACCGCCACGAACAGCCGCACCGAGCGCCTTGCCTCCACGGTCTCAAACGTAACCCACCGCCGGCGGAAACCGTCAGACGTGGGCCCCAGGGCCGCGAGGGCCGGGCACCGCCTGAGCGGGCCCGGCCCCCGGACGACGGGTGTGCGGCCCGATCAGGCCGCGTCGACCGCGTCCTGCGCCACCACCACCGGCACCCGCACCGTGCCGAGGTCGGCGGCGTACGGCTCGAGGCCGTCGAACCGGGCATCGGCCATCACCACCTGGGCCAGCAGGGAGACCGTGGTCCCCTCGACGACCCGCACCGCGCCCTCGGCCCAGCGGATCGCCACGCCGTGGGCCAGGGCCGGGCGGCCCGTGTCCGCCTCGATGCGCGCCTCCACGTGCCGCCGCCAGCGCGCGCGCTCGGCCTCGCCCCCGGGCGGCGGACCGTGATCGGGACCGGTCAGCACCACCGTGGCCACGCCCTCCCGGGCGATGCGGCCCACCAGCGCGCCGTCGTCGGCCAGCGCGCGCCAGACCCGCCCCAGCCAGTAATCCTCGCGCACCTCCCCGAGCGTGCAGTGGAAGCGCTCCACCGCCCGCAGCAGCATGAGCAGGAAGGCCGGGTGCTGGGACAGCGCCGGACAGGGAGACCGCGGCGTCAGGACGTTCATCGGCCCGCCTTCGCGAAGGGGTCGGTCACGCGGATACCCTGGAACCGCCGAAGGTCACGGTCGACCGTGTAGATCTCCCGGACGCCGTGCTCGAGGCACAGCGCCACGATCTCGGCGTCGTGCACCATGTCGCCGGCCGCGCGGCTCTCCTCGAGCACCTCGGCCAGCAGGGTCAGGTGCCGCCCCGTCGGCGTCAGCAGCAGGGCCGAGGGCGAGCGCAGCAGCGTCCGGACGTTGTCCAGCGCGTCGGCGAGCGACAGGGCGGGCCGGAAGGCCCGGTGCGTCACCACGCCGAGGAACCGGGCGATGCACGGGAACGGCAGGGCCCACGGGGCGGGCCCGGTGGCCAGACGCTCCAGCACCTCGCGCGCCCGGCGATGCAGCGCACTGCCCCGGTGCGCCGCGTACACGAGGATGCTGGTCTCGACCGCGATCACCCGGCGCCGCCCCGCAGACGATCCAGGTAGTCCTCGACCGGATCGAGGACCCGCCGGCGGGCGGCGCCGCCGTCGGCCGGCAGATCGAGGTTCCATGTGCCGGCCACGGCCTTCCATTCGAAGGTGTAGTCGGCCGCGGCGCCCGTCGGCGCCAGGTGGGCGCGCAAGGCGCGCAGGACGACCTCCCGCAGGGCCACGCCCTGCTCGGCCGCCGCCTTCTTGGCCTGCCGGAACAGCTGGTCGGGGATATCGACGGTGGTCCGCACGCACAAAAGCATATAGCTGTTCTCCATATTTATGCAATAGCGTGAATACGTAGCCGGTGGTGCCGGGCGTGGCGGGCGCCAGCGCGCCGGCCCCGCTCCGCGCCGCGCCGGCGGGCCTAGCCGGCCATGCGCCTCAGGCGGTCCAGGGCGCGGTACTGCACCGCCTCGCCGACGTGGGCCGGCTGGATGTCGGCCGCGCCGGCCAGGTCCGCGATGGTCCGGGCGAGCTTCAGGCAGCGGTGGTAGCCCCGCGCCGTCAGCGCGAGCCGCGAGACCGCCGCCGTGAGCAGCGCGTCGGCGCCGGCCGAGAGCCGGCAGCAGACCCGCAGGTCGCGCGGCGTCATGTGCGCGTTGGCGTGGACCCCGGGCCGGCGCGCGAAGCGCTCGAGCTGAACGGTCCGGGCCCGCGTGACGCGCTCCCGCACCTCCTCGCTGCGCTCGCCGCCCCCGGCCGGCGCGAGGTCGTCGGGGCGGACGGCCGGCACGTCGAGGTGCAGGTCGATGCGGTCGAGCAGCGGCCCGGAGAGCCTGGCGAGGTAGCGCGCGAGCGCCGCGGGCGCGCACCCGCAGGCGCGGCCGCCGGCGCCGAGGAAGCCGCAGGGACAGGGATTCATGGCGGCGGCGAGCATGCACCGCGCGGGGAAGCTCAGCGTCATGGCGGCGCGCGCCAGTGTGACGACGCCGTCCTCCAGCGGCTGACGCAGCACCTCCAGCGCGCTGACGCGGAACTCGGGCAGCTCGTCGAGGAACAGCACGCCGTTGTGCGCCAGGCTGACCTCGCCCGGCCGCGGCCAGCTCCCGCCGCCGATGAGTCCCGCGTCGCTCACCGTGTGGTGCGGCGCGCGGAAGGGACGCCGGACCAGCAGCGAGCGGCCGGCGCCGAGGGTGCCGGCCACCGAGTGGATCGTGGTGGTCTCGAGCGCTTCGTCGGGTGAGAGCGGCGGCAGGATGGTCGCCAGGCGCCGCGCGAGCATGGTCTTGCCGCTGCCCGGCGGACCGACCATGAGGGCGTTGTGCGCCCCGGCCGCCGCGATCTCGAGGGCGCGCTTGGCATGCGCCTGGCCGCGGACGTCGGCCAGGTCGGCGTCGTCGCCGTCGCCCTCGCACGGCCCGGCCAAGCCCGGCTCGGCGCGGGGCAGTTCCGCCGTGCCGGCCAGGTGCCCCACGACCTCGGCCAGCGTGTCGGCGCCGCGCACGTCGAGCGACCGCACCACCGCCGCCTCGCGCGCGTTGGCGCGCGGCACGATGAGCGCGCGGCCGCCGTGGGCGGCGGCCGCCGCGGCGATGGGCAGGACGCCGCGTACCGCGCGGACCTCGCCGCCCAGGCCCAGCTCGCCGACCACCACCACGCCCGACGCCCCCGCGGCGACGTCGGCCTGGCCGCTGGCGGCCAGGATGCCCAGGGCGATGGGCAGATCGAACGCCGAGCCCTCCTTGCGCCGGTCGGCCGGGGCGAGGTTGACGGTCAGCCGCCCGAGCGGGAAGGCGTACCCGGCGTTCTGGAGCGCCGACGCGACCCGCTCGCGCCCTTCCTTCACCGCGCCGAACGGCAGGCCCACCGTGGCGAACGACGGCAGGCCGCTGGTCAGGTCGGTCTCGACGTCGACCAGGTAGCCGTCGATGCCGAGCACCGCCGCCGACAGGATCCGGGCGAGCATGGGCCACGCTACCGCCGGCGGCGCCGGCCGCGGTAGTTGAATCTTTCCGTCCGCGGTGCGACCTATTGCACACCGCATGCGCCTCATCGCCACACTGAAGGAAGCCGTCCGCGGCTCGCGGCAGGACTTCACCGAGGGCCCGCTGGAGCGCGCCCTGGTCCTGCTCGCCGTGCCCATGGTGCTCGAGACCCTGCTGGAGTCGCTGTTCGCGGTGGTGGACATCTTCTTCGTGGCCCACCTCGGCGCCGATGCCATCGCCACGGTGGGCATCACCGAGTCGGTCATGTCCATCATCTACGCCGTGGCGGTCGGCCTGGGCATCGGCGCCACGGCCGTGGTGGCGCGGCGGGTGGGTGAGCACGACCCCGATGGCGCGGCGCACGCCGCGGCGCAGGCGCTGCTGCTGGGCCTGCTGGTCGCCGTGCCCATCGGGCTGGCCGGCGCCTTCTTCGCCCGCGAGATCCTCGCGGCCCTCGGCGGCTCGGCCGAGGTCCAGCGCACCGGCGTGGGGTTCACCCGCATCATGCTGGGCGGCAACGCCACGGTGCTGTTCCTGTTCCTCATCAACGCCGTGTTCCGCGGCGCCGGCGACGCGGCCATCGCCATGCGGTCGCTGTGGCTGGCCAGCGCCTGCAACATCGTGCTGGGCCCGCTGTTCATCTTCGGGCCCGGTCCCTTCCCCGCCCTGGGCGTCACCGGCGCGGCGGTGGGCACCACCATCGGGCGCGGCATCGGCGTGGTCTACCAGATCTCCCAGCTGGCGCGCCGCGACGGCCGCATCGCCCTGCGCTGGCGGCACTTCAGGCCGGACTGGCCGGTCCTGCTCCGGATGATGCGGCTCTCCGGCACCGGCATCGTGCAGATGCTGATCGGCACCACCAGCTGGATCGCCCTGATCCGCGTGCTGGCCGGCTTCGGCAGCGTGGTGCTGGCCGCCTACACCATCGTGATCCGCGTGGTCATCTTCGCCCTGCTGCCCTCGTGGGGCCTCAGCAACGCCGCGGCCACCATGGTCGGCCAGAACCTCGGCGCGAAGAAGCCCGAACGGGCCGAGCGGGCGGTCTGGCTCGCGGCGCGCTACAACATGCTGGTGCTGGGATTCGTCGGCGTGCTGTTCCTGGTGGCCGCCGGGCCGATCGTGGCGGTTTTCACCCGCGAGGCCGCCATCGCGCGCTGGGCGGTGGACGGCCTGCGCATCATCAGCCTCGGCTTCGTGTTCTACGGCGCGGGCATGGTGGTGAGCAACGCCTTCAACGGCGCCGGCGACACCTGGACGCCGACCTGGCTGAACCTGGTGTTCTTCTGGGGGTTCGAGATCCCCCTGGCCTGGTGGCTCGCGCGGCTGGACGCCTTCGGGCCGGGCGGCGTGTTCACCGCCATCGCCGTGGCGTTCTCGGCGTTCGCCGTCGCCAGCATGCTGCTGTTCCGACGCGGCACGTGGAAACAGCGGCAGGTATGACGGCCGCCGCACGGCCCGCCGGCCGCTAGCCCAGCCGGCCCCACTCCTCGAACGCCGCGTCGAGCTCGCGCCTCGCCGCCTCGAGCTGGCGCCCCAGCTCGACACTGCGCCGCACCCCCTCGCTCGTGCCGTACAGCCCGGGGTCCTCCAGCTGGCGCTGGATGGCGCCGACCTGCTGTTCGGCCGAGGTCACGCGCGCTTCGGCCGCCTCGCGGCGCCGGCGCGCGGCCTGCTTCTCCGACCGCTCCTCCCGGTGCGCCTCGTCGACCCGCCGCACCTTCTGCCGCTCCTTCATGGCGCGCGCCTTGGCGT
This sequence comes from uncultured Gemmatimonadales bacterium, assembly GCA_964550365.1. Taxonomy (GTDB): domain Bacteria; phylum Gemmatimonadota; class Gemmatimonadetes; order Gemmatimonadales; family JACORV01; genus DASXPG01. Next base: position 252 of record CAZJZC010000121.1, on the reverse strand, counting down.
CCTCCTCCGCGGCGACCCGCGCGGCGTGGGCCCGCTCGGCGCTGGCCTGCTCCCACTCGGCGAAGGTCCCCGGGAAATCGGTGATCCGGCCCTGGTGCAGGAACCACACGCGGGTCACCAGCGCCCTGAGCAGGGCCCGGTCATGGCTGACCAGGAGCACGGTGCCGTCGAAGGCGCCCAGCGCGTCCTCCAGCTGCTCGATGGACTCGACGTCCAGGTGGTTGGTGGGTTCGTCGAACACCAGCAGGTTGG
>CAZJZC010000120.1:0-7713 GCA_964550365.1 uncultured Gemmatimonadales bacterium | reverse complement strand
TGAAGGCCAACTTCCACACGGACCTGTTCCTCCCGCTGATCCGCCGGGCCGAACGGGTCGTCGGCCGGCCGTACGGCGGCGTCCGAGAGGTCGACGGGCGGCTGGTGGAGGCGACGGCGCTCGCCCCGGCCGACGCCTCCTACCGGGTCCTGGCCGATCATGCCCGGGCCGTGGCCTTCCTGCTGGCCGACGGGGTGTATCCGTCCAACGAAGGCCGCGGGTACGTGCTGCGGCGCATCCTGAGGCGGGCGGTCCGGCACGCCTACCTCCTCGGCCGGCGCGCGCCGACGCTCGTCGACCTGGTGGACGAAGTGGTGATGCTGATGGGCGATGCGTTCCCCGACCTGGTGCGCCAGCGGACGCACCTGGCCGAGGTGACGCGCGCCGAAGAGGAGCGGTTCCTGGAGACCATCGACGGCGGGCTGGCGCGGATGGCGGAGCTGACGAGCGTGAGCGCGGAAGAGGCGTTCAAGCTGTACGACACCTACGGCTTCCCCATCGACCTGACCCAGATCGTGGCGGCCGAGCGGGGCCTGGCGGTGGACGTGGCCGGCTTCGAGGCGCTCCTCGGGGAACAGCGCGAGCGTTCGCGGCGCGCCCGGGCGGCCGCGGGCCCCGGCGCCGGACCCGCCGTGCACACCGGCCGGGGCGGCGCGTGGACGCGGGTCAAGGCGCGCGTCCGTCAGAAGTTCGTCGGCTACCAGGAGACCCGTGCCGAGACCGACCTGATCGCGTTCCGGCGTACGGGCGATCGGCTCGGCCTGGTCCTGCAGCTGAACCCGTTCTACGCCGAGAGCGGCGGCCAGGTCAGCGATGTCGGCGAGGTGATCGGCGCGGGCTGGCGGCTGCCGGTCGACGAGGTGGCGAAGGTGGACGGGCGCACGGCGGTCTTCGGGCCGTTCGCAGGCCCGTTCGAGCCGACGCCGGCCGATGCGATCGTGGCGCTGGAGCGGCGCCGCAACATCGAGCGGAACCACTCGGCGACGCACCTGCTGCACGCGGCGCTGCGCGCGGTGCTCGGACCGCACGTGCGTCAGGCAGGCTCGGTGGTGGCACCGGACCGTCTGCGCTTCGATTTCACGCATCACGCGCCGCTCGGCGCGGACCACCTCGCGGCCATCGCGTCCGAGGTGAACACGCGGGTCTGGGACAACCACGACGTCACGACCGACGAGATGGCCTACGAGCGGGCGCTGGCGCTGGGCGCCATGGCCCTGTTCGGCGAGAAGTACGGCGACCGGGTGCGCGTGGTGACCATGGGGAATTCGGTCGAACTGTGCGGGGGCACCCACGTGCGCACCACCGGGCAGATCGGCGTCCTCACCATCGCGGGCGAGAGCGGCGTCGGCGCCGGCGTACGCCGCGTCGAGGCCCTGACGGGACCGGGCGCCTTCGGCTGGTTCGTCGAGCAGCAGCAGCTGCTGGCGGCCGCGGCGCAGGCGATGGGCAGCGCGCCGGAGCATCTGGCGCGCAAGGTCGAGGCGCTGGCCGAGGAGAAGCGCAAGCTGGAGCGGCGGGTCGAGGAGCTGATCCGCGGCGGCGGGGCCGCGGCGGCGCAGACGGTCGATGCCGGCGGCACGGCCATCAGCGTGGCGCGGACGGCCGCCAACGACCGCAACGAGATCGGCGCCATGGTGGACGCGTTCCGCGGCCGGACGAAGAGCGGTGTGCTCGTCATCTTCGCGGGCGGTGAGCGGCCCGGGATCCACGTCGGCGTGACGGACGACCTGGTGGCGCGCGGCGTGCTGGCCGGCGACCTGGTGAACCGGCTGGCGGCGCTGGCCGGCGGCAAGGGCGGCGGGCGTCCGCACTTCGCCTCGGCCGGTGCGGCCGACAGCACCGGGCTCGCCGAGGCCGAGCGGCGGGCGGCGGAGATCGTCCGGGTCGCTTTGGAGCCGGCGGCATGAACCACGCCCAGGTGCACGCCTGGCTCGCGGCCCGCAGCCCCCAGCGGCCGGCCGCGCTGGCGGCGCGCATGGCAGAACTCATCGACGCCGGGCGGCCGGCGCCGCCCGAGGCGTCGCGCACCATGGCGGAGACGTTGTCGACGCTGGGGCTCCAGGCGCTCGCCGGAGTGACGGCCGCGCCGCCCGGCGCGCGGATCGCCCTCGACCTGCTGGCGGCCGATGCCTTCGTCACCTATGCCTTCGAGGCCGCATCCGAGGAGGGCGAGGACGTGGCTCCGCTGGTGGCGCGACTGCTGCGCGAGGCCGCATGAGCCAGCGCAACGGCCAGCCGCTCGCCGACCTGCGCGCCCGGGCGCCGGGGCTGCTGGTCCTGGTGGACCCCGAGCGCACGTCGCCCGACGACGCGGCCTGCCTGGCCCGTTCCGCCGAGCGGGACGGCGCGCTCGGTCTGCTCATCGGCACCTCCTTCGATGGCGCCGAGCGGACGGGGGAGGTGGCCACGGCCATCAAGGCCGCCTGCGCGCTGCCGCTGCTGCTGTTCCCGGGGTCGGCCGGGCAGCTGGTGCCCCAGGTGGACGCGGTGCTGCTGCTGTCGCTCGTCTCGGGCCGGAACCCGCAGTACCTGATCGAGGAGCATGTGCGCTCGGTGCCGTTCTTCCTCCGGCACCCCGTCGCCTCGGTGTCCACGGCGTACATCCTGGTCGACGGCGGCCGCGTCACCGCGGTCGAGGCCGTGAGCCAGACGCGGCCCCTGCCGTCCGACAAGCCGGAGATCGCGGCGGCCCATGCCGTCGCGGCCCAGATGATCGGCATGGCGGCGGTCTACCTCGACGCGGGCAGCGGCGCCGACCAGCCGGTGCATCCGGACGTGATCCGCGCCGTGCGCGCGAGCGTGCCGCTGCCGGTGTTCGTCGGCGGCGGCATCCGGACCCCCGCGCAGGTCCGGGCCGCGCGCGAGGCCGGCGCCGACTTCGTGGTGGTCGGCAACCTGATCGAGGCGGCCGGCCCCGAGGCGGTGCGGGCGCTGGCGGCGGCGGCGACGAACGGCCCGGCGTGATCGATCTCCACACGCACCTGCTGCCGGGCGTGGATGACGGCTCCGAGACGACGGAACAGTCGGTCGCGGTGCTGGCGAAGTTCCGGGAGCAGGGCGTGACGGCGGTGTGCTGTACGCCCCATCTGAGGGCCAGCGAGTTCGCATCGGCGCCGTGTGTCGAGCTCGACGAGCTGCTGGCCGAGCTGCGGGCCGAGCTGCCGCCCGAGGGTCCCCGCCTGGTGCGCGGGTTCGAGATCATGCTCGACGTGCCGACTCCGGCCTTCGGCGAGCGCTGCCTGACCCTCGCGGGCACCCGCTACGCGCTGGTCGAGTTCGGCCGGCTGATGCCGACGGAGGCGAGCGTCGAGGTGCTCGGCCGCGTCGCGGCCCAGGGCGTGGTGCCGGTGCTGGCGCACCCGGAGCGGTACGCGGCCTGTTCGGTGGAGGTGGCGCGGCGCTGGCGCGAGGCCGGCGCCGTCCTGCAGATCGACGCGACGACCATCACGACCGACTCGAAGCGCGCCGAGCGCGCGCGCGACCTGCTCACCGCCGGCCTGGCCTCGATCCTGGCGAGCGACAACCATGGTGACGGCCGGAGCCTGCTGGCGGCCGTCGAGTGGCTCGAACGTCACGGGGCGGGCATGCACGCCCAGGTGCTCACGATCGACAACCCCGCGGCCATCCTCGAGGACCGGGCCCTGGTCCCGGTGCCGCCGATGCGGATCCGGCGCTCCTGGTACTCGATGCTGAAGGACTTCGTGGTGGGGGGGAGCGAGGCATGAGCCTGGCGCATCTGCGCGACCTCGCGGCGCTGGCCGGCCGGTCGGCCGAGGAACTCGCGGCGGTCACCGACCGCTACGCCGGCATGGTGCGGCAGACGCTGGCCGGCGGCGGCACCGTGTATTACGCCGGCAACGGCGGGAGCGCGGCGCACGCCCAGCACGTGGCGACCGAGTACGTCGTGAGGTACCGGCCCACGGCCCGGCGCGCCGCGAGCGCCGTCGCGCTGTCGGCCGACACGTCGCTGGTGACGGCGGCGGGCAACGATCTCGGCTTCGAGCAGGTGTTCGCCCGCCAGATCGAGGCCCACGCGCGCGCGGGTGACCTGGTGGTGCTCGTCTCCACCTCGGGCAACAGCGCCAACCTGGTGCGGGCGGCCGAGACGGCCCGGGGTCTTGGTGTCCCCACCGTCGGCCTGCTCGCCGCCGGCGGCGGGCGGCTGGCCGGCCTGGTGGACCTGGCGATCGTGGTGCCGACCGACGACCCGGCGCTGGCGCAGGAGATCCAGCTGGCGCTGGACCACCACGTGTGCGGGCTGATCGAGAGCGACCTGCCGTCGTGAGGCGCGACGTGACTGGGAGCGGCGGGGCCACATGATCACCCTCAGCGGGCAGACCGTCGTGGTCACGGGCCACACGCGCGGCATCGGCCAGGCGGCCGCGGGCCTGTTCGCGCGCGCCGGCGCCACGGTCATCGGCCTGTCGCGCTCCACGCACGGGGACCTGAGCGATCCCTGCGTGGCTGAGCGGGCGGCGGCCGGGACGGCGGCGCTCGACCACCTGGTGGTGAACCACGGCGTCTGGCCTCCGGTCGGCGTGGCGCTGTCATCCATGCCGCCGACCCAGTGGGCCTCGACCATCGCGCAGAACCTCGATTCGTACTACTACGTGCTGCGGCAGTTCGCGCCGAAGATCCGGCCGGGGGGCAGCATCGTCCTGGTGGCATCGACCGCGGCCCAGCGCGGCGAGGCGTTCCATGCCGACTATGCGGCGAGCAAGGGCGCCATCGTGTCGCTGACCAAGGCCCTGGCGGTGGAGCTCGCCCCCGCCGTGCGCGTCAACTGCGTCGCGCCCGGCTGGGTGGACACGTCGATGTGCGAGGTGCCGTTCGCCGGCGGCGGCCGGGCCGCGGTGGAGGCGGGCATCCCGCTCGGGCGGGTCGCATCACCGGACGACATCGCCGGACCGATCCTGTTCCTCTGCTCGCCGCTCGCGCGGCACATCACGGGTGAGATCCTCAACGTGAACGGCGGGAGCGTGCTGTGTGGGTGAGGGCTTCCCGCTAGGGCAGATCCCGGACGAGGTCGGCCGCATCGCCGCGCGGCTCGCCGCGGCCGGGCACGAGGCGTGGTATGTCGGCGGCGCCGTGCGCGACGTCCTGCTGCAACAGCACCTGGGCGGTCCGCTGCACGCCGGCGACTTCGACATCGCGACCTCCGCCACGCCCGAGCAGGTGGTCGCGCTGTTCCGGCGCACCGTGCCGGTGGGGATCGAGCACGGGACCGTGGCGGTGCTGGATGCCGGCGGGCGGGCGCACGAGGTCACCACGTTCCGGCGCGACGTCCGGACGGATGGCCGCCATGCCGTCGTCGAATTCGGCGTCTCGCTCGACGAGGACCTCGCCCGGCGCGACTACACCATCAACGCGGCGGCCGTCCACCCGGTCACGGGGGAACTGCGCGACCCGTTCGCGGCCCGCGCCGACATCGCCGGGCGGCTGGTGCGCGCCGTCGGCGACCCCGTTCAGCGGCTGCGCGAGGACCGGCTGCGGGTGCTGCGGGGACTCAGGTTCGCCGCCACGCTCGGCTTCGGCATCGAGCCGGCCACCTGGCAGGCCATCCGCGCGGCGGCCGGCGACCTCGAGCACCTCTCGCGCGAGCGGGTGCGGGACGAGTGGGTCAAGACCATGACGCGCGCGCCGGCGGCCGGCGCGGGGCTGTGGCGCGAGGCGGGCGTGCTGGTGTCGGTGTGGCCGGAGCTCGCGGGCCTTGCGCCCGCGGATGACGCCCTGCTGGACGAGGTGGCGCCGCGGGATGGGGTGCTGGTGACGGCCGCCGCCCTGTTCCACGCGGGTGCCGCTCCGCCGGCGGCCGCGGAGGCGATGCGCCGGCTGCGGTTCTCGAGCCACGACGGCCAGCGGGTGGGCGCGGCGCTCGCCGGCTGGCATGACGGCCTGCCCGATCCGGGCGATGCGCGCGCCCTGCGGCGATGGCTCTCGCGTCACCGGGGCGCGGTGAACGACGTGCTCGGCGGCCTGGCGCCCGCCGCGCGGCGCGCCGCGGCGTCGGCGGCGGTCGAGGCGGTCCTCGCCTCGGGAGCGCCGCTGTCGGTCGGCGACCTGGCGGTGAGCGGCGACGACCTGCTGGCGGCCGGCATCGGGCCTGGCCCCGCGGTCGGCGTGGCGCTCAGGCGGCTGCTCGAGGCGGCGCTGGATGACCCCGGGGTGAACACCCGGGAGCGGCTGCTGGCTCTGGCCACGGCGGCCCGGTGAGCGCCGCGATCGTCTACGGCGTCGTCGCGGCCCTGGCCAACCTGGCCGGCGCGTTCGTGGTGGCCCGCAGTGCGCGGTTCGGTCTGCGGGTCATCGAGGGCCTGGTGGCGTTCTCGGCGGGCTTCATGCTGGCCCTGGCGCTGGTGGCGGCCGTGCCGGAGGCGCTCGAGCGGCATCCCATGAGCGCCGCGCCGGTGATCCTGCTCGGCTACCTGCTGGTGCACCTGTCCCAGCACACCATCACGCCCCATTTCCACTTCGGCGAGGAGACGCACGCCGTGAGCGCGCAGGCGGGCAACGCCGCGCTGCTGGGGCTGCTGCTGCACACGTTCTTCGACGGCGTGGCCATCGCCTCGGGGTTCCTGGTGAGCCCGGCGCTGGGCCTGCTGTTCTTCGTCGCCATCGCCCTGCACAAGCTGCCGGAGGGCGTCACCGTCTCCAGCCTGGTGCTGGCCTCGGGCGGCACGGCGCGCCGCGGCTATGTGGCCGCGGCCCTGCTGGGCGCCGCGACGATCCTCGGCGTGGTGCTCACCGATGTCGCCGGCGTGCTGCGGGAGCACGGCCTGGCGCTCTCGGCCGGCGTGACGCTCTACGTGGGCGCGTCCAACCTGGTGCCCGAGTTCCAGGGCAAGAAGGGCTGGCGCCTGCCGCTGGCGTTCTTCGCGGGCGCCGGCGCGTTCATGGCGGCGCGGGCCGTCGTCGAACGCGTCACGGCGGGCGGCTGATGGCGTCCCAGCCCGGCCTGTTCACCGCGCCCGAGTCGGCGCAGCCGCTGGCCGCGCGCATGCGCCCGCGCACGCTGGAGGAGTTCGCCGGCCAGCGCCACCTGCTCGGCGAGGGCAAGGCGCTCGGCGAGGCGGTGCGCCGGGGCGAGGTCGGGTCGATGATCTTCTGGGGCCCGCCGGGTTCGGGGAAGACGACGCTGGCCCTGCTCCTGGCGCGGTACACCGAGCGCGAGTTCGTCCCGTTCAGCGCCGTCACGGAAGGTGTGCCGCGGGTGCGGGAGATCATCCGCGAGGCCGAGGAGCGGCTGGCCCTGCAGGGGCGGCGGACCATCCTGTTCGCCGACGAGATCCACCGCTTCAACCGCGGCCAGCAGGACGCCTTCCTGCCGCACGTGGAGCGGGGCACCGTGACGCTGATCGGCGCGACCACGGAGAACCCGAGCTTCGAGATCAACGGCGCGCTGCTCTCGCGCTGCCGGGTGTTCGTCCTCGAGCCGCTGTCGGAGGAGGAGGTCCTGGGCCTCGTGCGCCGGGCCCTGGCCGACGGCGAGCGCGGCCTGGGCGCGCTGGGCCTGAGCGCCGACGAGGACGCGCTGGCCCTGCTGGCGCGCGAGGCCGACGGCGATGCGCGGCGCGCGCTCTCGGCGCTGGAGGCGGCGGCCGAGCACGTGGGCCGGGCCGGGCGGGTGACGGCGTCGGTCGTCGCCGACGCGCTCCAGCGGCGCTTCGCGCGCTACGACAAGGGCGGCGAGGAGCACTACAACCTCATCAGCGC
>CAZJZC010000119.1:0-7782 GCA_964550365.1 uncultured Gemmatimonadales bacterium | reverse complement strand
TGTCGGCCAGGTTCTCGGCCGTCTCGGCCATGGAGAAGCCGCACTGCGGGTCCTTCAGCGACTCCCACAGCAGGTCCTCCATCTGGGCCGAGGGGCCCAGGCGCAGGCCCCAGCGCGCACCCCGCACCACGTGGGGCGCCTGGCTCATGGACTCGCCGCCGCCGCACAGGACGGCCTGCGACTCCCCGAGCAGGATCTGCTGGGCGCCCTGGGTGATGGCCTCGAAGCCCGAACCGCACAGGCGGTTCACGGTCAATGCCGGCACCTCGATGGGCAGCCCCGCCTTGAGCGCCACGTGGCGGGCGAAGTAGATGGCGTCGGCCGAGGTCTGGAGCGCGTTGCCGAACACCGCGTGGTCGATGTCGCCCGGGGCCACGCCCGAGCGCTCGAGGGCGACCTTCGACGCCTCGGCCGCGAGGTCGATGGCGCTGAAGTCCTTGAGGGTGCCGCCGAAGGTGCCGAACGGCGTCCGCACGCCGCTCAGGAACACCACGTCCTGGTCCTTGCCCTGCGTCTTCATCTGTGCGCGAACTCCGCTCGTCGGGGTCGGGCCGGCCGATCACCGGCCAGCCTTCAATTATCGCCCCGGGCGGAAGGGAGCGGCAAGCGAACGGCGAAGGTGGGGTGTGCGCTCGACTTACGGCGTGCCGACGCGCTCGGCGAGCCACGCGGCCGCTTCGCGGGTGCCGCTGGTGCCGCCGATGTCCGGCGTGCGGACGCCGGCGGCCAGCGCGGCACGCACCGCGGCCTCGAGGGCCGCGGCCGCCTGGGCCTGGCCCAGTTCGCGGAACATCATGGCGCCGCTGAGCACGGTGGCGAACGGGTTGGCCACGTTCTTCCCGGCCAGCGGCGGCGCCGACCCGTGGACCGGCTCGAAGAGGCCGGGCCGGCCGGGGTGCAGGTTGGCGCTGGCGGCCAGGCCGAGGCCGCCGACCAGTCCGGCGCCGAGGTCGGAGAGGATGTCGCCGTAGAGGTTGTTGGTCACGATGACCTGGAAGCGCTGCGGCTCGCGCACCAGCTCGAGCGCCAGCGCGTCCACGAACCGGTGCTCGGTCGCGATGCCGGGGAAGTCCGCCGCGACCGCCCGGAACTGCTCCTGCCAGACGCGGTGCGCCGGGATCGCGTTGGCCTTGTCGCTCATGGTGACCCGGGTGCGGCCATGCGCTCTCGCGTGCTCGAAGGCGGCCCGGATGATGCGCGACACGCCCTTCTCGGTGTTGATCTCCTCGGCCACGTACTCGCCGCCGCCGATGCGGCCCTTGGCGAGATAGACGCCCTCGGTGTTCTCGCGGAAGATGACGAAGTCGATGGGCGCGCCCGACTTGAGGGGCGTGATGTCGGGATGCAGCAGCTGCACGGGCCGCAGGTTGATGTACAGGTCGAGCCGGAATCGCAGGCCCAGCAGGATGTCGCGGGCGTGCTCGTTCCCGGGGACCCGCGGGTCGCCCACCGCGCCGAGCAGGATGGCGTCGACGTCGTTGCTGAGGTGCTCGAAGGCGCGATCGGGCAGGGTCTCGCCGGTGGCGAGGTAGTGATCGGCCGAGTAGGGCAGCCGCTCGACGTCGAGCGCGAAGCCGAAATGCCGGGCCGCGGCGCCCAGGACGGTCAGCCCGGCGTCCACGACCTCGGGGCCGATGCCGTCGCCGGGGATGGCCGCGATGCGGTAGCGCCGCATCAGAGGCCGGTGACCTTCAGGCCGCAGGCGATGCAGAACTGCCAGCCGACGTCGAGCTCACTGCCGCAGGTCGGGCAGTGGACCACGCCGACGTTCTGGCCGCAGTGCGGGCAGAACAGCACGGTCCGGCCGATGGGCAGGTTGGCGCCGCAGTAGGAGCACGGCGCGCTGACCGGCGCCACTTCGCGGGGCCTCGCGACCGGGAGGCCCGGCTCCCCGTCGTCGGCCTCGTCGAGCGTGAAGGGCGGGGCATCGTCGTCGCCCGCATCGGCCTCATCGACGTCGGCGTCCGGCGTCGCGTAGGCCGGTGTCGCGTAGGCCGGCGGCGGGCCGCGCGGCTGGGGCGCCGGCGGCTCGGGCCGGCCGGGGGCCGCGACCACGTCGGCTTCCCGTGGCGGCGCGGCGCCGGTCACCTCGGCGGCGCGCTCGGGGTCCAGCAGGACCGTGGCCTCGGGGAAGTTGCGGAACAGGCCCGTCTCGGGGTTGACGGCGGCGATCTCCCGGACCAGCGCCTCGCGCACGTCGTCGGGATAGACCGTGGCGAAGCCGCCGTCGCCGGCCAGCAGGCGCATGACGGTCAGCTCGTAGTCCTCGCTGGTGTCGAACCCGAGCTGGGTGCGATGGGTGCGGTAGGGCACCAGCCGCTCGTGGATGTCGGCCAGCGCGACCGGACGGTGCAGGGCCCCGGGATCGAGAGCCGTGAGGTTCTCGACCAGGCGGCGGAACAGCCGTTCCACGAGGTTCGGTGAGGCGCCGGGATCGGCCACGGGGGGTGGGCTCGCGGTGATGGGGCGGCACGTTAGATTGGCTGGCGTGTCCTTGTCAAGCAGAACGGCCCTCACGGCCCTGCTCCTGACCGCCGGCGCCGTCGCGTTGTCGGCGCAGGAGCGCCGCCATCTGCCCTCCGGCGACCCGCAGGCGCAGGTGCTCGGTTACTACGCCGCCATCATGGAGTTCACGCCGGTCGGACTGGCCGACCGGGCCGGGCGCTGGGAGGTCGGCGGCTCGCTCGGGTTCATCCCGCCCTTGAGCGCCGAGGACCGCGCCGTGGGCTTCGGCGGGACCAAGCTGGAGGACACCAACCGCTGTCCCGTCTTTCCGCGGCTCACGGCCTCGCGCGCCATCGGCGCCCTGGGCATCGAGGCGGGCTGGACGCCACCGGTGACCGTGTGCGGTGTCCAGGCCAACGTGGCCGCCCTCGCCCTCTCGTGGCGGCTCGGCGCGCCGGACGGCCGTTGGGCCGGGGTCCTGCGGGCCGCGACGACGGTCGGCACGCTGGACGCCGCCATCACCTGCGGCGCGGACGACATCGCCGATCCGGCCAACCAGACCTGCTTCGCGGGCGCGCTCTCGGACGACCGGGTGGCGCCGTTCTCGCTCTCGGCGCAGGCGGCGCTGGTGTGGACCGGCTGGCGCCGGCACCGCATCGAGCCCTACCTGCTGGCGGGAGCCGGCCGGCACCGGATGCACTTCGACGTCAACTACACGAGGGGCAGCGGGAACGCGGCCGGCCTGCCGGCGCTCGACGACCACGAGCGGCTGTCGGCCACGCTGACCCGGGTGCACGCGGCCGTGGGCGCCGCCTGGGCGCCTGCCGGGCGCCTGCGGCTGGGCGCCGAGCTGTATGCCTCGCCCGGCGCGGTGATCACCATGCGCGGCCGGGCGGCGCTGGCGCTCGGAGGTCCGCGTGCGCGCTAGCATGCGGCTGGCGGCGCTGGCGGCGGCCGCGGCGCTCGCCGGCTGTGAGCTGGTGAGCACCGAGCCGGCCATCGGGCGCATCACGACGGCCGTCGCGACGCCCTCGTGGCGCAACGACATCGCGCCGATCCTCAACGCGACCTGCGCCTCGAGCGGCGCCTGCCATGGCGGCACCAGCCCCCAGCAGGGGCTGAACCTCACGACGGACTCGTCGTACGCCAACGTGGTCGGCCAGCTCACCAGCTGCTGCGGCCAGCTGGTGATCCCCGGCGACTCGGTGAACTCGTTCCTGCCCCGGGTGATGAGCACCGACCTCACGGTGCGGGGCGGCTACCCGTATCGCATGCCGCTGACGGGCACCCCCATGCCCCAGCCCATCGTGCAGACCATCAAGAACTGGATCGCGCAGGGGGCGGCGAACAACTAGCCGCTAGGCATCCGGATCGAAGTCGGCGTACCGGCCCTTGGCGCGCTGTCCGTCCAGCCACGCCAGGAATCCCGATTCGACCAGGCCCTCGCTGTGCGACTGCCGGCGGGCCGCGCTCGTGGCCAGGAAGTCGGCGTACTCGTTCCGCGGGTCCTGCGCGTGGCCGCGCACCCAGCGCCAGCGGATGTCGTGCGGTCCGGCCGCCTCCTCGAGTTCCTGCCACAGCTCCGTGTTCTTGACGTTGCGCCAGCCGCGCCGCTTCCAGCCGGCCATCCATTCGTTCATGCCCTTGACCAGGTACTCGGAGTCGGAGACGAACTCGAACGCGACCGGCCGGCCCTTCACGGCCAGCAGTTCGATGGCGGCGATGGCCGAGCGGATGGCCATGCGGTTGTTGGTGGTGTCGGGCTCGGAGAGGAAGTAGTCGCGCCGCGCGACGCCCCCGGGCCGCCGGATCTCGACCAGGCCGCCGGCCCCGCCGGGCGTGGCGCCGTCGCGGCCGTTGCCGAGGCACGCCTCGTCGGCGTGCACCACGACCGTCATCGAACGATGATGACCGGGACGGGCGTCGCGCGCACCAGCTTCTCGGCGTGGGAGCCGATGGACCAGGAGCGGCGCTTGCGGCCGCCGTGCGCGCCGACGAGCAGCAGGTCGCCGCCGGTGCCGGCCACGTGGGCGGCCAGGGTCGGGGCCACGGGGCCGTGCAGGCGGTGGGTCTGATACTCGACGTGCGCACCGGAGAGGTAGGCGCCGGCACGGGCCAGCAGGGCGTCGCCCTCGTGGACGTCGTCGGTGACGTGCACGACGTCGACCGGCACGCCGACCGCCTCGGCGTACCGGGCCGCGAAGCTCAGCGCGGACGCGCTGGTCTCGCCGCCGTCGTACGCGACGACCGGCCGCTCGCACGGCGAGGGGCGCTCGCCCGCCACCATGACCGGCTTGGGCGAACGCCGCATGAGCCTGGACGTCTCGGCGCCGATGGCACCCGGCGAGACGTGGACCTCGCCGCGCCTCCCGACGACCAGCGCTTCGGCCTGCTCCACCAGGTCGAGCAGGACGTCGGCCACCAGTCCCGAGGCCTGCACCGACTCGAACGCGAGTCCGGCGCCGCGGACGCGCTCGGCGGCCTGTTCGAGGAGTGCGCGCGCCCGTTCCTCCAGCACCTGCTGCAGCCCGGTCACGTCCGGCAGGGCGGGGGGACCCTCGCCGAGCAGCATGGGGCCGCCGCCCAGCAGCGGCGCCTCGAGCGCCCTCAGGTCGGTCACGGCGGCGAGAACGATGGTGGAGGAGAACCGTCGGCCGAGGTCGAGCGCGGCGGTCAGCGCGGCCTCCGCCCCCGGTGAGCCGTCCAGCCCAACGAGGAGACGGGTGAACATGAGGCGAGGATGGCCCGCGCCGGGGGCGAAGTCAAGCCGAGCGGACGGTGATCCGGCCGGGTGAGCCCGCCGTCACGGTGCCGATGACGGCGGCCGCCGGCGTGGCCCGGGCCCGCAGGCCGGCGAGCAGGCCCGCGAGCGCATCCGGCGCCACCGCCAGCAGCAGTCCGCCGGACGTCTGGGCGTCGGCCAGGAGGATGCGGTCGGTCTGCGCCAGCCCGGCGGCGAAGGCCGTGGTGGCGGCGACCGATTCGAGGTTGCGGGTCGTCCCGCCGGGCACGCAGCCGGCCTCGACCAGCGGGCGCACGCCGGGCAGCAGCGGCACGGCACCGGCGTCGAGGTCGGCCGAACAGCCGCTGGCCGACAGCATGGAACGCAGGTGGCCGAGCAGGCCGAAGCCGGTGACGTCGGTGGCGGCGCGCACCCCGGCCTCGCGCGCGGCCTCGGCGGCCCCGGCGTTGAGCGTGGTCATGGCGGCGACCGCGGCCAGGATCACGTCCGGCGATGCCGCACCCCGCTTGATGGCCGTGGCCACGATGCCCGAGCCGAGCGGCTTCGTGAGCACCAGCCGGTCGCCCGCCCGCGCGGCCGCGTTGGTGGTCATGGCCGCCGGGTCCACCTCGCCCACCACGACCATGCCGAACTTGGGCTCCGGATCGTCGATCGAGTGGCCGCCGACGATCGCCGCGCCCGCGGCGCCGACCACCTCGGCCGCGCCCTTCAGAACCTCGCCGAGCATGCTGAGGGGCAGCTTCTCGCGGGGCCAGCCGACCAGCGAGAGGCAGTACAGCGGCTGGCCGCCCATGGCGTAGACATCCGACAGCGCGTTGGCCGCCGCGATGCGCCCGAAGTCCGCCGCGTCGTCCACGATCGGCGTGAAGAAGTCCGTCGTGAGCACGAGGGCGCTGCCGTCGGGCCGCCGGACGACGGCCGCATCATCCCCGGTGCTCGCGTCCACGAGCACGTCGGGTCGGCTGATCGGGGGCACGTGGCGCAGGACCTGCGCCAGTTCGGCGGGGCCGAGTTTGCAGGCTCAACCGGCGCCGTGACTGAGCGTGCTGAGTCGGATGGCGGGACGCTGGTCGCGTGGCGTGTCGCTCACCGGTGCCTCGGGCGTGAGGATCGATCCTGCAGGAGACCGGGCGCGGCGAAGGAGTGGTCCGCCGGGCCCCTCAGGCGTATTCCCGCGCGATCAACCAGGCGCGCAGGGCCACCAGCGTCCGCTCCTCCGCCGTCGCGCCGGAGCCGAGGCCGCCGTTCTGGGACTGCATCTTGGCGAGCTTCGGCGCCGCCAGCGCGACGGCCTCGCGGGCCTGTGGCAGGGGTACGTCGACCAGGGCCTCGACACCGTTGACCACGTCGAGGTTCCGCCAGGTACCGTCCGGCTTCTGGTTGAGCGCCAGGTGCTCGGCCAGGATCGGCAGCTGGTTGCGGAACGGGAGCGGCGACCAGGCCACCGCGGAGAGCGCCGTCACCATCAGGGTCGGATTCCAGGTGCCGCCCCAGGTGTCCCACAGCTTCGGCAGGGCCAGGAGGCTGCCGACGTGGCGGCGGACCAGCGTGTCCTCGGTGTGCCCGGCCCGCAGCACCGAGCGCAGTGCGAAGCACGAGGCCAGCAACCGCGAGGCCGCGTCGCCCGAGACGGCCGCGCCGCTCGGCAGCGCCAGCCGGCGGATCTTGCGGCCCGTGGTGCGGTAGGCGAAGAAGCCGCCCATGGCCTCCCATCGGGGATCGGGCTCGCCGCGCCGGGGCACATGGGGCGCGTAGGCCCCCGGCTTGTCCTGCCTGGCCATGAGCCACCTGGTGGCCCGGGCGATGGCAGGGTTGTCGGCCGGCAGTTCGAGGTCCAGCAGTTCCCAGACGAGCCAGGCCGTGGCCACCAGGTCCCCGGCCACACTGCCGTCGGCGCGCTGGCGCGCGCGGCGCTCTCGCACCAGCTGGTGCGCCAGCCTCTCGTCGTCGGCACGGGGGGTCTCCAACAGCCGCCGCGCGACGATGGCGGGCCGTGT
The DNA here is from genome assembly GCA_964550365.1 of uncultured Gemmatimonadales bacterium. Taxonomy (GTDB): domain Bacteria; phylum Gemmatimonadota; class Gemmatimonadetes; order Gemmatimonadales; family JACORV01; genus DASXPG01. The sequence continues at coordinate 597 of CAZJZC010000119.1, read as the reverse complement.
CGAGCGGTCGGCGTAATAGGCGGCGACCCGCTCGAGAGACCGGTGGACTGGGTTCATAGGCGCGGTAAGGTACCGGCCTCTAGCCGATGCGCCAAGCGAGCAGGGCTCCGGCGAGAAGATACCGCGCCACGGCCAGGCCGAACCCGACGGCTTCCGAGCGCCCGCCGGAACGCAGGAACGCAGAACGCAGTCCGCGTTCGGCCCCTCCCACGAGCGCCCCGAGCAGGAGGAAGATCAGGAGCCACCCGCCGCTGCCGAGCGAGCCGAACCAGAGCGCCGCCAGCAGGGTGAGCGTCAGCGATTCGGCCAGGACGACCAGGGCGGCGGCGCCGTTCAGCCGCCGGCCGTTGGACGCCCAGGCCCAGGCGAGGAACAGGGCCGCCAGCGGCAGGGCGGCTCCCAGGAGGGTCGTCAGGGTCATCGCCCGGCCCCGGGGCCCAGCAGGGGGCGGCCCGGCCGCTCGGAGGTCAGGCGGCCGTCGTCCAGGGTGAACCGACCGTTGACCAGCACGTAGCGGATGCCGGTCGCGGTCTGGTGCGGATCCTCGAACGTGGCCCGGTCGTTGACCGTCAGCGGGTCGAACACGGTGACATCGGC
>CAZJZC010000118.1:0-7854 GCA_964550365.1 uncultured Gemmatimonadales bacterium | reverse complement strand
GCGCCGCTCGACAGCTCCTCGAGCGAGGTCGTCGTCAGCTTCTTCTCGTACTGGAAGGAGCGGTCGCGCGGGAAGTCGTTGACGAAGCGGGCGAACTTCGCCGCCACCAGGACGCCCACGTACTTGTTGCCCGCCTGCCTGGCGATCTCGACCGGGGTGAACACGCGCATCTGTCAACTCTCCTTGGTGCTGAGCGAATCGGCGAGCGCCGCGACGTCGCGGGCCAGCTCGCCGAGCTGGGTCATCAGGTCCGGGTTGCGGGCCGGCCGCCGGGCCTCGGCGTCCAGGATGGCGGCCACCTCGGCCACCGCCGTGGTCCGGTCCGCGTTCACCACGACATACTCGTACCAGCTGGCCGAGGCCAGCTCCTCGACGGCCCGCCGCAGGCGGCTCTCGAGGTTCGCGGCGCGGCTGCCGGTCGGCCCGCCGAGCCGGCGCATCAGTTCCTGCGCCGAGGGCGGGACGATGAAGACCAGCACCGCCTCCGGGAACAGGCGCTTCACCTCGCGCGCCCCGTGGATCTCGATGTCGAGCACCACGTGGCGGCCCGAGGCCATCACCTGCTCCAGCTGGGCCCTGAGCGTGCCGTAGAGCTGGCCGCCGTACTCGGCCCACTCGACGAAGGCGCCCTGCTTCACCCGCCGCTCGAACTCGGGCCGCTTCAGGAAGAAGTAGTCCTTCCCGTCGGTCTCGCCGGCGCGCGGCGCACGGGTCGTGGCCGAGACCGAGTAGCCCAGATCCTCGCGGGCCGCCAGCAGGCTCTTCGCGATGGTGGTCTTGCCACCGCCCGAGGGCGAGCTGAGGACCAGCGGGAACGGCGTCACTCCAGGTTCTCGACCTGTTCGCGCATCTTCTCGAGCTCGCCCTTCATGACGATCACGGCTTCGGCGATGGCCGCGTCGTTCGCCTTGGAGCCGATGGTGTTGGTCTCGCGTCCCAGCTCCTGGAGCAGGAACCCGAGCCGCTTGCCCACCGCGCCGTCGGCCGCGAACGACTGCCGGATGGCCTCGACATGGGCCTCGAACCGCACCAGTTCCTCGGTGATGTCGAGCCGGTCGGCCTGGTGGGCCACCTCCTGCGCCAGCCGGCCCTCGTCGAGCGCCACGCCGGCCGCCAGCTCCTGCACGTTGCGCCGCAGCCGCTCGACCTCGGCGGCGAGCCGCGCGGGCGCCCGGGCCCGGACCGCCGCGGCCTGGGCCGACAGCACCGCCAGCCGCGCCAGCAGATCGGCCGCCAGGACCGTGCCCTCGCGCTCACGCATGGCGGCCAGTTCGCGCGAGGCGTCCTCGAGCACCGCCAGGACCTCGGCCGGCTCGATCGGCGTGTCGCTGCGGGCCACCCGCACCACGTCGGGGATCCGCGCCACCGTGGCGAGGTCCACGTCGCCGACGATACCCAGCGTGCGCCCCACGGCGCGCAGGGAGTCCACCACGGCCCTGGCCCGCTCCACGTCGACCTCGACGCCGCCGTTGGCCGCCGGCTCCTCGGCCCAGCCGGCCCAGACCGTCACGGCCCCGCGCTCCAGGTGCGCCCGCAGCCGCTCGCGGATGTCGGACTCCAGCGCCAGCAGGGGCCCCGGCACCTTGAGCTGCACGTTGAGGTGCCGATGGTTCACGCTGCGCAGTTCGACGCGCAACCGCCCGCCCGAGACCGGACCCTCGGCGGCACCGAAGCCGGTCATGCTGCGAATCGGCATGCAATCCCTTCGGGGAGACAGCCTTACAATATAACCCGGAACGAAAGGGGATGCGGGTAGGGGTGGGGGTAGGTGAACAGGGTGGGGATAGGGAGAGGTGAGGGGTGATGGGTGATAAGGGGTGATAGGTCGGTGAGGGGTGATAGGTGGTGATGGGTCGGTGAGGGGTGATGGGCGATGGGTGATTCGGATTGGCGCTGAAGTGACCCATCACCCCTATCACCCATCACCCCTCACCTCTCCCCATCCCAACCCCACACACCAACCCCCACCCCAACCCCTCAGTCAGTTCACGAACTCCCACATGATCCCGAAGCGCTGCTGGCTGCGGGGCATCTCGAAGCCCGGGATCAGGCTGTAGCGCACCAGCTGGGGGTTCCGGATGGTGTAGAAGATCACCGCCCCCACCAGCCGGAACTGGACGTGGAAGTTGAACACCGTCTTGCCCGGAAGGACGATGGCATTGCCGGCGGTGTCCACCGCCGCCAGGCCGTGGCCCCAGGCCTCCATCTCCACCCGTCCCATGACGTCGAAGGCGCCCTGGCGGAAGTGCGGCAGGAACATGGACCGGAACGTCAGCCGGGTGAGCGAGTGGTGCGGCGGCTCGAAGGCCGAGGTGGTGTCGCCCAGCGGGTGGCGGTACCAGCCGCTCAGCGTGAGCCAGCGGGCCGGCGACAGCCGCCACGACGCGGTGACGCTCGTCGCGCCCGTGGTCGTGAGCACCGGCAGTTCGGCGTCGAACTGGCCGAAGAGCGGCGCCTGGAAGGCGCCGTGCCGGCCGACCGTGACGTCCAGGCCCAGCCGCCGCGACTGGAAGCCGGCGCCCAGGTCCCAGTCCTGCACCCGCTGGACCGTGTCCACCGTGGTGAGGACCGAGTCGTCCAGCCGCCGCCAGCGCAGGTCGCCGTGCAGCACCAGGGCGCCGAGCGGCCGCACGCTCGCGCCGGCGTCGGTCTCGGTCAGGGTGCCGCCGCCCAGGACCCAGCGCCGCCGGGCCAGGCCCGAGAGCGTGACGGGCCGCACGGGGCTCCAGGAGCCGCGGAGCGTGGCATCGAACGGGTTGACGCCGTCCCGCTGGCGCGTGAGCAGTTCGCCCGACCACCGGCGCCCCCGGTAGGACACGTCGATCGCCGCCTGAGCGACCCGGCTCACCGACGTCCCGGCGCTGTCGGACCAGCTCGAGGCGCCCAGCTGGGCGTCGAGCCGCCAGCCGTAGCCGTCGGCCCGGCTCGCGGCGAAGGCCCGCAGGAAGCTGTCGGTCCGGTTGGCGCCGAACCCGTCGATGGACGCGCCGCTTCCCTGGGTGGGCGCCAGCGCCTCGCGTTCGACGGTGCGGCGCACCGCCTGGTACTCCACGCCGAACAGGTCCGACGGCGTCCAGGTGGCCTTGGCCCACAGGCCCAGGTCGGTCACCTTGCCGCGCGACGTGGTCGGCCCCTGGGTGCCGAAGTAGCTGACGCCCAGCCCCAGGCCGAAGCCGTTGCGGAAGCGGTTGAGGTAGCGCACCCGGTAGGCGTTGGTGGCCGCGTCGCCGGTCGAGAAGCTCACCTCGGTGCGCGGCCGCCGCGGGCGCTGGGTGTCGCTGATGAGGTGCACCCGCAGGACGCTGGGGAGGACCTCGACCTCGATGCGCTCGTACAGGCCCAGGTCGAAGCGGCCGCCGTCGAAGCCGAGCGAGTCGGCCCCCAGCCCGTCGAGCGCATACCCGTCCCAGTAGAGTTCGACCGACGCCGAGCCCTGGCCCGCATAGGCCACCACTTCGGGCTGACCGTACCAGCCGGCCCGCACCACGAACACGCCGGGGATCTCGTTCAGCAGGTCGCCGAGGGTGAAGGCGCCCGACCACTTCACGTCGGCGCGGGTGAAGACCACCCGGCGGCCGGCCGGCAGCGGACCGGGGGCCGGGCCGAAGGCCGGCATCGGGGGCCGCAGGCTGTCGGGGTCGAGCGAGTCGGGAACGGCCTGGGGCGGACCCTGGGGCGCGGGCAGGCCCTCACCGGGTCCGCGCACGGTATCGGGCGGCGGCGGAGCCGGCACGGGTCGCGCGGTGTCGGGCGCGGGGCGCGGCTGCGGCACCGGCGCGGGCGCCGGCTCCTGCGCGCTCAGCACGCTCGCCGCCGGCGCCGACAGCAACAGGGCGGCGGCGATCACCGCCGCCGCCCCGGTCCTGCCGCGACCCTTCCGCCCGCCCGTGTGCCTCACGCCCTGCCCAGCACGAACTCCACGAACAGCCGGGTCGGCGTGCCCGCCGGCCCCTTGGCCAGCGGCGGCGAGTCGGTGTCGGTGTAGGCCGTGCCGGCCACGTCGATGTGGACCCAGGGGAAGCCGTCCACGAACTCGCGCAGGAACCAGCCCGCCGTGATGGTCCCCGCCGTGCGGCCGCCGCTGTTCTTGACGTCGGCGATGTCGCTCTTGTTCTGCTCGCGGATCTCGTCGTACATGGGCAGCGGCCAGACCCGTTCGCCCGAGCGCTCGCTGGCGCGCCGCACCTCTTCCACCAGCAGTTCGTCGTTGCCCATGATGGGGCTGGCGTGGTGCCCGGTGACGAACAGCGCCGCGCCGGTGAGCGTCGCGGCGTCGAGCACCGCGGCCGGCGTGAAGCGCCGGGCCCAGCTGAGGGCGTCGGCCAGGATCAGGCGGCCCTCGGCGTCGGTGTTCACGATCTCGATGGTCTTGCCGAAGTGGCTCTTCACCACGTCGGCCGGGCGGATGGCCGTGCCGCTCGGCATGTTGTCGCACGAAGGGACCAGCGCCACCACGTTCACCTTCGGCTTGATCCGGCCGATCGCCTCCATGGCGCCCAGCACCGCGGCCGCGCCCGACATGTCGTACTTCATGTCGTCCATCTGCGCCGCCGGCTTGATGCTGATGCCGCCGGTATCGAAGGTGATGCCCTTGCCGATCAGGGCCACGGGCTTGGCGTCGCCGTTGCCGCGGTACTCGAGCGTCATGAACCGCGGCTCGGTCGCCGAGCCCTGGGCCACGGCCAGCAGGGCGCCGAAGCCCTCCTTCTGGAGCTGGCCGCGGTCCATCACCGTGACGGTGAACCCGTGCCGCGCCCCCAGCTCCACCGCCGTGCGCGCCAGGAACTCGGGCGTGCAGGCGTTGGGCGGCAGGACCTGGAGCCGGCGCGCCAGCGACTGGCCCTCGGCCACGGCCTGGCCGATGGCGAAGCCGGCCTCGGCCTCGGTCCGCTCGCCGCTCTCGACCACCACGGTGATGCTCTCGACCGGCGCCTTCCGGTCCTCGGCCGGCTTCTTCATCTCGTCGAAGAACCAGGCGCCCTGCCCCATCCCCTCGGCCGCCACCTGCGCCAGCTCGCGGGCATCGAGCTGGGGCCGGAAGGTGGCGGGCATGGCGAAGGCCACCGCGCCGGTCCCCAGGGCGCGCGCCCGGCGGCCGGCCACGGCCGCGGCCCGCCGCACCTGGGTCCGGCCGCACTCGGCGGCGCTCTTGCCGGTGCCGACCAGCAGCAGCCGCTCGGGCCCCGCGCCGCTCAGGTAGACGTGCGCCGTCTCGTCCTTGGCGCCGGTGAAGTCGCCCGAGGCGAACAGCCGCGTCAGCACGCCGTTCGAGGGCGCGTCCCAGCCGGCCAGCTCCGCCGGCAGGACCTTCCCGGCCTGCTTCGGCACCGCGATCGCCAGCAGCTTCTCACCGCTCACCTGCGCGCCGACCGCCAGGACCCGGTAGTTCATGCCATCATCCCGATGATCCGGTCGGCGAAGGCCGACGTGGACACTTCCGTGGCGCCCTCGGTCTGCCGGGCCAGGTCGTAGGTCACGTGCTTGGAGCGGATGGCGCCCTCGAACCCCTTCACGATGAGCGCCGCCACGTCGTCCCAGCCGAGGTGCTCGAACATCATCACCCCCGACATGATGACCGCGCCGGGGTTGATCTTGTCGAGGTCGGCGTACTTGGGCGCCGTGCCGTGGGTGGCCTCGAACACGGCGAACCCGTCGCCGATGTTGGCGCCCGGCGCCAGGCCCAGCCCGCCGACCTGCGCGGCGCAGGCGTCGCTCAGGTAGTCCCCGTTGAGATTCGGCGTGGCCATGACCGCGTACTCCTTCGGCCGCAACAGCACCTGCTGGAACACGCTGTCGGCGATGCGGTCCTTGATGACGACCTTCCCGCCCGCCGCACCCGTGAGGTCGGCCTCGGCCACGGTGCGGTCGCCGAACCGCTCCCGGGCGACCTCGTAGCCCCAGTCGCGGAAGGCGCCCTCGGTGAACTTCATGATGTTGCCCTTGTGGACCAGCGTGACCGACGGCCGCTTCCGGTCCAGGGCGTACTGGATGGCCGCCGCCACCAGGCGCTTGGAGCCGAAGGCGCTCATCGGCTTGATGCCGATGGCGCTGTCCTCGCGGATGCGCGCCTTGAACGTCGTCGTCAGGAAGTCGCGGAGCTGCTTCGCCTCGGCGCTGCCGGCCTGGTACTCGATGCCGGCGTAGACGTCCTCCGTGTTCTCCCGGAAGATGACCACGTCGAGGTCCTGCGGCCGCGTGACCGGCGCCGGCACGCCCTCGAACCAGCGGACCGGCCGCACACAGGCATAGAGGTCGAGGATCTGGCGCAGGGCCACGTTGAGCGAGCGGATGCCGGTCCCGACCGGCGTGGTGAGCGGCCCCTTGATGGCGACCCGGTACCGCTTGATGGCCTCGAGGGTGGCCTCGGGCAGCCAGCTGCCGGTCTGATTGAAGGCCTTCTCGCCGGCCAGCACCTCGAGCCAGTGGACCTTCCGTTTGCCGCCCGAGGCTCGTGCCACGGCGGCGTCGAACACCCGGACGCTCGCCTTCCAGATGTCACGGCCGGTGCCGTCGCCTTCGATGAACGGGATGGTGGGCTGGTCGGGGACGTCGTAGGCCCCATCGGCCCACGCGATGGCTGTGCCTGTGCTTGAGGTCATGCGTCCAAACGTATTCGGGCTAATGCTTTAGGGCAACGCCGCCGGGTGAGGCCCGGCGGGCCGGGAGGCGCGGTTAGCGGCCCGACTCCGGGCGGGGTTCCTGGAGCCTGGTGGGCGTCAGCGCGCACTGCACGATCTCGGTCCTGCCGCCGGCGGCCGGCACCCGGCACACGCTGGTGCGGCTCACGCCGAGCTGGCCGATGTCGTTCGAGCCCCAGCAATGGACCACCGAGTCCTCGGTGAGGGCGCAGACGTGGTCGCGGCCCGCGGCGATGTCGCGGAAGGCCAGTGTCCCGGCCACCTGGACCGGCGTGGTGCTCGCCTGGGTGGACCCGTTGCCGAGCATGCCCAGGTTGTTGCGGCCCCAGCACCAGGCTCGGCCGCGGACGGTGAGGCCGCAGGTGAAGCCCAGGCCGGCCGCCAGGGCGCGGAACGCCAGGCCGCCGGCCACGGCGACCGGTTCGGGCGCGTTCTGGGCGCTGCCGTTGCCGAGGGCGCCCGAGGCTCCGCTGCCCCAGCACCAGGCCTTGCCGCCGGTCGTGAGGGCGCAGGCGTGCCCGTCGCCCACGGCCAGCGAGCCGTAGGTCCGGCCGCCGGCCACCGGCACCGGCACGGCGCTCGACTGGACCCGGCCGCTGCCGAGTTCGCCGTCGGTGCCGCGGCCCCAGCAGTGGGCGGCGCCGTCGGCCGCCAGGCCGCACGAGAAGGACCGCGACGGCTGGATGTCGCGCCAGCGCAGGCCGCCCGCGACGGCCTGCGGCGAGGCGGCCAGCACGACCGCCGCCCCCACGCCCAGCTGGCCGCCGGTGTTGGAGCCCCAGCAGAAGCCGGCGGCGGCGGTATCCACCGCGCACGAGTTGAAATCCACGCGCAGGATGCGGTAGCGCGCCTCGCCGCCCACCGAACGCGGCGGACTGCCGGGATAGCTGCCGCCCCAGCAGACCGCGGCGCCCGCCTCGCTCAGGCCACACGTCTCGGCGTCGCCGGCCGAGAGGGCGCGGAAGCGCTGAGGCGTCTCGACCTTCACGGGCCGGCGCTGGTTGACCGAATCGGCGATGCCGAGGCGCTTCTGGGCGTTCTCGCCCCAGCAGAAGGCCTGGCCGGTGTTGTCGAGGGCGCAGGTGTGGGCCGCGCCGGTGCTGACCGCGTTCCAGATGGTCAGCGCGGGCCGGGTCGCCGTGACCGCGGGCCGGGCGCCGCGGGTGGCGCGGCGGGGGGTCTGCGCCGAGGCGAGCGCGGCCGTGCCGGCGAGGAG
>CAZJZC010000117.1:0-7863 GCA_964550365.1 uncultured Gemmatimonadales bacterium | reverse complement strand
AGCGCCGCACCGGCACACAGGACCACGGTCCATCCGGCGATCCGAGCGCACCGGCTCCCCAGCCGCTCCGTGCTCATGCTCATCGGGCCCCCGGCGGCCGGCTCTCAGCCACCAGGCGCTGGAACCGGGGGTCGGTGCGCAGCGCATCGAATGCCGGGTACTGGAGGGAGATCCACAGCACGGCGCCCTTCGGTTCGCAGCGCTCGAGGAAATCCATCGCCAGGGAGTTCTGCCCCGCCGCCACCAGGCCCATCCCGATCATCTGGCCGACCAGCGGTCCCGGTGTGCGGGCCGCGAGGGGCGCGAGTGCCTGCCCCATGAGCCGGCGCGCCTCCACGCTGTCGCCGGCGCGCGCCGCAACCGCCGCCATGGGTGCGAGGCCGTAGTACTCCTCGCCCGGCGGACTGAGCCGCAGCGCCGCTTCGGCATCCGCGCGGGCGCCGGCCACATCGCCGGACCGAAGGCGGACGAAGGTGCGGAACGACAGGGCCGCGTAGAACGTCGGGTCGGCCGCGATGGTGCTGTCGTAGGCGAGGCGCGCCTCCGCGTCCTGGCGCAGCGGTTCGAAGGAGTTGCCGAGGAGCAGGAAGCTGACTGGCCGCCCCGGTTCGAGCGCCAGCGCCCGCCGCCCGGCGGCGATCGCCTCGTCCAGCCGGCCCGCCGTGGCAAGCCACGAGCCGTACTGGTGCCACGCCTCCGGGTTGCGCGGATCCAGCACCGTCGAGCGCTCGAGTGCCTCGAACACGCCGTCCAGGGTCCGCGGGCTGCGGAAGGCGAGCAGATAGCCGCGCATCATCCAGCCGTCGGCCGACAGCGAATCCAGCGCCAGCGCGCGGTCTGCCGCGCGGACACCGCGTGCCAGCATGCTGTCAGGCGCGAGGCCGGGGAATGCCCAGCCCCAGTCGAGGTACAGCGCGTAGCCGAGGGCGATGCGCGCCTGCGCCTGCGCGAACGTGGGGTCGAGGCGGACCGCGGCCGTGTACTGCTCGATGGCCCGGGCCACGCCATCCGGCGAGCGGCGGGCCAGCAGGAAGTTGCCGCGCAGGAAATGGTCGTACGCTTCCGGATTCCGCGTCGGCCGGACGGCCAGCACGGTCCGCTCCTGCGGCAGCAGCTGCCCGGCGATCGCCGTCGCGACCGACCGGGCGATCTCCTCCTGGACGCCCAGCAGGTCCGCCGAGGGCCGGGTGTACGACTCGCTCCAGCGCTGGGTCCCGCTCGGCACGGCGACCAGGCGCACGGAGATGCGGATGCGGTCACCGCCCCGCTGGAAATCGCCCTCCACCATGTACCGCACGTTCAGCCGCCGGCCGATGACGCGCGGATCGGGCTCCGCGCCCCGCTGGGCGCTGCGCACCGCGCCGGGACTGCGCACCTCGAGCCGGGGCACGCGCGCCAGGCTGGTGGCGATCTCGGAGGCAAGCCCGTCGGCGAGGTAGGCGTAGGCGGTGTCGCGCGTGACGTTGTTGAACGCCATGACGCCGACGCTGTTGGCGCCCGGCGCAGTCCCCGAGGCCGCGGCGGCCCGCACGCACGGCGGCGGGGCGCCGTCCGGGCACTGGGCCACGGCCGGCCCGGCCGCCAGCGCCGCGCCACCGCACACGCACGCCGCCGATACGAGGACCCGTGCGCGGAGCGTGAACGCCGACGCGCGGCGACCGCGGACGGCGGCCGGGAGGCCCTCCATCAGCTGGTCAGCACCGAGGGCGGGGCACCGCGCACGCGCTCGGCGATGAGGGGCATCACCATGGGACGGGGACGACTCCTAGTCGAGAAACGGGGATCTCGGCGTGCGCGCCGACGGCGTCGGCGCGGCATCCAGCAGGCGCTGCAGCTCCTCGATGCTCAGTTCGAAAGGGTCGGCCTCATACCCCGGCGGCGTGACCGAACGGCGCGGGTCGGGATTGTCCTCCGCCGGCTCGAAGATCCACTCCCGCCGGCCGCGCACCCGCACGTCCCAGCGGCGCCCCTCACGGTCCTGGAACCGGCGATCACCCATGCCCACCTCCCGCGCCCATCGCCAAATCATCGCCCGGAAGACCCCCATGGCGCCAGCGGCGGCGCCGCTGGACATGACAAAAGGCCCCGAAGGGCCTTCGATCATCTGCACCGAGCCGCCGCCTTACGCGGTGGCGGCAACCGGCATCGTCGCCGCGGCGACCGCGTAGGTCTCGACCTTCGGCGTTCCCTCGATCACGGGAGCGAGGGCCTTCAGCACCTCGGGGTACGTCGTGCTCGCATACTCCCTGGCGGCGGCCTCGTTCTCCCAGAGGCTGATCCCGATCGCGCGCTGACCATTCAGCAGCGCGACCTCGTTGCGGAAGCCGGTGTGCTTGCGGAGCATCGGCAGGACCTGCGCGTTGAGCAGGCGGGTGAACTCCTGGTCCTGGCCGCTCCTGATCTGGAACTGGACATTGCGGGCGAACTGCATGGTGGTGTATCCCATCTCCCTGCCATTCAATGACTTGCTGTGGCTGTTCACCGAGGGCAAGGCTGCTCCTCCAGCATGTATAACTAATTAAGATATAACAACTTACACTAGAATACCACATAAGTCAAGTATACACAATAATATAGCAGATTCGCTCCTGTGATCCGCGCCCCGGCGCCGCCGCCGCCACGGGAGGGGGCAAGGCCCCCGCACGTCCGGCTTCGCGGCCCGACCCCCCGAGTCCGCCGCACGCCCGTCCTCACCATCGCCCACCCGACGAGTCGCCCGGCCCCGGCGGTATCCGGGGAACTACGGGGCTTGCCAAGTCATTGCGAATCCCCATCTTAGTGCAATGCCCGAGAGCACGGCGGACCGCGCGTGGCAATGAACCAGGAGGCGCTGCGCGCGCGCATCCTCCTGGAGCTGGATCTTGTCACGGTCGACGCCATGGAGGTCGTGCGCGACCTCGCGCCGCATCAGCTGGCGTGGCACCCGCCCGGCGGCGGCTGGAGTCTGGGGCAGGTCCTGGAGCACATCATCCTCACCAACGACAGCTACCACAGCCGCATCCGCGGCCTGGTCTACTTCCACCACGCCGCGCATGACGAACTCGGCATCACGGAGTGGGAGCCGACGCTGGCCGGCTGGCTCCTGGTCTCGGCGATGCGCTCGAAATGGAGGATGCGCGCACCCAGGCTGTGGCGTCCCGGTCCTGAGCCGCGCCCGGACGTCGTCCGGGCCTTCCTCGAACGTCAGGACACCCTGACGAAGCTCATCCGGGCCTCGGCGGCCCTGGCCTGGCGCAGGGTCCTCACCACCTCCCCCGCCCGATCGTTCGTCCGTCTCAACCTCGGCGACTGCTTCACCATCATGATCGTCCATGCCGAGCGCCACGTGCGGCAGCTGCAGCGGATCAGGGACCGGAGCGGCTTCCCGGCCTGACCCGCCGCCCGTCGCGCGCCGCCAGCCGGTCCACCGTCTGCCGGACCCCGCGCGCCCGCTCCAGGAACCCCGCGACCGGATCGGCGGGCACCAGGCCGGCCGGCGCCGGCTTGAGCGCGGCCGTGAGGGTCAGTTCGTCGCCGCGCTCCAGTCGCGCCGCCCGCTCGATGAGCGCCGACGCGCCGGCGAGCGCGACGGTCACCAGCACGGCGATGAGCAGGCGGTGCCTCCGGCCCGCGCGGGAGACCAGCGCGAGGTGCGCGCTCAGCAGGGCCACGAACAGGGCGCCCGCCGCCACGATGCCCAGTCCCGTCAGGGCGCGGCCGGGGACCAGGAAATCGCCCCACTCGACCAGCGTCGCCAGCACACCCGCCACCAGCAGGAAGGCCCACGCGAACGCGTGATGCGCGCCGAAGCGGCTCGGCCGCCCGGCGACGCGACCGGCCAGCGCCCAGCCGCCGGCCCACGCCGCCACGACGAGGAGCAGGCCGAGCGCGTCGCCCGCGAGCGAACCGGCCGCGCGGCCCTCGGCGTCACCCAGCCACAGGTCCAGCGCGCCGAGCGTACAGCCCGCCGCCGGCACCAGGACCGCGGCCCGTGCGGCCGTCAGCGCCCGCCACACGCGGCCGCCGCCCGCCGGCTCGGCCAGCGCCGGCGGCACCGGCGTCTCGCCGGTGGCCAGCCGCAGACGCGTCTGGCCCACGCGTACCAGCGCGCCCGGCGGCAGCGGCGACGAGGCCCCGCGCAGCAGCCGGCCGCTCCGCCCCGACCCGTCCTCGAGATGCGTGCCGTTCACCGTGCCGAGGTCCTCGATCAGCAGGCCGCCGTCGGCGCCGTCGTCCAGCCTGAGATGCCGGGCGTCCACCAGCGGATCGTCCACCACCACGTCGGCCTGGTACCCGCGCCCGATGACGAGCGGCAGCGCCGTGGCGCGGACCCGATGCGCCACCCCGTGCCGGCCGAGCACTTCCACCCAGATCACTCGGCCCACGCCACGGCCTCCAGGTAGCGGCGCACCACGGCCTCGGCGTTGGCCCACGACACGCCCGAGAGCGTCAGGGTGCTCAGGAGCCCTTCGTCCGGCCGGCCGATGACGGCGATGCGGACGACCACGTCGTACAGGGGACCGAGGCGGCGGTAGCGCCGGGCGCACCACACGGCCTTCGCGGTGAGCCGCGCGTGCCGGACGTTGCCCGTGGTGCACGCGTAGCGCGTCACCTCGTCGTCGCCGCCGCCGTGCAGGTCCCATTCGTCGGCCAGGGCCCGGAAGCGGTCGGCGTAGACGGCGTGGAACCGGAACCGGTTGAGCCGGTCGCTGGTGAGCAGGTCGTGCTCGAACTCGATGATGCCGCTCGACTGCGAGGCCGAGAGGTACACGTCGTCGTCGGTCGAGCAGTGATGATGGACCGTCTCGTACGGCCGGTCCTCGTCGCGCTCCGCGTCGCCCCAGCAGTTGAAGAAGTCGGCCGGCCGCGTCGGCACCCGCCAGGGGCCGAGGGTCACGGTCGGCACCGAGTCCCTGAACAGCCGCGCGAGGTAGCCGTCCTGGTACGACAGCAGCTGGCGTCCGACCTCGGCCAGCAGGCTCTCGGCCGGCGGCGGCGGCCCGGCCTGGGCCCGCTCGAGCAGGCGGATCGCGTCGTCGGTCGGCACCAGGAAGCTCTGCTGGTTGCCCGCCGTCGCGACGTTGACGCCGACCACGCGGCCGCCCAGGGTGACCGTCGGCCCGCCGCTCATGCCGGGGTTCAGCGAGCCGGTGAAGTGGATCCGGGGGTACAGGGTGTGCGGCAGGCGCCCGTTGTAGGTGCCCTCGACGATGGCGATGCCGAGGTCGCCGGGATGCCCGAGCGCGTAGAGCCGCAGGCCCTGGGGGATGTCCACCGGGCCGAGGCTGAACCAGGCGCGCGGCCGCACGCCGGTCGCGAGGACGGCCAGGTCGTGCACCGCGTCGACGGCGAGCACCCGCACGGGGTGCGCCGCGCCGGCGCTGTCAAGCCATTCGGCGCGGTAGCGGTCGGGGTCGTGGACCAGCTCGCTGACGACGTGGTAGTTGGTCAGCGCGTGGCCGTCGGCGGTGACGAAGAAGCCGGAGCCGGTGACGGCCTTGGCGCCGGACCTGACCTCGACCACCTGGAGCTTGAGGACCTGGGCGGCGTAGCGCCGGAAGACCGCCGGGGTCTCGCCCAGCTCCTCGCCGGCGCGGGGACCGGGCGGCGTCCGCGCGCGCTGGGCGGCCGCGGCGAGGGCGGCGGCGGCCACGGCCGTGATCAGCAGGGCGGCCGCGCCGGTACGGCGCACGCGCTCAGCCGCGCGCACGCCGGATGGCTTCGATCAGGTCGGCGGGGCGGTAGGGCTTCTGGATGAACCCGGATACCGCGCCCTCCACGCCCGGCACGGCTTCCTCCTCGGCGTAGCCGCTGGAGAGCACGACGCACAGGTCGGCGCGGATCCGACGCAGCTCCTGGAGGGTGACGGCGCCGCTCATGTCGGGCATCGTCAGGTCGAGCAGGACCACGTCCACGGCCAGGGGCGCCTCGCGCAGCAGGCGGATGGCCTCGAGCCCGCCGTCGGCGACCTTGACCGTGAAGCCCGAGGCCTGGAGCACGCGGCGCGCCACCTTCCGGACCGTCTCCTCGTCGTCCACCACCAGCACGGTACCGGCCCGGGCCGGCTCCTGGGCCACCGGAACGGCCGGCGGCGGCGCCACCACCGCGGCCACCGTGTCGGGGCACGGGAGCAGGACCCGCATCGTGGTGCCGCGCCCCGGCGCGCTGGTGACGCGGATGGCGCCGCGGTGGGCCCGCACGATCCCCATCACGGCCGCGAGCCCGAGACCCCGGCCGGTGAACTTGGTGGTGAAGAACGGGTCGAAGATCCGCGCCTGGGTCGCCGGATGCATGCCGTGGCCGTCGTCCTCGACCTCGAGGAAGGCGTAGCGCCCCTCGGGCAGCGGGGCGCCCAGCTGGCACTCGCCCAGGTACCCGCGGTCGGCGTCGAGCAGGCCGGTCCGGACGATGATGGTGCCGGTGCTGGTGCCGATGGCCTCGGCCGCGTTGGTGATCAGGTTCATCACCACCTGGCGCAGCTGCGTGGCGTCGGCCTCGACCGGCGGCAGCGACGGCGGGAACTCGAACAGGATGCGCGCGCTGCGGCTGACGGCGGTCCCCAGCAGGTTGGCCATCTCCTCCACCAGTCCCGTGAGCACCACCGACTCGACGACGAACTGGCCCTTGCCGGCGTAGGCGAGCAGCTGGTGGGTCAGCTCGGCCGCCCGGAGCGCGGCCGCTTCGACGTCCTTCAGGCTCTCGCGCGCCGGCGAGTCGGGCGGGAGCGACTGGAGCGCCATGCCCGCGTTGCCCAGGATGCCCACCAGCAGGTTGTTGAAATCGTGGGCGATCCCGCCGGCCAGCACCCCGAGGCTCTCGAGCTTCTGGGCGTGCAGCAGCTTGACCTGGACCTTGCGGCGCTCCTCCTCGGCCAGTTCCCGCTCCAGCATCTCGGCCTGGAGGCGCTCGTTGGCCTCGGCCAGCTCCCGCGTCCGCTCGGCGACCCGCTGCTCGAGCTCGACCGTGGCGGCCCGGAGTTCCTCCTCCATGCGCTTGCGCTGGAAGTACTCCGGCACCTCGACCGGCGAGCCGCCGGTGGTCCGGTTCGACCGCTCCGCGGCGCCGTGCCCGGCGAGGTACCGGCCCACGTGCTCCTCGATGCGCTCCGGCGGCGCCATCACGAACCGGCACTGCGCGTCGCCGCGCGCCAGGCACTCGACCTCGGCCGCCACCAGCGGCATGCCGAAGCTCTCCTCGCACCAGCCGGACGAGTAGCCGGCGTTCATCACGCAGACGGCGAAGTCCGAGCGGCGCCCGGCGCTGCGCCAGGCGTCGGCCTCGAACGAGAAGGGGTGGTCGTAGATGAGGTAGTAATGCTCGTCCGGCGTGGGCCGCGACTCGGGGAAGATCGTCACGAAGGCCCAGCCGGCGAACGAGAAGTGGATGGGACCGGCCGAGAGCTTCTCGATCGGCTCGGTGACGCCCATCTTCGCCGCGAAGGCCCGTGCGTCGGCCTTGCCGATCGAATGCGCCAGGTCGAACAGCAGGTTCTTGGCGACGTTGGCGGCCTCGCCGGGGCCCCGGTCCTGGTAGAGCGACATGACCAGGTCGAAGAACTCCACCGACATCGACGCCGCCCGCACCAGGATGTACCGCTCACCGGAGATCGAGATGCGGCTCTGGGCGGGGTCCTCGGTCCGGTCGGCGAAGTAGCGCCGCACGTAGTCCTGCGCCTTGAGGAACAGCGGCGCGATGGACTCCGGGACGCTGACCGTGCGCAGCTCGTCGAGCGGCGGCGTGGGCATGCGGCTAAGGTGGCCGCCGGCAGGGCTTTCGGCTAGGGGCGCGGGGGCCGATGACAAACGACCCCGGCCCTCAGGGGCCGGGGTCGCCGATGCGCCAGCTAGGAATCGAACCTAGAACCTACTGATTAAGAGTCAGTTG
>CAZJZC010000116.1:0-7872 GCA_964550365.1 uncultured Gemmatimonadales bacterium | reverse complement strand
TCGCCCTCGGTCAACTTCCCGCGGCAGACCGTCACCGACGCCACCGACATCGTGCGCCCCTTCACCCTGCGCGGCCTGAGCCCCGACCACACGCTGGTGCTGGTCAACGGCTGGCGGCGCCACCAGACCGCGGTGGTCAACACCTTCGCCTACGGCACCGGGGCCGGCTCGAGCGGCGTCGACCTCAACACCATCCCCGTCAGCGCCATCGAGCGGGTGGAAGTGCTGCGCGACGGCGCCTCGGCCCAGTACGGGTCCGATGCCATCGCGGGCGTGGTCAACATCGTGACCCGCGAGGGGGCGTTCGCCCCGTTCGTGAGCGTGGACGCCGGGCGCTACATGGTCAGCGACTACCCGGACGACGGCAACACCGTGGACGTCAACGGCGGCGTGGGCTTCGGCATCGGCCGCGGCACGCTGGCCCTGTTCGGCGAGGTGCTGAACCGCCAGCCGACCAACCGCGCCTGGGCCGACCCCTACGACGACAGCGGCAACGGCCAGACGGACTCGGTCTCGAGCACCGGCCAGGTCATCATCAAGCGCAACCAGGTGCCCCAGCCCAACCACCACTGGGGCGACGGGCTCGAACGCGACATCATGACGATGGCCAACTTCCGCCTGCCGCTGACGCTCGACCGGCGGTCGGAGTTCTACGCGTTCGGCGGCTACAGCCGCCGCGAGGGCAGCGGCAACGGCTACCGGCGCTACGCCTCGAGCGACCGCAACTGGCCGGCCATCTACCCGCTCGGGTTCCTGCCCGAGTTCCATCCCTACGTGACCGACTACTCGGCCGCCGGCGGCATCCGCGGCGCCGCGGGCGGCTGGTCGTACGACCTGGGCGTCTCGTTCGGCCACAACGACTTCGAGTACCAGCTGCGCAACACGCTCAACGCGTCGCTCGGGCCCTGCCTCGCCACCCCCTGCGCGCCCGGCGCCGACGGCATCTTCGGCAACGCCGACGATCCCGGCATCCCCAACCAGACCAGCTTCATGGCCGGCCGCCTGCGGCGCGAGGAGGTCACCGCCGGCCTCAACGCCTCGCGCAGCCTCCGCATCGGCCTGCCCGCGCCCCTCAACGTCGCCCTCGGCGTCCTGGTGCGCCGCGAGACCTACCGCATCACCCAGGGCGAGCCGGCCTCGTGGATCGACGGCGGCGACACCACCCAGTCCGGCGCCGACGCGCCCGGCGGCTCGCAGGTGTTCCCCGGCTTCGCGCCGAGCGACGAGGTGGACGCCGACCGCACCAACGTCGGCGCCTACGTCGACCTCGAGACCAATCTCAGCAGCCGGCTGCTGGTCAACGCCGCGGCCCGGTTCGAGCGCTACAGCGACTTCGGGAGCGTCGTCACCGGCAAGGCGGCCGCCCGGCTGCAGGCGTCGCCGCGGCTCACGCTGCGCGCCGCCGGCAGCACCGGCTTCCGCGCGCCGGGCCTCGGCCAGATCAACTTCAGCAAGGTGGTCACCAACGTCATCGGCGGCGTGGTCGAGGAGATCGGCATCTACCCGGTCGGCCACCCGGCCTCGCTGCTCCTCGGCGCCCGCCCGCTGACGGAGGAGACCTCGGTCAACCTGAGCGCCGGGCTCGCCTGGACGCCGCGCCAGGACCTGACCTTCACGGCCGACTACTTCCGGATCCGGATCAACGACCGCATCCTGCTCGGCGCCACCTTCGACGACGACACCACGCTGGCCATCCTGACCGGCGGCGGGTTCTCGGGCATCGCCGGGGTCCAGTACTTCACCAACGGGCTCGACACGCGCACCCAGGGCGTGGACCTGACCGGCAGCCTGCGGGTGGCCGCGGGGACCGGCACGCTGGAATTCACCGCGGCGGTCAACTACACCACCAACGAGATCACCCGCATCGACCCCCTGCCCGCGGTGCTGGCGCAGTCGGCCGAACCGGGCCTGATCGACTCCGTCACCTACATCGGCCTCACCGCCGAGCGTCCGGACTGGCGCGCGACGTTCACCACCCAGTACGCCCGCGGGCGGCTCCGCGGCCTGGCCCGCGCGTCGTACTATGGCGGGTTCTCGTCGGCCCAGCCGGGCTTCTGCGATCTGTGCCGCGAGGACTACGGCTCCAAGACGCTGTTCGACGCCGAGGTGGGCTACCGGTTCAACCGCGTCGAGCTGGCGCTGGGCGCCCGCAACCTGCTCAACACCTACCCCGACCAGCCCAGCTCGACGGTGGACGTCGACGGCGCCGGCACGCTGGCCCGGGACTACAACAACAACTTCGGCACCTTCCCCTGGGCCGCGGCCTCGCCGTTCGGCTTCAACGGCCGCTACGTCTACGCCCGGCTGAGCGTGGGCCTCGGGCGCTGACCCGCCGACCCCGACAACGACGACGGGGCCGCCCTCGCAGGCGGCCCCGTCGCGCGTCGGCGATGCCGGACGTCAGCCGCCGGCCATGCCGCCGAACAGGCCCGCCAGCGACGCGCCCACCAGCAGGTTGATGAGGAACGCGGCGATCGCGATGGTCCAGGCCTTGCCGCTCGGGAGCTTGAGCAGGACCTGGAGCCCGACGGCCGAGATGACCACGCCCCAGATGCCGAACGGGTTCACCCCGCCGGCGAAGGCGGTGAGGAACCTGCTGGTCTCGGCCGGCAGGAGGAGGTCGAGGCCCAGGGCCACCTGCAGGTCGGACGCCGCCTGCACGGCGTCGAGCCCGCGCATCCGCAGGACCGCGAACGTCACCAGCTGGTGGATGATGGCCGCCGGCCAGGTGAAGATGGTCACCACCAGCAGCTTCTTGAACGGCCCTTCCTCGCCGGTCACCATGACGCCCAGCCACAGGATGCCGGCGCCGATGGCGGCGAAGACCAGGACGATGACGGGCGTGACGGCCAGGCCGACATAGCGGAACTTGGCCATCGCCGCCGGCATCTCGCGGCCCTGGGCGGCCAGGGCCAGTTCCTGGACCCGCATCTGGTACGGTCCCAGCAGGTACTGGGTCAGGATGAACAGGATGCTGACCACGATCCACGGACCCCAGAACGTCGGCCGCTCCCGGATCTCGCCGAAGACCTCGCCGGGCGAGAAGAGGGCCCGCACCAGGCGGACGGCATCGGTCACGATCGGGATGCCACCGGAGGCGGGGGCGGGGGCGGGCGTCGGAGCAGCAGCGGGCTCGGTCATGGCGCTCGGCAGGGTTGGGGTCGGGGGCCAATATATGCCCGGCGGGCGCGCGGCGCACGGGCCCACGTGACGACGCCGGCGTCCGGTGAGCCCGGACGCCGGCGTGGTCGAGTCGATGGAGGCGCGGGGAATCGAACCCCGGTCCGAGCGACGATCCGCGACCGCGTCTACGTGCGTATCCCGTGCTTCATGACGTCTTCGTCCGCCGGTGCCCGGGCGACCTGCGGCCGATCGAGCCCCTGGATCTTGCCGCGCGCACCGGGGCGCAGCGCACGGCCAGCCTGACTTTTCGATACCCTGGCGTCGCCTCAGGCGGGCTCCATCCCGGGCAGGTGCATAAGGCTGTTACGCCTTACGCAGCCAGCGCGTAGTCCGCGTTGGCAGTTGAACGTTTCCCGGAGGATTAACGAGGGTTCCGAGGACCTCGGCACGCTGCGACCGCCCCACGACACCCGTCGAATCCAGGACGCCCCCGGAGTGGTCAGCCTCGTAATTTACGCAGCATCGCTCTCGTGCGCCACGACCTGGTTGCGGCCGGCGCGCTTGGCGCGGTACAGCGCGGCGTCGGCGACCTGCATCAGGTTCTCCACCGCCCGGATGGGCTTGGGGTAGGCCGCCACGCCCAGCGAGACGGTGACGGTGCGCTCGATGCCCTCGAAGCGGAACGGCTGGCCTTCCAGGTTGGTCCGCAGGCGCTCGGCGATCTCGCGCCCCGTCTTGAGGTCGGCCCCCGGCAGCCAGACCGCGAACTCCTCGCCGCCGATCCGGGCCGGGAAGTCGCGCCCGCGGATGGTCTCGCGCACCACGCGGGCCACGTGGCGCAGTGCCTGGTCGCCCGCGGCGTGCCCCAGGGTGTCGTTGACCTGCTTGAAGTGGTCGATGTCGAAGATGATGAGGCAGGCGCGCTCGGTGGTCGCGCGGCTCAGCACCGCGTTCAGCGCCCGCCGGTTGGGCAGGCCCGTCAGCTCGTCCGTCTCGGCCTGGCGCGCCGCCGCCGCCGCGAGGAAGGCCGGGATCAGCACCGGCGCGAACTTCTTCACCTCCCCGGCCAGCCGCTGCATCGCCTCGCCGGCCCCGATCGCCGGCGTGCCGAACGACAGCACCGCGCCGTAGACCTGTCCGCCCTGCACCACCGGCACGGCGATGCCGCCGCCGGGCAGGCGGCGCCGGTCGCTCCGGTCGAGGTCCACCACCTTCTCGTCCGGCGCGCTCACCACCGGCAGGCCGCTCGTGATGGCGCGCCCGGCCGGCGTGTCGAGGTGCATCTCGCGGCCCAGCAGGCGCGTATCCAGGCCGCCCGCCACCGCCACGATCGTGGGCACGCCGCCCAGCCGTTCGCGCATCACCAGGGCGCAGGGCAGGCCGCCGTGGCCGGCGCACCGCTCGATGAGCGTGTAGGCCAGCGGGTCGAAGGCGAACTCGGCGTTCAGGCCGGCGGCGATGTGGGTCGCGGTCTCCGATCCCAGCAGGTCCTCGCCGGGATAGGTGCCGGTGATGCGGGCCACCGCCGTGCCGCTGTGGGCGCGCCGCGACGCCGCGATCCACGCGACGACGCCCCCGGCGAGGATGCCGCCCAGGAACCAGAGCAGGGTCGTCAGACGGCGACCAGCCGGTCCTCGGCCGCCTCGAGATAGTCGCCGAACAGCGCTTCGACCTGCGCCAGCGACTCGACCTGCTGGAGCCGCGCGCGCAGTTCGGCCGAGTTCGGCAGGCCCCGGGTGTACCAGCCGAGGTGCTTGCGGAACTCACGGGCCGCGTGGAGCGAGTCGCCGTCGATCGCCAGCGTCAGGCGGGCCTGCGACAGCGCGGCGCCGAGCCGCTCGGCGCCCGTCGGGTCGGGCGGCTTCGGCCGGCCGTCGAGCAGGGCGCGGGCCTGCGCGAAGATCCACGGGTTGCCGAAGCTGCCGCGGGCGATCATCACGCCGGCACAGCCGGTGTGCGCGCGCATCCGGAGCACGTCCTCCGGGCTCGTCACGTCGCCGTTCCCGATGACCGGGATCGCGAGGGCCTCGACGACGCGGGCGATCTCGTCCCAGTCGGCCTGCCCCGAGAACATCTGCGTGCGGCTGCGGGCGTGCAGGGTCAGCGCCCGGGCGCCGGCCTCCTGGCACCTGAGGGCGATGCGCACCGGGTCGCGCGTCGGTTCGTCCCAGCCCGAGCGGATCTTCACCGTGACCGGCAGCGGCGTCGCCGCCGCCACCGCGCGGATGATGGAGGCGACCAGGTCGAGGTCCCGCAGGCAGCCCGACCCGCCGTTGCGCTTGACGACCTTCTTGACCGGACAGCCGAAGTTGATGTCCACGAACTCCGGCCGGAACGCCTCGGTGACCAGCGCCGCGGCCTCGGCCATGGCCGCCGGATCGGACCCGAAGATCTGGATGCCGATGGGCCGCTCCTCGGCCTCGAAGCTGGCCATCTCGAAGCTCCGCTCGCTGCCCCGCCGCAGGCCTTCGGCCGAGAGGAACTCCGACACCACGACGTCGGCCCCGTGCCGGCGGCAGACCAGCCGGTACGGGCGCTCCGAGACCCCGGCCATGGGGGCCAGGAACAGCGGAAACGATTGACCGTTCGTGGGATACGGGAACATGCAGGGCAAGCTAACCGCCGGCCGGCCGACCGGCAAACCGGCCGGGCACCGGGCGCCGGCCCGTTTGCGGGCCCCGCCGCAAGGCGTGTACCTTGTGTGCCACCATGCTCCTGCGCGAATACTTCGACGCCGACGCCATCAGCCTGGACCTCACGGGCAAGACGAAGGACGAGATCCTGCGTGAAATGGTCGGCCTCTTCCGGCTCGAGGACAAGAACCGCGACCTGCTCTACAAGATGCTCCAGCGCCGCGAGAACCTCGGCTCGACCGGCATCGGGCGCGGCATCGCCATCCCCCACTGCCGCTCGCTGGTCGTCAGCCGCCTGCGCGTGGCCTTCGGGCGCAAGAAGGACGGGGTCGACTACAAGTCGATCGACGAGAAACCGGCCCACCTCTTCTTCCTCATCGTCGCCCCGCCCCTCGAGGTCTCCAACCAGTACCTGCCCGTGCTCGGCAAGATCGCCCAGTTCGCCAAGGACGAAGACGTCCCCCGGCGCCTGATGACCATCCAGGAACCGGGGGACTTCCTCAGACTGCTCGAAGAAAAGGGCGTCTGACGGACCGCCGGGCCCTCAACCGGCCCGGACGACGAACTCCGCGCGGCGGTTCTGCGACCAGGCCGACTCGTCGGAGCCCTGGACCAGCGGGCGCTCCTCGCCGAAACTGCGCACCTCGATGCGCGAGGCCGGCACGCCGTAGTTCACCAGGAAACGCCTGACCGAGTTCGCCCGGCGCAGGCCGAGGGCCAGGTTGTACTCGTCGGACCCGCGCTCGTCGCAGTGGCCTTCCACCACGATCCGCGTGCCCGGGTTGGCCCGGAGCCACTGCGCCATGGCTTCGAGCGAACCGCGCACCTCGACGCGGATCGCGTCGCTGTCGTAATCGAAGAACAGCCGCTCCATCGGCGCGCCGGCCGGCCGGGGTGACGCCACCGGCGCGGCGCCCGTGGCCACATCGCGCGCCACCTCCTGCGCCCGCGTCGGCTCGGGGGCTGCCGGCCGGTCCGACTCCGGTGCCGAACCGGTCACCGGGGCGGCCGCCCGTTCCGTCGCTCCCGCAGGCCGGGGACTCACCATGTCGGTGCGCGGCCGGCTGCACGCCGGGACCGCCGCCACGAGCAGGATGCCAGGGAACCATCGCCAACCACGCATTGCCGTCTCCTCGCTGAGCAGGACGTATCTTGACCGGCCCGAGGCCGGGACACGCCGCCACACAAGGCAAACTCGATGCCGTCGCGGCTGGCTTCGCTAACGCCTTGCTCGACAAGCAGTTGGGGTCGTGCGAGCGGATGGTGTGGTGACTGGCGGCTGGGGCGGCGCGCCTCACGCTGGGGCAGAGGGGGGCGCCTCGTCGGCGCCGTCGTCCCGGTACTCCTCGAGCTTGCGGTAGAGGGTCTTGCGGTCGAGGCCGAGGATCTCGGCTGCCCGCGACTTGTTGCCGTCCATCAGCCGCATGACCTCCAGAATGTAGAGCCGCTCGAGGTCGCGCAGGCTCAGCCGTTGCTGGGAGGCGCCCGCGACCAGGGCCGACGCCTGGCCGCCCTCGCGCACGCGGGGCGGCAGGTCCGCCGCGCGGAGTTCGGCGCCGGCGGCAAAGGTCGCCGCCCGGTGGATCGCGTTGCGCAGTTCTCTCACGTTGCCGGGCCACGGGTAGGCCGTGAGCAGGGCCATGGCCTCGGGCGCGATGGCCTGCGGCATGGCCGAGGCCCGGTCGGGCCCGGCCGCGGCGAGGGCCTCGGCCAGGAGATGCTCGGCCAGAAGCGGGATGTCGGCCGAGCGCGCCCGGAGGGGCGGCAGGTGCACGTGCAGGACGTAGAGGCGCCAGTAGAGGTCCTCGCGGAACCGGCCCGCCTCGACATCGGCCTCCAGGTCGCGGTTGGTGGCCGCGACGACACGCACGTCCACCGTGCGCGAGCGGGTCGCGCCGACCCGGCGCACCTCGGCCTCCTCGATCGCGCGCAGGAGCTTGGGCTGGAGCGGCGCCGGCATCTCGCCGATCTCGTCCAGGAACAGCGTGCCGTGGTCGGCCGCCTCCATCAGGCCTTCCTTGGCCTGAGCGGCGCCTGTGAACGCGCCCCGTTCGTGGCCGAACAGTTCCGACTCGAGCAGTTGCTCGGGCAGGGCGCCGCAGTTGTCCGTGACGAC
>CAZJZC010000115.1:0-7897 GCA_964550365.1 uncultured Gemmatimonadales bacterium | reverse complement strand
CGCGCGGGCGCACCGACGGCGGCGCGACGCGCGGCCGCGTGGCCGGCATCGGGGCGGTGATCGCGGCGGCGGCGAGCTCGGTGGCGGCGGGGGCGGCGGCCCGGACCGGTCCCGCGGCGGGAGGCCGCGCCACCGGCGTGGTCGAGGTGATCTCGGCGGGCATGCTGATGCCGGACTCGGTCCGGCGCACGTGGATCGTCCGCAGCCGCTCCGAGCATTCCGGGCAGTCCACGATGTGACGGGCCGCCTGCTTGCGGCGCTCCGGGTCGGCCAGCTCGGCCTCGCGCACCACGTAGGCGAGCAGTTCGCGGTAGTCGAGATGGCGGATCTGGGCGCGCCGTTCCAGCAGGCGCGCGTAGCCCGCCACGATCAGCCCGTACAGCGCCTTGCCGATCTCGAACTCGCTCATCGCCGTCAGCTCGGCGATGCCGTTCACGTCGCGGGTGCCGTCGAGCAGGGGCAGGATGCGGCGCTGGTCCTCGGTGAGCTCGTCGGACCCGCCGCTGCTGCGCGGCCGGGTGCGCTGGTAGACCAGGTCGAACGAGGGGATCTTCCGCTCGATCTGGCTCCACTCGTCCACCCGGCGGGCGCCCTCGAGCAGCAGGCTCTCGGTGTCGAGCGACACCAGCAGGGCGCCGCGCTGAGGCTGGCGGTCGGAGGTGAAGGTGAAGGCGCCCGACTTCCAGGTGAAGAGGTGGTAGACCGCTTCTTCCACCTGCATCCGGACGTACTTCTCGACCTCGGCGCGCTCCACGCTCCCCGACGCCAGCAGGATGCGCCCGAGCTGCCGGCCGCTGCCGCGCTTCTGTTCCGTGACCGCCTGGTCGAGCTGCTCCCGCGTGATGCGGCCGTTCCTGACCAGCATCTCGCCGAGCCGGTCGCGGTCGGCGACCGACGCGAAGCTGACCCGGCCCACGTCCAGGTAGATCTCGCCCTGGGCCGCGCCGTCGGACACCGACAGGCAGCCGCTCTTGCGCCCCAGCGAGAGCAGCTGGAGCACGTCGGGCAGGCCGGCCTCCTCGATGGTGCCGTGGATCGGCACTAGCGGATCCTCCGGGCGCTCATGCCTGCATTATCGCGCCGCGCAGGCCGCGGCGACAACCCCGAACGGCGCGGGCCGGTCATGGCACCCGCTCGAGCCGAAGGTGCAGGTCGTCGAACCGCTTCTCCTGCGCGCCGGGCGGCACGAAGATGCTGAGCGGCGGCGCCGTGACCCGCATCTGCGCCAGCAGGGCGTCGGGCAGGGTCACCTCGTACTCGCCGGGCGGCACCGCCCCCCGGTAGAAGCCGCCGTCGTGGAACGTCATGGTGCGCAGTTCGGCGCCGGTGTTGAGGTCGCGGAGGATGACCGGGACGCCCGCGACCGGCGCGTCCTCGAGGACGACGTACCCGCCGACCTCGGCGCCGACGACCACCGGCACCGCGATGTCGCCGAACGCGTTCGGCGCCGGCCGCACCCGCAGGACGGCCGCCGGCAGGACCAGTTGCGGGTTGCCCAGCGCCAGCGTGTCGATGTCGATCAGCAGCGGCTCGGACGGGAACATGCCCCAGGCCGAGAAGCGGCCGCCGTCGTCGGTCCGGGCGGGCCAGCCGCCCACGCGGATCGGGATCCCCGCCAGGCCGTGCTCGCCGTCGTCCTGCCGGCCGTTGGCGTTGTCGTCCTGGAAGAGGATGCCGGAGATCCCGGCCCGGCCCAGGTCGGCGGCGTCGCTCAGCCGCACCAGCCGGGTCCGCGGGTCGATGGCCACGGCGCCGCTGGCGTACATCAGCGCCTCGCTCCCCGCGTCACTGGTGACGCGGCTGCGCACGCCCAGGCGCGGTCCGCGCGTGGCGGTGCTGAACGCCAGCTCGACGGTGAGGCCGGTGCCCCGGAGCCAGCCGAGGCCGGCGTCCATCCGCACCCGCCGCCCGATCGCGCGGCCGAGGCCGGCGCGCAGGGCCGTCAGGCCCCGGCTCGGCTCGAAGGCCAGCTGGCCCTGGACCGTGGCCGCGCGGAGCCAGCTCCACGGGCCGTTCAGCGACGCGTCGGTGCTGGCGTCGACGGCGAACCGGCGCCGGCTGGTGGTGCCGGTCCGCAGGTCGTCGGTGAGGATGCCCAGGCCGTAGCGGAACCGGCCGACGCGGGTGGTGGACGACAGCCGCAGGAGACTCCGGTCCTGGAGCAGGCCGGAGGAGACCAGGCCCGCGCCCTGAAGGATGAGCATCCCGCGCATCCAGCCCGGCCGCCAGAAGACCGACGCCTCCGAGCGGCTGGTCTCGGCGAGACCGCCGTCGAACCGCGCGCCCCTGACCGAGAACCGCGTGATCGACGCCGAGGCCTGGAGATCGATGCTGGGCTCGTAGTTGGCCGACGCCCGCAGGTGGCCGTTGACGACCGCCTCGGCCGTCAGGCCGAGGGAGTTGGTGGCGGCGCCCGAGACGATGGCGTAGGGCTGGAGCAGCGTGCCGCCGGCCCCGCCGAAGAACGCGTCCCAGCCGCCCTGCAGGGTCACCCGGCTCGACAGCCCGTAGCGCGCGTCGCCGCCCAGCATGCCGTCGCAGGGTTCGAAGCGGCAGCGGCCGCCCGACACGGAGTACTCGAACGTGCCGCCGGGCAGGCGGCTGAAGGGCACCCGCACGGTGCGCGCGCGGCGCACCGTCTGGCCGCCGGGGCCGTACAGCACCAGCTCGTAGGGGTTCTGGCCGTAGCCCAGCTGGAGCGGCACCCGGAACACGCCGAGCGCGTCGCCCTCGCTCCAGGCGAGCAGGCGCCCACGCTCGTAGAGTTCCGCCTCCCATCCCGCGGGCACGTTGGTCACCAGCTGTTCGACATCGAACTCCGAGGAGCGCACGAACGGCGCGCTGGTGATGACGAAGCCCTCCGTGTACCGCGAGCGCCGGCCCCCCGTCTGGACGTCGCCCAGCCGCACCTGCCGCAGGTGGCGCCCCTCGGGCCACGCCTTGGCCCACGACCAGCGCAGTTCGGCCTCCGACACGCCCGGGCTGGAGTAGAGGATCGGCCGCAGTTCCGCGCTGCCGCCCAGGACCGAGGCCCCGAAGCCGAGGTCGAGCGACGTCTGCTCGTTGCCGTCGCGGGTGGCGGCCGTCAGCGACCAGGTCGCCACCGCCCCGTCGACCGTGCGCCGCCGCAGGGCCAGGTCGAGCACCTCCGGCGAGGGCCGCCTCGTCCCCATGAGCTGGCGGCGGCGCTCGCGGCGTTCGCGCAGGACCACGGGGAGCCCGGCCGAACGCCCCACCGTCACCGAGAGCGCCGACCATTCCACCTTGGTGCTGATGCCGAGCAGGCGGTCGAACAGCCGCGTGGCGACGAACAGGTCGCCGTCCCACCAGGTGACGTCGAGCGTGTCGTAGGCCACGCTGTCGCGGCCGAGGACCAGCAGGCGGGCGTCGGGGCGGAAGCGCAGGGGGACCGCGCCGGGCTCGAGGATGCCGACGAGGGAATCCCGGAGGGCGAACGCGGCGAGGCGGATCTCGGCCAGCTCGAAGAACTGCCGCACCGGCAGCATCAGCGTGCCGTTGTAGGTCAGCGCCGGCACGACCTGCGACGGGCCGTTCTCGATGTCGATGCGGATGATGGCTTCGAGGTAGAACGTGTCCTGCCAGGAGGCCCGCGGCAACGCCGGCCGCGCCGTGTCGGGCGTCTGCTGGGCTGCGAGCGCCGATGCCAGGCCCGCCAGCAGGGCCGCGCCGGCCGCGGCGCGCCGCGCCGCGCGGACGGCGCCGGGGATCCGGCGTGCGGCGGTCACGGCGGGCTCAGAACACCCGCAGCGCGACCGAGTCCGTGACCGACGGCGCGGGCAGCACGCGGTCGGGCGGGAGGTCGGGCCGCTCGGTGCGCAGCCGGAAGCGGATGCGATAGTCGCCCGGTTCCAGCGTGCCGACCGGGTAGGCGAAGCGGCGTCGCATGGGGTAGTAGACCGCCAGCGGCACCGACCAGCGCTGGATGCTCCGGCCGGCGGCCGTCGCCAGCTCGAGGTCGGCGGTCCCGAGCCAGGCGGCGTTCCCCTCGCGCGCCAGGCTGGCCCAGACGGCGACCGAGTCGCCGTCGGCCTCCGCGGTGAGACTGCGGATGGTCGCGCCGGTCGAGACGCGCCCCTTGCGGTAGGTCACCGACGTCACCAGGCGGATCTCGAGGCCCACGCCGACCCGCACCGCGGTGTCGGTGGTGGGCAGGGAGATCGTGGCGCCGCGCCCGGTGATGATCATCCGGGTCCAGTACTCGCCGTCGGGCAGGTCGGCGGGCGGCCGCGCCAGCAGGCGGACGACCTGCTGACTGCCGGGCTCGAGCCGCACCCGCTGGGGGAACGGCCGGATCCACGCGGCCGCCGACGCGAATTCGGGCCCCGGGTCCTCGACGAACCGGACGAACGGGGTGCCCGCCGAGTCGGCGTCGGGGAAGCCGAACTTGACCTCGATGGTCGCTTCCTCTGGGCTGTCGCCGGAATTGCCGATGATGACCTGCGCGTCGCGTGTCTGCGGGTCCATGAACACCGCCGTCGGCGACACGTAGATCGCCACGATGACGGCCGGCACCAGCAGCAGGGCGACGGCGGGCAGGATGGTGCGCAGGGCGGCGGCCGGTCGCATCAGGTCAGGACCCCAGGTCGTACACGGTGAGGACGATCGTGGCGTGGTACGCGCCGCCCGCCTGCGGCCGCGCCGGCAGCGCCGTGCCGCCCAGCCGCACGTAGACGCGACCGTTCGGCCCCAGCGTCATGATGAGCGGCGCGTGCGGATCGAAGACGGTGCCCCGGGGCGGCCGGCCGCGGCTGAAATCCGCGAACCCGTCGGTCGCCGAGAACGAGATGGGCAGGGTGGCGCTTCCCGTGGACAGCAGCGCCGACGGGAGGGCCAGGTCGATGCGCACGCTGGCGTCGGGCGAGCCCCGGACCTCGAACAGCGCCGCACGCCGGTCGTGCCGGTCGATCGCCGACGGCACGCCCGGCAGGACCGTGCCGAAGTCGAGGTCGCTGAGCGCGATGGCGACCAGCGGCGTGGGGACCGTGACGCGCCCCGGCCGGCCCTGCGCCGGGAGCGGAACGACTGCGCCCGCGACCATCGCTGCCGCCAGCGTTGCGATAGCCACGGGACGTCTCATGTTCCGGGGTGGACCGGGCCGCCCCGCGCGCCGGGGACGGGCGGGTGCCCGCCCTCCGGCGCCGGGTCGGTTCCGCGGTCATTCGCTAGGGGGCCGGTGCTGCGGCCCGCCTCTAGTAGGCCACCGTCAGGGTGACGGTGCCGGTGTAGGTGCCGGTCGAGGTCAGGAGCGGGGGCGCCACGGTGCCGGAGATGCCGATCACCAGGTTGCCCGAGCCGTCGAGCGACGTGAAGAATGCCGCGTTCGGGTTGAACGGGACGGACGTGGTCGGGAAGGCCGTCCAGTGCAGGCCGTCCGTGCCGCCGAACGTGATCGGGATCGTCGCCGCGCCCGGACCGACCAGCGTGGTCGGCAGGGTGAACGTGACGGTCACCGGCTGGCTGGGCTGGCCCGAGATGTTGAACCGGCCGGCGTCGGCCGACAGGCTGGTGGGCGTCTTCGTGGCGCCGGCCGCGACCGTGCCGAAGTTGAGGTCGTTGACCCCGGCGGCGGTCAGCGGCGCGATGCCGGTCACGTTGGCGATCGCGTTGACGGACGCGTTGGCCGTGACCTGGGCGGCGGCCGGCGCGCTGAACGCGCTGACGCCGAGCAGGCCGAGCACGGCCGCGGCTGCTGTGAAACGATGGCTGCGGGACATCACTTTCCCCCTTGCTGAACGATGAGTGACACGGGAACCGGTACGGCGACGAGCCCCGAACGAGGTCGGAGCATCGGTCGGTTATATCCGCAAAGCTCACGCCATGCAAGGCGCCCCGGGGCGGCCCGCCAAGCGGCTGTCAGGGCGTCGGATAGCGGATGTGAAGCCGGCCGGGTGACGACCCACGGCCCCGATCAGACACATATTGTTGCGATGGTGCAACACTCTGTCACGGAAGGTCACAGCGGGGAACGGACGGGCCTCAGTCTCCGCGCAGCTCCTTGAGGGCGCCGGTGACGTAGCTCCGGACGACCTTCTTCCTCCAGCCGAGCTCGAAGTCGGTGTTGTCCATGGGCCGCGACTGCCGGGCCGCGGCCTCGGCGAACTCGGCGATCGACTCGTCGCTCAGCGTGCCGCCGACCAGGCCGGCGCTCTCGCTCAGCAGGACGGGCCGGCTCTCGACGGCGCCCAGCACCACCCGGGCCGCCTCGACCACGCCGCCGGCCCCGAAGTCCACGGCGGCGGCCACGCCCAGCACCGGGAAGTCGAACGAACCGCGGCGCCGGAGTTTCCAGTAGGTGGAGCGCCGGCCGGCGTTCGGCGCCGGCAGGTGGACGGCGGTGAGCAGTTCGTCGCGCGCCTTGGTCAGGTACGTCATGCCGTCGTTGGCGAACAGGTCCTCGAGCGCGATGCGCCGTTCGCCGCCCGGACCGGCCAGCGTGACCGAAGCGCCCAGGGCGATGAGCGCCGGCGCCGTGTCGGTGCTCGAGACCGCCCAGCAGCGCGGACTGCTGGTGGCCACCCAGCAGATGCCCGAGCCGTCGGGGCTGGCGCAGGCCCGGCCGCCGTTCCCCTTGGGCGCCTTCATGCAGTTGTCGATCGCGCCGCGCCATTCCTCGTTCTGGTTGTAGTAGTTGCACCGGGTGTCGAGGCACAGGTTGCCGCCCAGCGTGCCCATGTTCCTGAGGTGCACGGTCGCCACGCTGCCGGCCGCCGCGGCGAGCGCCGGGTACGCCCGGCGCACGGTCCGGTGGCGGGCCGCGTCGGTCAGCGTCACGCAGGCGCCCAGCGTGAGACCGTCGCCATTGGTGATGCGTCGCAGGGCGGCGACGCCGCGCAGGCCGACCACCAGCGCCGGCGTCTGGGTCCGCCGCTTCATGTTCGGGACCAGGTCGGTGCCGCCGGCGATCGGCATGGCGCCCGCCTCGGACCCCAGCGCCGCGACCGCGTCCTTCACCGACCGCGCGGCGTGATAGCGGAACCGCGGGGCGCGCATCATCGGCCGCCCCCGGTCCCGGCCGCCGCCGCGCCCGCCGGCCGTCCGGCGCCGCCCTCGGCCTCGCTGGCCGTCGTGCTGGTCCGTCCCTTCTGGTTCAGCGCGCGGCCGTCGCCGCCTTCCCACGGCGGCGGCACCACCAGCGCCTCGGGCCAGGGCACGTCGGGGAACCGGGTGGGCCCCACGCGCGGCTCCTTGCCCTTCGCCTTGAGGTCGAGGGCCTTGAGCACGGCTTCGGGCGTGACCGGGATCTGGTCCACCCGGACGCCCACGGCGTCGAAGACCGCGTTGGCCACGGCCGGCATGATGGGGAGCAGGGGGCCCTGGCCGACCTCCTTGGCCCCGAACGGCCCGTTGGGATCGGCGTCCTCGATGAAGTAGGTCACCACCTCGGGCATCTCGAGCGAGGTGAGCGACTTGTACTCGAGGATCGACGGGATCTTGTGCACCAGGGCGCCCGAGAGCTTGTGCGGCAGGCGCCGGTAGACCATCTCCTCCATCAGCGCCTCGCCGAGGCCCATGTAGACGCCGCCCTCCACCTGGCCGCGCGCCAGCACCGGGTTCAGCACCCGGCCGATGTCGTGGCCGATCCAGACCTTCGGCACCCGGATCCAGCCGGTGTCAGGGTCCACCTCCACCTCGACGACGGCCGCGCTGTAGCTGTAGGTCGCGCTGGGGCCGACGCCGGCGCCGCGGTAGCGGCCCGGCGACCGCGGGGGCGTGTAACTGCCGCTGGTGCCCAGCGAGCCGTGCATCACCTCGGCGGCGACCACGGCGTCGGCGAAGTCGAGTCCGGTCGAGGGCTCTTCGACGTCGAACACGCGGCGGTCGGCGAACGCCAGCCGCCCGGCCGGCACGCCCAGCTTCGCGGCGGCGGCCGACGCCA
>CAZJZC010000114.1:0-7995 GCA_964550365.1 uncultured Gemmatimonadales bacterium | reverse complement strand
GCCTTCTTGCACGCAACGAGAGCAACCACCGAGAGGGCCAGAGCCAGGCGCTTCATTGAATCTCCTTTAACCTTGGATGTATGCCAGCGGGGATTTTCTCGAGGTCCGCGCGCCGCTGCCGCCGGCCTCAACCGGCGCAAAAGCTATCGTTTCGGCCCCGGGTGTCAAGGGCCTTAGGCGCTGTATGGCAAGGATTTAGCGGCTCCGGCGGCGCCGGCGGAGACGGCCGGCACCGACCCCGGCAGGGGGCCCGCGAGCGGTCCGATGCCGGCCGGGACGGGGGTGGTCCCCGGTGTTCAACATGTTGCAACGCCTGAGGTTGCGGCAGGTCGTTGCGGCCCCCGGGCGCCACCCCTACCGTTCCTCCCATGCCCGAGCGTCGCATCATCCGCGGTGCCTGCCCGCACGATTGCCCCGACACCTGCGCCATGCTGGTGAGCGTGGAGCGCGAGGGCGACGGAGCGTGGAAGGCCGTGGACCTGCGCGGCGATCCGGACCACCCGGTGACCCGCGGGTTCCTCTGCGCCAAGGTCGACCGCTACCTCGAACGCACCTATCACGCGGAGCGGCTGACCGTGCCCCTGCGCCGCGTCGGCGCGAAGGGGGAGGGCCGATTCGAGCCGGCGAGCTGGGACGACGCCCTGGGCGACATCGCGCAGCGGCTCGCGCACGTCGCCCGCGAGCACGGGCCGCAGGCGATCCTGCCGTACTCGTACGCGGGGACGATGGGCTTCATCCAGGGCTCGTCCATGGACCGCCGCTTCTTCCATCGGCTCGGCGCGTCCCTGCTCGACCGCACCATCTGCTCGATGGCCGGTTCCGTCGCCATGCAGGCGACGGTCGGCCAGAACGTGGGCACCGACACCGAGTGCGTCGGCGAGGCGAAGCTCATCCTCATCTGGGGCAGCAACACGCTGACGTCGAACCCGCACCTGTGGCCCTTCGTGCGGCAGGCGCGCGAGCGCGGCGCCACCGTCGTCGCCATCGACCCGCTCGCCACCCGCACCACGCGCCAGTGCGATCGTCACGTGGTCATCCGGCCCGGCACCGACGCGGCCCTGGCGCTGGGCATGATGCACCTGCTGTTCACCGGGGGCCTGGCGGACCGGGACTACCTGGCGCGGTTCACGCTGGGCGCCGACCGGCTGGAAGCGCGGGCGGCGGAGTACCCGCCGGCGCGCGTGGCGGAGATCTGCGAACTGCCCGAGGACGAGGTCCGCTGGCTGGCGAAGGTCTACGGCGAGTCGAAGCCGGCGTTCATCCGCGTCAACTACGGACTCCAGCGCCACTACGGCGGCGGCATGGCCGTGCGGTGCATCGCGTCGCTGCCGGCCGTCGCTGGGCACTGGCGCCACCCGGGCGGCGGCGTGCAGCTCTCGACCAGCGCGGCCCACCGGTTCGACAGGGCCGCGCTCGAGCGCCCCGACCTGATCCCCGCGGGCACCCGCACGATCAACATGAGCCGGCTGGCCGAGGCGCTGACCGAGCCCGACGCGGGCGTCGGCGGCCCGCCGGTCCACGCGATGGTCGTGTACAACTCGAACCCCGGCGCGGTGGCGCCCGACCGCGCGCGGGTGCGCCGCGGCCTGGAGCGGGACGACCTGTTCCTGGTGGTCCTCGAGCACTTCCTCACCGACACGGCGCTGTTCGCCGACTGGGTCCTGCCGGCGACCACGCAGCTCGAGCACTGGGACGTCCACCTCGCCTACGGTCACTACTACGCGTCGCTGAACCAGCCGAGCATCGCGCCGATCGGCGAGGCCCTGCCGAACGCGGAGATCTTCCGGCGGCTCGCCGCGCGCATGGGCTTCGACGACGCCTGCTTCCGCGACGGCGACGAGGCGCTGATCCGCCAGGCGCTCGGCAGCGGGCACCGGCACATGGAGGGCGTGACGTTCGAGGCCCTGAAGGAGCGCGGCTGGGTGCGGCTCAACGTGCCGACCCGGTGGGCGCCCTACGCCGAGGGCGGCTTCACGACGCCGTCGGGCAAGTGCGAGTTCGTCTCGGAGCGGCTGGCGGCGATGGGCCTCGACCCGGTGCCGACGTACCTGCCGCCGCGCGAGTCGCGGGAGGCCGCGCCGGCGCTGGCCGCGCGGTTCCCGCTCACGCTCATCTCGCCCCCCGAGCACGAGTTCCTCAACTCGTCGTTCGTCAACGTCGACAGCCTGCGCCGCAGGGCGGGCGCGCCCACCCTGCGCATCCATCCCGACGACGCCGCGCCGCGCGGCATCGCCGAGGGGCTCACGGTGCGCGTCTTCAACGACCGCGGCGGGTTCCGCGCGCGGGCCGTGCTGACCGACGGCGTCAAGCGCGGCGTGGTGGCGGCGCCGAGCATCTGGTGGGGCCGCTGGAGCGAGGGCGGCATGAACGCCAACGAGACCACCTCGGTCGCGGTGACGGACATGGGCGGCGGCGCGACGTTCTACGACAACCTGGTGGACGTGGCGCCCGCCGACTGACGCCCGCGGCGGCCCGCCGCGGACCCGACCTCGGCTCCCTTACCCCGGTCCCGCCCCGTACCTACCTTCCGGACATGAACCGTCCCGCCACGCTGCGCGACCTCCGCCAGACCGTCTGGGCCTCCCGCCGCGGCCGGTCGGTGCGCGACGAGCTGCGCGAGAACCTGCTGTGCCGGCTCGAAGCGGGCCTGCCGGTGCTCCCGGGCATCGTCGGCTATGACGACACCGTCGAGCCGCAGCTCGTCAACGCCGTCCTCTCGCGTCATCACTTCATCCTGCTGGGCCTGCGGGGCCAGGCCAAGACGCGCATCATCCGCGCCCTGGTCGAGCTCCTGGACGAGGAGATCCCGGTCCTGGCCGGCAGCGAGATCAACGACGACCCGTTCGCGCCGGTGTCGAAGTACGGGCGGACGCTGGTGGGCGAGCGCGGCGACGACGCGCCCGTCGCCTGGCTGCCGCGCTCGGCCCGCTACGTCGAGAAGCTGGCCACGCCCGACGTCACGATCGCCGACATCATCGGCGACGTGGACCCCATCAAGGCCGCCCGGGGCGGCCACCTGCTGGCGGACGAACTGACCATCCACTACGGGCTGCTGCCCAGGGCCAACCGCGGGCTGTTCGCCATCAACGAGCTGCCGGACCTGGCCGCCAAGATCCAGGTCGGCCTGTTCAACATCATGCAGGAGGGCGACGTCCAGATCAAAGGCTACCCCATCCGCCTCGAGCTCGACGTGGCCCTGCTGTTCACCGCCAATCCCGAGGACTACACGGCGCGCGGCAAGATCATCACGCCGCTCAAGGACCGCATCGGCGCCGAGATCATGACCCACTACCCGCGGGCCCTCGAGCAGGGCATCGCCATCACCCGGCAGGAGGCCTGGACCGAGCGCGGCGGTCCGGCGGTGCGGGTGCCGGACTTCGTGGCGGAGCTGGTCGAGCGCGTCGCCTTCGAGGCGCGGACCGACAAGCGGGTGGACAAGCGCTCGGGCGTCAGCCAGCGGCTGCCCATCTCGCTCCTCGAGGGCGTGGTCTCGAACGCCGAGCGCCGGGCCCTGCGCGCCGGCGAGCGCAGCACCGTGGCGCGGGTGAGCGACGTGTACGCCGCGGTGCCCGCCATCACCGGCAAGCTGGAGCTGGAGTACGAGGGCGAGCAGCAGGGCGCCGACGTCATCGCCCGCGACCTGATCCGCCGCGGCGCCGGCCAGGTGTTCGACGAGCGGGTCGGCGGCGCGAACACCGACGACATCGTGCACTGGTTCGACGAGGGCGGCGCGCTGAAGGTGGCGGTGGACGAGCGCGCCGACGTCCTGCTCCAGGGGTTCACCGTCGTGCCCGGCCTGACCGAGCTGGTGACCGACGCCGGCCTGGCGGGCAAGAAGGACCCGAGCGGGCTGGTCGCGGGCTGCGAGCTGGTGCTCGAGGGCCTGGCGGCGCAGAAGCGCATCGCCCGGACCGACGACAACGGCTACGCGCGGGCCCGGCCCGAGCGCCCCGGCCCCGGGTTCCCCAAGGCCGGCCCGTTCGCCTGATGTCCGGCCGGGAGGGAGCGGCTCGCGCATGGCCGTCGTGACCGTCACGCGGCAGTTCGGCGCCGGCGGCTCGCGGGTCGCCGAACTGGTCGCCTCGTCGCTCGGCTGGGCCCTGGTGGACAACGAATTCGTCGACGCGGTGGCCGCCCGCTCGGGCCTCCCGCCGGCCGACGTGGCGGTGCGGGAGGAGCGCGCGCCGTCCCTGCTCGAGCGGCTGGTCCGGGCGCTGGCGACCGCGTCGCCCGAGGTCTTCGTGCCGGGCGCGGCGCCCGAGCGGGAGGAGGAGGCCGAGGCGCTGGTCACCACCACCGAGCAGGTGATCGCGGACGCGGCGGCGGCGGACGACGTGGTGATGGTCGGGCGCGGCGCGCAGGCGTTCTTCGCGCGGGCCCGCCGGGACGGCGCCCTGCACGCCTGGATCGTGGCGCCGCGCCGGACGCGCATCGAGACGATCATGGCGCGCGCCGGCCTGGCGCAGCCGGACGCCGAGCGCCTGCTGGACACGACCGACGCCGACCGCGACCGCTACGTGGCGCGCTACTACGACCGCCAGCGGCAGGACCCGGCCAACTACCACCTGGTGCTGAACACCGGCCTGCTCGGCTACGACGACGCGGCCGGCCTCATCGTCGCGGCCGTGCGGCGGAAAGGATGGGCCTGACATGGACCGACCCACGCACGACGGGCGCCGCCCGCGCGCCTCGCTCCGCCGCGGCGCCGCCGCGGTCGCGATCGCCCTGCCCCTGGTGCTCGGCGGTTTCGTCCTCGGCCGCTCCAGCCAGTCGGGGTTCCGGGTGTTCCAGGCGGTCTTCGAGATCATCTCCAACGACGCGCTCGACACCGCCGGCACCGACCGCATGTACCAGAACGCCGCGCGCGGCATGGTCGCGGGACTCGACGACGCCTACGCCGACCTCTACAGCCCCGAGGAATACGCCCGCTTCAGCCGCCAGGACCTCGGCAACCGGTACGGCGGCATCGGCCTCAGGATCACGGCGAACAACGGCTGGGTCGTCATCTGGCGCGTCATCGAGGGCGGCCCCGCGGCCGCCGCGGGGCTGGTCCGGGGTGACCGGCTCATCAGCGTCGAAGACTCCTCGGCCGCCGGCTGGACCACCGAGCGGGCGTCGAACGCGCTCACCGGCACGCCCGGCACCAGCGTGCGCGCCGTGTTCGAGCGGCCCCGCACGGGCCAGCGCCTGCCGCTCACCCTGCGGCGCGAGGTCATCAGCGTCGCGGCCGTCCCGTTCATCGCCATGCTCGACGGCGGCGTCGGCTACATCCCGCTCCAGCGCTTCAGCGACCGGTCGTCGGACGACGTGAGCCGCGCGGTGCGCCGGCTCCAGGGCCTGGGCGCCCGGAGCCTGGTGCTCGACGTGCGCGGCGACCCGGGCGGCAGTCTCGAGCAGGCGGTCTCGATGACGAGCCTGTTCCTCCAGCCCGGCCAGCCGGTGGTGAAGGTGCAGTACCGGCGGCGGGAGGAGACCATGCGCGCCGTCGGCCAGCCGCTGGTGCGTGCCGACCTGCCGGTCGCGGTGCTGATCGACGGCCAGTCGGCGTCGGCCTCCGAGATCGTGGCCGGCGCCCTGCAGGACTACGACCGCGCGCTGGTCGTCGGCACCACCTCGTTCGGCAAGGGCCTGGTCCAGGGCGGCTACCAGCTGCCCGACGGCTGGGTGCTCAAGGTCACGACGGGTCACTGGTACACGCCGGCCGGCCGCCTCATCCAGCGCACGGCCGCCGACAGCGCCCGGACGACGCCGCGCCCGGTGTTCCGCTCGGCCGCAGGGCGGCCGGTCCTGGGCGGCGGCGGCATCACGCCCGACCTCGTCGTCGCGGCCGACAGCCTCAATCCGACCGAGATCGCCATCGCCCGCCTGCTCAACGGGCAGGCGCGCGCCGTCAACAACACGCTCGACGGTTACGTGCAGGAGCTCGAGCCCGAGGCCGTTCCCGGCTACGCCTTCCGCGACGCCTGGCGCGCCGAACTGCTCCGGCGCCTCGCGCAGGCCGGCGTGGCGCTGCCCGACTCGCTGGTCGCGCCCGGCACCCGCTACCTCGACCGCCTGCTCGACAATCGCCTGGCGGGCTACGCGCTGAGCGACTCGGCCGCGTTCGTCAGGACCGCGGCCCGCGACGTGGTGCTGCAGCAGGCGCTCGACCGCCTGCGGCGGGCGCAGACGGTGCAGCAGCTGCTGGCCGCGGGCCCGCCCAGGAGCGGCGGCAACTAGCGCAGGTCGGCCACCTCGGGCGCATACCAGCGCCACATCCACACCGATGCCGCGGCCGCCACCAGGCCGCCGAGCGCCACGGCGTTCGGCGCGCCGATCCGCTCGCCGACCCACCCGACCTGCAGACTGCCCAGCGGCGCGAACCCCACGAACACGAAGGTCCAGAAGCTCATCACCCGGCCGCGGAGCGCGTCGGGCACCAGGCCCTGGATGAGGGTGTTGGTGGCGGCGTT
This sequence comes from uncultured Gemmatimonadales bacterium, assembly GCA_964550365.1. Classification (GTDB taxonomy): domain Bacteria; phylum Gemmatimonadota; class Gemmatimonadetes; order Gemmatimonadales; family JACORV01; genus DASXPG01. Next base: position 1,543 of record CAZJZC010000114.1, on the reverse strand, counting down.
CCCGGCGACCATGAAGAAACCGCTCAGGCCGAGCATCAGCAGGGCGAGCGGGAACCACCGGGCGGCGGCGAACAGCGCGACGCACACGCCGAACGCCGGACCGGACCAGGCCACCAGGGCCCCGCGCCGCAGGCGCGGGCTGAACACCGCCACCCCGAACGCCGAGCACACCGCGCCGACCCCGACCGCCGCGCTCATCAGCCCCAGCCCCTCGGCGCCGACCCGCAGCACGTCCCGGGCGATGACCGGCAGCAGCACCACGAACGGGAACCCGAAGACCCCGAAGACGGCCGTCATCAGGATCAGGGCGCCGACGCGGCGGTCGCTCCGCGCGAAGCGCACGCCCTCGACGAACCGGTCGAGGCCGTGGCCCAGCGCCGGCGGCACCACGAACGGCGGCAGGCGCATGGCCGCGAGGCCGGCGACGACGGCCCCGTAGCTCAGCGCGTTGATCGCGAAGCAGGCGGCCATCCCGACGGTGGCGATCAGCACGCCCGCCGCCACCGGGCCCGCGATGCGCGTCGCGTTGTAGGCCGACGCGTTGAGCGCGATGGCGTTGGTCAGGTCGTCGCGGCCGACCAGTTCCACGATGAGCGACTGGCGCGCCGGGATCTCGATGGCGCTGAGACAGCCCATGAACGCCGCCACCGCGCCGACGTGCCAGGCCGCGACCTGCCCGCTCCAGGTCAGCAGCGCCAGCGCCGCGGCGCCCAGCGCCATCAGCACCTGGCTCACCAGGATCAGGCGCCGCTTGTCGGCCCGGTCCACCACGACGCCGGCGGGCAGGGAGAACAGCAGGACCGGCAGGGCGCTCAGGGCGCTCACCAGCCCCACGGCCAGCGCCGAGTCGGTGAGCTGGAGCACCAGCCAGCCCTGGGCCACCGTCTGCATCCAGGTCCCGACGAGGCTCACCGTCTGGCCGGCGAAGAACAGCCGGAAGTTCCGGTGGCGCAGGGCGGCGAAGGGCGACAGCGACGGCGCGGGCATTGCCTGAATGTGGCGGCCTTGGCACGTTTGAGGGTAGTGCGCCAGACCACCTTCTCCCGCTTCGTCGCGCAGCTCGCCGACACCGTCAACCTCCAGGCGCTGCTCGACCAGCTCGCGGACTTCCTGCTCCAGTCCGGGTTCGCCGGCGGCGCGTCGGCGCACCCCTGGTGGGGCGACCCGGTGGAGCACGAGGCCGACCGGTCGCTCGACGCCCTGCGCCAGGCCATCGTCCAGGCGCTGATCGACTCCGGCCAGATGACGCCCGACATGCTCACGGTCCTGCGCGGCGAGTCCACCGGCGACGCCGACCGCGACGGCGAACTGCGCGGACAGATCGCCGAGCTGCTCGACCAGATCGTGAAGCGGCTCGTCGAGCAGGGCTACCTCACCATCGGCGAGGGCGGCCAGCCCGGCGCGCCGCGCATGCCGGGCGGCTACACCGAGGTCGCGGGCCACGAGCAGCAGGCGCGCGCCGCCGCCCAGCACGTCCAGTTCTCGCTGACCGGCAAGGGGCTCGACTTCCTGGGCTACCGCGCCCTGCGCAACCTGCTCGGCG
>CAZJZC010000113.1:0-8123 GCA_964550365.1 uncultured Gemmatimonadales bacterium | reverse complement strand
ACGTCGCCGGTCCGCGCCTCCGCGGCGCCGCCGGCGATCTCGAGCGTGCGCACGGCCGTGGGCGCCACGGTGAGGGTGACCTGCGCGCGGGCGTCGCCGGCCTCGGCCGCGATGACGGCGCGGCCGGGCGCGAGCGCCCGCAAACGGCCGCCCGCATCCACCTCGACGATGCGCGGCGCCGAGCTCGACCAGCGCACCGTGTCGTCGCGCACGACGCCGTCGGCCGAGAGGACGGCGGCGCTCAGGCGCAGCTGCTGGCCGGTGACGAGGCGCGCGACCTCGGGGGTCACGGCGATGCGGGCGGCCGGCGGCGCCGTCAGGCGCACGTACACCGTCTGCGGCGGGCTGGGCGCCGCGCCCGGCACCGTGGCGAGGACCCGCACGGGCAGGGTGCCGGGCGAGCCGGCGGTCACGAGGCCGCCGGGATCGACCCGTCCCTCGAAGCGGGCGCCGGCCAGGAAGAACCGCACCGTGGCGCCGGGAACGGCGCGCCCCTGGGCGTCGAGCGCCTCGCCCCGGAGGCGGAGGGTGTCGCCGGCGGCCACCACCGGCGCGGCCGGCGTGACCACGACGCGGGCCACCGGCGAGGCCGGCTGCTGGAAGGCGAGCAGGAGCAGGAGCATGGCGCCCTCAGGGCACGGCGGGCCGGCGGTCGTCGCGCGGCTCGATGCGCACGGCCCACAGCCCGCTGAAGATGTCGTTGGCCCAGACCAGGCCGTTGTGGTGGAACGCGCCCCAGGTCATGGCGGCGTTGGGCACGAAGCCGGCCCGGTCGCCGGTGTGGACCTTGGCGATCTCGCGGCCCTGGGCGAGCAGGTCGCCGCGCAGCTCGCCGGAGATGTCGATGATCTTGAGCCCGCCCTGGTAGTCGCCCATGTAGAGCGTGTCGCCCGCGATCCAGATGTTGTGCGAGCCGCCGTCGCGCGACTCGTACCAGGCCACCTCGCGCGGCGCGGCCGGGTCGGCGATGTCGATGACGTGGAGCCGGCCGTTGGCCTTGCCGAAGGGCATGCCGGGCATCTGCACGCCCTGCGGACGCGTCGAGAAGACCTCGTCGCCGACGAAGACGTAGTTGCCGCGCCGCATGGCGGTGTGGGTCCCGCGGATGAAGCCGGCCCCGCCTTCGATCTCGACGTCGCGGTAGAGGGTGCTCAGGTCGTAGCGGAACTGCGTCACCAGCTGCGGGCTGGTCGGCGACCCGCCGCGCACGCCGTTGCCGACGTCCAGGATGACGAGCCCGTCGTTCCAGTAGCTCAGGTAGGCCAGGCCGTCGCGGACGTCCACGTCGTGCAGGTAGCGGCCCTGCTTGTCGTCCGTCTGCCAGCGGGCGACCTCGCGCGGTCGCAGGGGGTCGTTGAGGTCGATGACCCGCATCGAGCCCGTGGCGTCGTCGGTCAGGTAGACGTGGGTCCCGTGGGTGGGCTGGGTGTAGACGTACGCGGAATGGACGCCGCCGGAGACCGTCTCGGTGTACTCGGCCGCGAGGCGCGGGTGCGCCGGGTCGGCCAGGTCGAGGATGCCGATGCCGTTGCGCCGGCTGGAGGCGCCCTCGCGGGTGAAGACCGCCCAGCGTCCGTCGGCGGTGGTCATGATGTCGTTCGAGAGCTGCATGTCGGCCATCACGGAATCGGTGATGACGATGTTGGCCGGGTCGGAGATGTCGAGCGCGTAGATGCGGTCGCTCATGGTGCCGAGATAGGCGTGGCGGCCGTTGGGGTGCGGCCAGAACTCGGTGGTGGGCCGGCCGGCGACGGGGCGGCGGCCGACGATCGTGGCGGCGCGGCGCACGTCGCGGTAGCGCACCCGGACCTGGGTCCAGGCGTCGACGGCGCCGACCGACGCCGTGATCGTGTAGTCGCCGGGGAGGTAGGCGACGAAGGTCCCGTCGGACTCGAGCTGGCCGTTGCCCGGCCCGAAGGCCCAGGACGGCTGGACCGCCACCTCGCGGCCGGCGGCGTCGCGCGCCACGGCCCGGAAGCGCAGGACGTCGCCGGTCCGCGCCTCGGCGGCGCCGCCGGTGATCTCGACGCGGCGGACCGTGTTCGGCGCCACCGTGATGCGCGCCGAGGCGCTGGCGCCGCCCGCCGAGGCGGTCAGGGTCGCGACGCCCGGCGCGCGGGCCTCGACGCGGCCGTCGGCCTCGACCCGCAGGACGGCCGGCGCGCTGGAGGCCCAGGCGACGGCATCGTCGCGCCGGTCGCCGTTGGCCGCGAACACCTCGGCGCCGACGCTGAGGCGCTGGCCGACCAGGAGGCGGGTCAGGGCGGGCGTCAGGGTGATGCGCGCGGCCGGCGGCGCCAGGACCCGGACGCGGACGTCCTGGGGCCGGCTGGCGCGGGCGCCGGGCACCGTGGCGATCACGCGCAGCGCCAGGGTGCCGCGCGAGCCGGCCCGGAACCGGCCGTCGGTCTCGACGTGGCCTTCCATGCTCTCGCCCATGCCGCCCATGAAGAACCGCACCGTGGCGTTGGGCACCACGCGGCCGGTGCTGTCGAGCGCCTCGCCCCGCAGTCGGATGGAGTCACCGGCGACGACCGTCGGGTCGGCCGGCGTGACGACGATGCGCGCCACCGGGCTCGGCTGGAGACCGACGGGCGCGGGCTGCTGCTGGACGGCGAGCGCGAGTGCCAGGACGAGCATGACGAAGCCTCCGCGGCGGAGCGATGATGTGGTGGAATGCCTGAACATGGCCGGCCCGGGCGCGTTTGGCCAGCCATCCGTCCTTCCATGTGCGGCGTCGCGCGCCCACATTGCGTCGGTGGGACACGACTACGACCGACGAGGTGATCGATGGTGACCGTCCGCGTGGCAGCCGTCCAGGCCGCCCCCGTCTTCCTCGACCTGGCCGCGACGCTCGAGCGGCTCGACGCGTGGGCGCGGCGCGCGGCGGCGGACGGCGCGCGGATCATCGCCTTCCCGGAGACCTGGCTGCCGGGGTACCCGGCGTGGATGGACTCGTCGCCCGGCGTCGCCCTGTGGAACGACGCCGGGGCCAAGGCGCTGTTCCAGCGGCTGAGCGAGAACGCCGTCGAGGTGCCGGGGCCGGTCACCGGGCGGATCGGCGCGCTGGCGGCCGAACTCGGCGTCACGCTGGTGGTCGGCGTGCACGAGCGCGCCGGACGGTCGCTCTACAACACGCTGCTGTTCTTCGGGCCCGACGGCGCGCTGGCCAATCACCACCGCAAGCTGGTGCCGACGCACGGGGAGCGGCTGGTGTGGGGACAGGGCGACGGCGCCGGCCTGCGCGCGGCCGACATCGCGGGGGTGCGGGTGGGCGGCCTGGTGTGCTGGGAGCACTGGATGCCGCTGGCACGCCAGGCCCTGCACGACGACGGCGAGATGGTGCACGTGGCGGCCTGGCCCGGCGTCCAGGAGATGCACCAGGTGGCCTCGCGCCACTACGCCTTCGAGGGGCGCTGCTTCGTGATCGCCGTCGGCAGCATCCTGCGGGTCCGGGACATGCCTCCCGAGGCGCCGCTCCGGGAGACGGTCGCCGCCGATCCGGAGAAGCTCCTGATCCCCGGCGGGAGCGCCATCATCGGGCCCTCCGGCCGCTACCTCGCCGGGCCGGTCTTCGAGCAGGAGGCCATCGTGGCCGCCGACTGCGATCTCGGCGAGATCGCCCGCGAGTCGTTCGTGCTCGACGTCAGCGGGCACTATGCCCGCCCCGACGTGTTCGACTTCGCGCTCCGCCCGCGCGAGCGGCGGCGCTAGGCCGGCCTCAGCGGCCGGCCGGGGCCGCCATGGCGCGGACCGCGGGCACCGCGGAGGCCGGCAGGGCCTGCGGGCGGTAACCCGGGTCCCGCACGGCGATCTGTCCCTGCCGCGAGAGGTTCATGGACGCGCCGAGGATCCTGGCCGCCTCGCCCGGCGCATGGAAGCCGATCGAGTTCTCCGCTTCCACGTAGTCGAGCATGAACTGGGCCCGGCGCTGCAGCGCCTGGGCGGTGGCGAGGTCGGCGTCGCGGCGCCCGGCCTGGCGGGCGGCGCGGATGTCGCCGATCAGGGCCACCAATGCGTCCATGGCGTCGTTGCGCAGGCCCATGGTCCGCGCCTGGATGGCCTCGGCCCGCTCGCGGAGTTCGGCCTCGGGGAACCGGTGACAGGTCTGGCAGGCCCGATTGACGTTGAGCAGCGGGCTGCGGATGTGGTGGTCGCTGATCTTCTGGGCGCCCTGGCGGGTGTAGGGCATGTGGCAGTCGGCGCAGGTCACGCCCGAGCGGGCGTGGATGCCCTGGCTCCACATCTCGAACTCCGGATGCTGGGCCTTCAGCACCGGCGCGCCCGTCTCGGCGTGGATCCAGTCGCGGAACCGCACCGAGTCATAGTAGGCCAGCATGCTGTCCACGCCGAGTCCGCGGCTCCACGGATACACCAGCCGCCGCTCGCTGCCGCGGAAGTAGTACTCCACGTGACACTGCCCGCAGACGTAGGCCCGCATCTCCTGGCGCGTCGCCATGGTATTGGGGTCGTAGTTCGGCACGCCCTGCGAGGCCTTGAGCGCGCGGATGCCCTCCAGGAAGCCGGGCCGCGTCACCCTGAGCTGCATGGACGAGGGGTCGTGACAGTCGATGCAGGACACCGGGTGGCTCACGAACCGGCGCGCCGAGTCATAGGGCAGGGGGTTCAGCCGCTCGAAGCCGGCCACGAGGTCGCCGTTGCCGGCCCGGCGATACGGCACGTACATGGACGCGTGGCAGTGCAGGCAGGCGCCCGGCTGGCGGGCCGCCTGCTGGCGCTCGGTGAACTCCTGGTCGATCAGCATGTAGGCGTGGCCGCGTTCCTCCCGGAAGTCGCGGGCGAAGGCGTACCCGGCCCACATGGTGCGCAGGCGCGGGTCCTCGTCGAGCCTGGACTGGGCCACGACGGACCGCGGGTCGGCGGCCGTCGGCACGCGCGGCAGGGCCTCACTGCCGCCGAAGCGGGTGCGCTGCTGGTCCACGGTGCGCAGGTAGGCGTCGTACTGGAAGGGGAAATTGCGGCCCCAGACGGCGGGGTCCTGCGTGGTGTCGGTCAGCTCCACCACCCGGAAGAACGGGTTCCGCGCCTCGGCCTTGCGCTCGACGATGCTCACCAGCAGGGCCGTCACGGCGATGGCCGCGACCACGCCGAGGGCGACCAGCAGGGCCAGCGGGCTCACCGCCCCGCGCCGGTCGGTGCGCCGCGCCGGGCTCACTGGTGCCCCGCGTCGGCGTGGCAGCGGATGCAGGAGACCGGCTCCCCGCCCCCGTGGGTGATCTGCTCGACGATCGGTTGATGACAGGCGCGACATTGGCCCTCCGCGACCCGCAGGCTGAGCTGCGTGATCTGGATGTTCTCGGGGTAGGTGTTGGCGGTGAAGTAGTAGGAGTGCCAGAAGCCGTCCCAGGCCTTGATGGCGTACTTGCCCAGGGGGTTGAACGGCGTGTGGCAGTCGGCGCACTGCGCCGCCGTTCGATGGCTGCCCTTCAGCCAGCCGGAATACTGCGCGTTCATCGCGTGGCAGTTGTTGCAGGCGGCCGACGCGTGGCCGAGGTACGAATAGCCCTTGGCATAGGCGAAGGTGTAGACGCCGGTCCCCGCGGCGATGCCGATGGCCAGGGCGGCGGCGGCGCGCAACAGCTGAAGGTTTCTTTCAGGTTTCTTCAGGCTCTCCATGACCCCGCAACATAATTATTCGCGGTCGGGGCGCGAGAGGCCGGGCTCGTCCGCTCGCGCGCTCCATCCTCCCATCGAGGTGCGTCGTATGCTCCGCGTCGCTCCGCTCGCCGTCCTGCTGTCCGTCGCCCTGCCGCCGTCCGCCGCGCCGCTGGCCGCGCAGGGCCTGCATCTCCCGCTGAGCGCCGACTCGGCCGTCCGCCTCGAGTTCGGCGGGCAGCTGCGGCTGCGCGCCGAGGGCTGGAACGACTTCGCCTTCGGGGCCGGCGCGGCGGACGACGCGTTCGCGCTCTCGCGCCTGCTGTACCACGGCGAACTGCGGGTGCGCAGCGCGCTGGCCGTGTTCGTCGAGATCAAGAGCAGCCTGGCGACCAACCGCACCCTGCCGGGCGGGCGGCGGGCCATCGACGAGGACGTGCTCGACGTCCAGCAGCTCTACGCCGACGTGGGCACGGGGCTCGGGGACTGGCGCCTGTCGGCGCGGGCGGGCCGCGCCGACCTCGCGTTCGGGCGCGAGCGCCTGGTGAGCCCGCTCGACTGGGTCAACACCCGGCGCACCTTCCAGGGCGCCTCGGCATCGCTGGCCGGACCGACGCTCACGGTGCAGGCGTTCTGGGCCCGGCCGGTCCAGGTGCGTCAGCGCCAGCCCAACATCGCCGACTCCACGCGCCAGATCTTCGGCGTCTACGCGACCCGCACCTGGCCGGGCCCGCGCCTCACGGCCGACGCCTACTGGCTGCGGTCCGAGGCGCGTTCGGCGAGCTACAACGGGACCAGCGGGTACGAACGGCGGCACACGGTGGGTTATCGGCTGGCGCGCCGCGCGCCGGCCATGGGCGGTTTCGATGCCGACGTCGAGGTCGCGGCCCAGTTCGGCAGTGTCGGCGCCGAGAACATCAGCGCCCTGCTGGCCGGCGCCCAGGCCGGCTGGACCCTGGAGGGCGCCATGGCGCCGCGAGTCTACCTCGGCGTCGATTTCGGCGGCGGCGACCGGGCGGCCGGCGGCGACGTGCGGACCGCGAGCCAGCTCTACCCGCTGGGACACGCCTACCTCGGGTTCGTCGATGTCCATGGCCGGCAGAACATCCTGGATCTCAGCGCCGGTGCATCGCTGAAGGCCACGCGGCGCCTGAGCCTGATGCTCGATGTGCACCACTTCCGGCGCGTGACCACCGCCGACGGCCTGTACGGCGTGGACGGCAGCCTGGCGCGCGGCCCGGGTTCCTCGGTCGCCCGGAACGTCGGGACCGAGGTGGATCTGACGGCACGCCACCCGTTCCTGGGCCAGCGGCTGTGGCTGCAGGGCGGCGTCAGCCGCTACCTGCCGGGTGGGTTCATCAGGGACACGGGGCCCTCGCGGGCCATCAGCTGGGGCTATCTCCAGGCGGCGCTGTCGTTGTAGCGGGGGTCGCGGCACCGGGCGATCGGTGGCCCGTCCGGCCCGGGGTGCGGGCCGAGGCCATTACCGATTATATTCTTCCCCTATGAAACCACTGAATGTCATGTCCCAGCCGGGGAGCGCGAGCGCCATGTACGACGAGCGCCTGGTGACGCCGATGCGCGAGGACCTCACGAGCGTCGGGTTCAAGGAACTGCGGACGCCGTCCGAGGTGGACGCCGCGTTGAAGGACGCCAAGGGCACCACGCTGCTGGTGGTCAACTCGGTCTGCGGCTGTGCGGCCGGACGCGCCCGCCCGGGCGTCAAGCTGGCCCTCCAGCAGGCCTCCAGGAAGCCGGCGGCCCTGGCGACGGTGTTCGCCGGGCAGGACCGCGAGGCGACGCAGCAGGCCCGCGGCTATTTCGGCGGCAATCCGCCCACCTCGCCGCAGGTGGCCCTGCTCAAGGATGGCCAGCTGGTATACCTGATGCAGCGGCACCAGATCGAGGGCCGTGACGCTCCCGAGATCGCCGCGGACCTGGTCGCCGCGATCGAGAAGCACTGCAACTGAGAGCCGGCCAGGCAGGATGACGAGAGCGGGAGCGGGGGCGCCGATCGGCGCCCCCGCTCCCGTTCAGTCACGTGCCGGACCGGGGTCCGGCCGCGGGCCTGCCGTTCAGTTCGGATCCACGGGCGGCAGGTTGCTCACCGGGTTGACGCCGAGGCCGCCGATGGTCCCGTCGGGCATGATGACGATGCGCAGGGCCATCGGTTCGGGCGCCTCGGAGAAGCGCGAGATGCGCCAGTACTGGCGGCGTCCGTTGCGGCGGACCCAGCGTTCCTCGACGACGGCGGTCTCACTGCCGAGCTGCATGGACAGCTGTGCCAGCTGCTCGCCCATCTGCGTGGCCGATCCCATCTGCTGGCGCATGTCCGCGGGCAGGGAATTGTACAGGCTGTCGGCGAAGCCGCCGATGATCCAGCCGGCGATGCGGCGCCCGATCGCCAGGGAGTCGGCGGGAAGCTGCTGTGGGACCGCGGCGGCGGCGGGCGGCGCCGCCGGGGCGGCCGGGGCGGCCGGGGCGGCCGGTGCGGCAGGCGCCGCCGG
>CAZJZC010000112.1:0-8172 GCA_964550365.1 uncultured Gemmatimonadales bacterium | reverse complement strand
GCAGTTCGGCAGCAACATCAACGACTTCAACCTCAGCTACAGCGACCCGTCGCTGATGGGCAGCCGCATCTCCGGGCAGATCGAGCTGACCAATTCGCGGGTGCGCTACACCATCGCCGACCTCGGCCGCATCACCACCCGCGGGGCGACGGTGCAGTTCGGCTTCCCGCTCCCGCGCAGCCGCTACAGCCGGCTGTTCGTGACGGCCGGCGTGAACTGGGAGAGCTACAGCGGCTCCTCGAACCTGATCGGCAGCAGCGGCTGCCGGGCCTGCTTCCGGTCGATCCTGGGCGCCTCGGTGGTGCGCGACACGCGCATCGACCTGCCGTTCCCGACGGCCGGGTCGTTCCACCAGGCGGCGCTCAACATCAACGGGCCGTTCGGCTGGGGCTCGGCCACCTTCGAGAAGCTGGACCTCGAGGGGCGCTGGTACACGCAGGTGGGCCGTCTGGGCGGCACGCCGACGGTGGGCGGCATCAAGCTGGTCCTGGGCCTCACCGCGAAGTCCGGCTTCGTGGTGGGCGACGCGGGTCCGTTCTTCCGCCAGCTCTACGCCCTGGGCGGCACCCAGTTCGGGATCCCGCTGCGGGGCTACGACGAGTTCTCGGTCACGCCGGTCGGCTACAACCCGGGGGCCACGCTGGGCGGCGTGCCGCGCTCGGCCTTCGGACGCTCGTACTTCGCGACCACCGCGGAGTTCGGGGTGCGCTTCAACCAGATGATCTACTTCAACATGTTCTACGATGCCGGCAACGTGTGGGCCAGCGCCGCCGGCTTCAACCCGACGCGCCTGCTGCGCGGCGCCGGGTTCGGCGTCTCCCTGGTCACCCCGCTCGGCCCGCTGGGGCTCGACTATGCCTACGGGTTCGACCGTACCGACACGCTCGGGCGTCCGGCGCCGAGCTGGAAACTCCACTTCCGCATCGGGAACTTCTTCTAACAATGGATGAGCGCATGACGACCCTCACCGTACCCGCCTGGCGCGCGCTGCCCGCCGCCCTCCTGGTGGCCCTGGCCGCCACCACCGCCCAGGCCCAGCAGGCGCCGCCGCCGCTGCGGCTCGCCTGGCTGAACGCCCAGGCGATCCTCGCGGCCACGCCGGGGCGCGCCGCCGCCGAGTCGCTGTTCGCCCGCGAGATGGCCGGGTTCCGGACCGAGGTCCAGCGGCTCCAGGCGCAGGTGGACTCGTCGGTCGCCGAGTACAACCGGACCCAGGTGGCCCTCACGCCGGCCGCGCGGCAGCAGCGCGAGGAGGCCATCCGGCAGCTGCAGGCCCGGGCCCAGCAGCGCGCCCAGGAACTGGAACAGCAGGCCACCCAGCGCGAGGCCGAGCTGACGGCGCCGATCATGCAGCGGGTCAACGCGGTCATCGAGGGCATCCGGGCCGAGTTCAACTACTCGTTCGTGTTCGACGTCTCGGCCGACAACAGCATCGTCACGGCCGACCGGTCGCTCGACATCACCCAGCTGGTGATCCAGCGGCTCCAGGCCGCCGGGCCCGGAGCGCCGCCCGTGCCCGCCGACAGCACCCGCCCGGCGGCCGCCACGCCGCCGGCGGCTCCGGCGGCGGCGCCGCCGGGCCCGCGGGTCCGGCCGCGACCGTAACGGTCCGCCGGACCGCGTGAGCCAGCTCAGCGCCGGCGAGGTCGCGGCGCTCGTCGAGGGCCGCCTCGTGGGCGACGCGGGCGTGCGCCTGGCCGGGGTCGCGGCCCTGGACCGCGCGGAGGCCGGCGACCTGTCGTTCCTCGCGTCGGCGCGGTACCTGGCGGCGTTCCGCGCCTCGCGCGCCGGCGCCGTGCTCTGTACCGAGGCCCACGCCGGCGACGCCGGCCCCGCGACGCGCATCGTCGTCGCCGACCCGCACCGCGCCATGCTGCGCGTGGTGCGGGTCCTGTTTCCCGAGCCTGAACGCGTCGCCGGGGTGCACCCGACCGCGGTGATCGGACGCGGCGCGGTGCTCGGCGAGGCGCCGGCGCTGGGCCCCTACGTGGTGATCGGCGCCGGGGCGACGCTGGGCGACCGCGTCACCGTCATGGCGCACGGCGTCGTCGGCGAGGATGCCCGCGTGGGCGACGACTCGGTCCTGTATCCCGGCGTCACCGTCTACCCGCGCACCCGCATCGGCCGGCGGGTCGTGGTGCACGCGGGCTGCCGGCTGGGCAGCGACGGCTTCGGCTACCTCCAGGGCCCCGGGGGCCACGAGAAGATCCCGCACGTGGGCGGCTGCATCGTCGAGGACGACGTCGAGATGGGCGCCAACTGCACCGTGGACCGCGGCAGCATCGACGACACGGTGATCGGCGAGGGCACCAAGCTGGACAATCTGGTCCACGTGGGGCATAACGTGCGCATCGGCCGGCGCTGCCTGGTCATGGCGCAGGTGGGCATGGCGGGCTCGACGGTCGTGGAGGACGAGGTCATCCTGGCGGGGCAGTCGGGCCTGGCCGGTCACCTGACCGTGGGTCGCCGGGCGCGGGTCGCCGCCCAGGCGGGCGTCATCGGCGACGTGCCGGGCGGCGCGTCGGTCTCCGGCTTCCCGGCCAGGAACCACCGGGAACAGATGCGGGGCTGGGCGGCGCTGGGCCGCCTGGCGGCCATCGTGGACGAACTGGAGGCACTGGTCGAGCGTGGGCGCCAAGGCGACTAGCACACCCCGGCGGACGGTCGGCCGGCCGGCGAGCCTGGAGGGCGTGGGGATCCACACGGGCGCCCGCACCAGCGTGACGTTCGGCCCGGCGGCGCCGGGCGCCGGCCTCGTGTTCCGCCGCACCGACCTGGAGGGGGCCCCGGCGATCCCGGCGCGGCTGGCCAGCGTGACGGCCGTCGAGCGGCGCACCGGCCTGGCCGTGGGCGGCGCCGAGGTGCACACGGTCGAGCACCTGCTGGCCGCGGTGGCGGCGCTGGAGCTCGACGACCTGGTCATCGACGTCACCGGGCCCGAGCCGCCGATCATGGACGGGTCGTTCCGGCCGTTCCTCGAGGCCCTGCGCTCGGCCGGCCCGCGCGAGCACGGCGGCGCGGCCGACGAGTACGTGGTGCGGGACGCCTTCACCGTCGCGGAGGGCGGGTCGAGCTACCTGGTGGGCCCGGCGAGCCGCCTGCGCCTGACGACGACCATCGAGTTCCCCCACCCGCGGATCGGGCGCCAGAGCGGCAGCTGGGAGATCACCGAGGACGAGTTCGCCGTCCAGCTGGCGCCCGCCCGGACCTTCGGTTTCGTGCAGGAGCTCGAGGCGCTGAAGGCCAAGGGGCTGATCACCGGCGGCACCATCGAGAACGCCATCGTGCTCGACGAGACCGAGGTGCTGGGCACCACGCTGCGCTGGCCCGACGAGTTCGTGCGCCACAAGGCCGCCGACGTCCTGGGCGACCTGGCGCTGGTCGGCGGGCGCATCCGCGCGCACGTGGTCGCCACGCGGCCGAGCCACCGCGGCAACGTGGCCGTCGGGCGGGCCATCGCCCAGCGCGCCGGCCGGGGCGGGCCGCTGATGGACGTGCGCCGCATCATCGACGCGCTGCCGCACCGCTATCCGTTCCTGCTGGTCGACCGGATCGTCGAGATCGAAGAGAAGAAGATCGTCGGGATCAAGAACGTCACCATCAACGAGCCGTTCTTCCAGGGCCATTTCCCGGGCCATCCGGTCATGCCCGGCGTGCTGATCATCGAGGCCATGGCGCAGGTCGGCGGGCTGCTGCTGATGTCGCTGGTGCCCGCCGAGGACCACGGCAACAAGGTCGTCTATTTCATGTCGCTCGACAGCGTCAAGTTCCGCCGGCCGGTGGTGCCCGGCGACCAGCTGCGGTGCGAGGTGGAGATGCTGAAGTTCGGCGGCAAGACCTGCCGCATGCGGGGCCAGGCGCTGGTCGAGGGGCAGGTGGTGTGCGAGGCGGAGATGATGGCGGCTGTGGTGGACCGGTAGCGTGGGCGACATCCATCCCACCGCGATCATCGACCCGGGCGCGGCGCTCGGCGCCCGCGTGCGCGTCGGCCCGTACGCCATCGTGGGTCCCTCGGTCACGGCCGGCGACGACGCCCTCATCGGCCCGCACGCGATCCTCGAGCGCAACGTGCGGCTGGGCGCGCGGGTGCGCGTCGGGGCCGGCGCGGTCATCGGCGGCGACCCGCAGGACCTCAAGTACAAGGGCGAGGAGACCTGGGCCGAGATCGGCGACGACACCGTCATCCGGGAGTACGTCACGGTCAACCGCGGGACGACGCACTCGTTCCGCACCACGGTCGGCCGCGGCTGCCTGCTCATGTCGTACGTCCACCTCGGCCACGACTGCCACCTGGCCGACGGCGTGATCGTCTCCAACGGGACGGGGCTCGCCGGCCACGTGGAGATCGGCACGCGGGCCATCATCAACGGCATGGTCGGCGTGCAGCAGTTCGTGCGCATCGGCGCCTTCGCCTACGTGGGCGGGCATTCGGCCGTGCGCAAGGACGTGCCGCCCTTCTGCCGCACCGACGGCGGTCGCGTGCTGGGCCTCAACAAGATCGGCCTCGAGCGCAGCGGCATGGCGCCGGCCGTGGTGGAAGCCCTCGCCTCGGCCTACCGGCTGCTGTTCCGCTCCTCGCTCAACGTGAGCCAGGCGCTGGAGCGGGTGAAGGCGGAGGTGCCCGCCGGCGCCGAGGTGGCCGAGCTCCTGGCGTTCATCGAGGCAAGCGAGCGCGGAGTGATGGTGTGAGCGTCGCGCCGCTCGACGTCGGCGTGGCCGGCGTGGGCAGCCTCGGGTACCATCACGCGCGCCAGTACCTCGCGATCCCCGGGGCGCGGCTGGTGGGCGTGTTCGACACCCGGCCGGAGCGCGCCGCCCAGGTCGCGGCCGAGCTGGGCACCCGGGCGTTCGCCACCCTCGACGCCCTGCTCGACGAGGCGGCGGCCGTCTCGGTCGTGGTACCGACGCCCCGGCACCACGCGGTGGGCCTGGCGGCCATGGCCCGCGGCCGGCACGTGCTGATGGAGAAGCCGCTCGCGGCCACCATCGCCGAGGCGCAGGACCTGGTGGCGGCCGCGGCGACGGCCGGCGTCGTCCTCCAGACCGGCCACATCGAGCGGTTCAACCGGGCGGTGCGCGCGGCGGCGGCGCACCTGGCCGGCCCGCGCTACATCGAGTCCGACCGGGTGGCGCCGTTCGGCCTGCGCGGCAGTGACGTGGCCGTCATCCTGGACCTCATGATCCACGACCTCGACCTGGTCCTCTCGCTGGTGCGCGAGCCGGTGACCGACGTGCGGGCGTCCGGCATCGGCGTGCTGACGTCCTCGGTGGACATCGCCACCGCCCGGATCGAGTTCGCCAGCGGGGCGGTGGCCAACCTGACGGCCAGCCGCCTGGCGCGCGATCGGGTGCGGCGCCTGCGGATCTTCCAGCCCTCCGGCTACCTGTCGCTCGACCTGGCGGCCGGCGGCGGCGAGTTCCTCCGCCTGCGGCCCGACGCGCTGGCCCGGCTCGCGGCGGCCGGCGAGAGCGCGCCGGACCTGGCGCAGTTCGTCGAACAGCTGCCGCTCGACGCGCCCGAGGGCGACGCCCTGCAGCTGGAGCTGGCGGCCTTCGTGCGCGCCGCGCGCGGCGAGGAGCCCCCGGCGGTGTCGGGTGAGGACGGGCTGGAGGCCCTGCGCCTGGCGTTCCGGGTGATGGAGGCCATGGGCCGGACGGCGCCGGCCGGCGCGTGAGCACCGTGTTCGTCTCGGCGGGAGAGCCGTCGGGCGACGCCCACGCGGCCGCGCTCGTGACCGCGCTGCGCGGCCTCCGGCCGGAGCTGAGGGTCGAAGGGGTGGGCGGCGCGCGGCTGGCGGCGGCCGGAGCCGGCCTGCTGGCGCGCATCGAGGGCCTCACGGCGATCGGCTTCGTGGAGGTGCTGGGGAAGATCCCCGCGCACCTGGCCCTCCAGCGGGCCATCGCCCGGCGGCTGGCGCGCGGCGACGTGAAACTGCTCGTGCTGGTGGACTACCCCGGCTTCCACCTGCGGCTGGCGGCGCTGGCGCGCCGGATGGGGGTCCCCGTGTTCTATTACGTCGCGCCCCAGCTGTGGGCCTGGCACGAGGGCCGGGTGCGCCGCCTGGCGCGCGACGTGAGCCGTCTGGGCGTCATCCTGCCGTTCGAGGAGGCGTTCTTCCGCGCGCGCGGTGTGGACGCGACCTTCGTCGGTCATCCGCTGCTCGACCGTCCGCCGCCGCCGGGCGGGCGGACGGGGGCGCGCGCGGCCCTGGGTCTCGATCCCGACCGGCCGGTGCTGGGGCTGTTCCCCGGCAGCCGGGCCCAGGAGGTCGCGCGGCTGTGGCCGCTGTTCCGCGACGCCGCCGCGCTGGTGAGCGCGCGGGTGCCCGGATTGCAGGTGATCTGCGCCGGGGCGGGGGGGGCGCGCTACCCCGGCGTGGGGACGGTGCGCCTGGTGGCCGACCGCCCGGACGAGTGCTTCGCGGCGGCCGGCGCCGCCCTGTGCAAGTCGGGGACGACGACGCTGGAGGCGGCGCTGGCCGGCGCGCCGCAGGTGATCGCCTACCGGATGAACGCGCTGTCGTACCAGCTGGCGCGGCGCCTGGTGAGGGTGCCGCATATCGGCCTGGTGAACCTGGTGGCGGGGCGGCGCGTGGCGCCGGAGTTCGTCCAGGGCGCCGCGACGCCGGGCGCCCTGGCCGAGGCGCTGCTGCCGCTGCTGCGCGACGACTCCGCCGAGCGGCGCGGGCAGCTCGAGGGGATCGCCGAGGTGCGGCGTCGCCTCGGCGGGCCGGGCGCGGCGGGGCGGGCGGCGGCGATCGCCTCGGGCATGGTGGCGGCGTGATGGCCGGCCCGCGGGTGTCGGCGCTCGCGCGCTGGACCTGGCGCTCGCCGTCGCTCGCCGCCCGGCTGGCCCGTGCGGCGCTGCTGCCGGCCGCCGGCCTGTTCCGGGCCGCGGTGGCGGCCCGGAACGCCGCATACGGATCGGGGCTGCTGCGCGTCCGCGCGCTGGGCGCCCCGTCGATCGGCGTGGGCAACCTGTCGGTCGGCGGCACCGGCAAGACGCCGGTCGCGATCCACCTGGCCCGGGCCCTGGCGGAGCGGGGCGTCCGCGCCGGGATCGTGCTGCGGGGCTATGGCGGCGACGAGGTGCTGGAATACATGGCGGCGGCGCCGCGCGCCGTGGTCGAGGCGTCGCCGGACCGGCATGCCGCGGCCGCCCGCGCGCTCGCGGCCGGGGCGCGCGCCCTGGTGCTCGACGACTGCCTCCAGCGCCGCGACGTGGCGCCGGACGTCATGCTGGCGGTGGTCAGCGCCGAGACGTGGGCGGCGGTGCGCTGGCCCCTGCCGGCGGGCCCCTGGCGCGAAGGGCTGAGCGCGCTGGCCCGGACCGACGCGGTTGTGGTGACGCGCAAGGTGGCCGCGGGCGACGCGGCCGAGCGGCTGGCCGCCTCGCTGGCCGGTCATACGCGCGGCGGCGCCGGGATCACCGTGGAGCTGGCGCTCGGGTCGCTCGAGCCGCTGGGCGGCGGGGCGCCGATCGTCCCCGCGGACCTCGCCGGACGCGCGGTGACCGCGCTGTGCGGCGTGGGCGAGCCCGAGCTGTTCGCGGCGCAGCTGACCCGCGCCGGGGCCGTGACACAGCTGGCGGCCTTCCCGGACCACCACGCGTGGACCCGGAACCAGGCGCTGGCGCTGGCGCGGACCGCGCGGCTGGCCGGCCGGGTGGTGGTCACCACGGTGAAGGACGCGGTGAAACTGCTGGACCTGTGGCCGTCGGACGAGGCCCCCTGTTACGTCGCCGCTCTGGTGGTGCGGGTCACCAGCGGCGCGGCGGCGCTCGAATCGCTCCTGGACCGCGTCGCGACGGCGGCGCGCACGGAACCCGAATGGGCGGCGGCCGCGTCGTCCGCGAGAGAGACATGACGGACATCAAGCAGGTGATCCGGGCCGAGAAGCCCACCTTCCTCCACGGCGAGAACCCGTTCGAGTCGATGATGTCGCGGTTCGACTACGCGGCCCAGCTGCTCAAGCTCGAACCGGGACTCTACAAGGTGCTCCGCAGCCCCGAGAAATCGATCATGGTGTCGATCCCGGTGCAGATGGACAGCGGTGAGGTCGAGGTCTTCACCGGCTACCGGGTGCTGTACAACACCTCGCGCGGGCCGGGCAAGGGCGGCATCCGTTTCGACAGCCAGGTGACGCTCGAGGAGGTCACGGCGCTGGCGGCCT
>CAZJZC010000111.1:0-8203 GCA_964550365.1 uncultured Gemmatimonadales bacterium | reverse complement strand
CGTCCTGCTTGAGGCGGAACACCGGCACCGAGAAGTCGTGCAGCACGTCGCGCGAGCGGAGCTGGAAGTGGTAGGTCTTGTCGCGCTCGACGTACAGGTCGTCGGTCGTGAAGATGTCGTCGGGCGTGTCGAGCTGGTTGTCCGGCCCCGGGTGCTGGAACACCCAGGCCCACTGCTGGCCGATCACGCGCACCGTGCTGTCGGCCTCGGGCAGGTGCTGCTTGACGTTGTACCACACGCGGATCGCGCCGACCACGATGAACACGTCGCACACCAGCACCAGGGCGTGCGGGATGTTGATCCAGCGCTTGAGGTGCTTCTCCGAGCCGGTGACGTACTGCGTCCTGACGCCCGGCTTCTCCCGGAAGCGCCAGATGAGCCAGAAGAACATCCCTTCGGCCACCAGGAACCAGAACCCGACCAGCACCGTCACGAGCAGGATCAGCCCGTCGATCGAGGCCGCGTATGAGGAAGCTTGCTGGATCAGTCGCTGCATGGAGCCGTGTCCGCGAAGGTCAGAGGATGAACAGGATGACCGCGCCCATGAACAGCGCGAACAGGACCAGGGTCCAGATGAACGTCGTTCGGAGGTCGATCAGGGCCGGGTTCGACCCGTCCGGCGGGGCGGCCAGCGCCGCATCCTCCGCGCTGACGCTCGCCGGTGTGCCGTGGTCGCTGGTCATGTCGTCGGTCCGGTCCTATCGAAGGGTCTGGATGTAGGCGACCACGTTCACCATCGCGGCCGAGTCCGGCGCCATGGCGTTCGGGCGCATGGTCTGGCCCCACATGTCGGCGGCGTCGGTCCCGCGCCAGCCCGCCTTGAACTTCTCGAGCTGGGCCACCAGGTACCAGTCGCTCTGGCCCACCAGCGGCGGCGCGTGGATGGCCTCGTTCCCCCTGCCGTCGGCGCCGTGGCAGGCCATGCACACCTGGAACGTGGCCTCGCCGGCCCGGGCGTCGCCGCGCAGGACGGGCTCCGGCCGCACCGGCGGCAGGCTGGCGACATACGCCGCCACCGAGGCCGCGTCGGTCTCGAGGTCGAGCGACCACGACACGGACTTCATGCGGATGCCGTTGGTGTCGAACGGGGCGAAGCCGCGGCGGTTGGCCTGGAAGTTCTCCAGCTGGGCCTGCACGTACCACGCCGGCAACCCGGCGATGGGCGGGGCGTGCAGCGCGACGTTCCCCGCGCCCGCGGGGCCGTGGCACCGCGCGCAGGTCTCGAACAGGACCCGGCCGCGCGCCACACCCGGCGTCGGCACCCGGTTGCAGGCTGTCAGCGTCAGCGCCATGAGTCCTGCGGCGAGCCCCCTACTCCACTGTCGCACCATGATCCTCACCTGGGGTTCCAGTCCGCGATGCTGCCGCGCTTGGCCCCTCGTCGGGGCAGGTCGCGCGTTCGGCGGCGCTGCGCGCCGCCGTTGACCTGCGGGACTCCGGGGCGGGCGCGGGGCCGCGGTTCCGGTCGGAGCGCGGGTCGTTTTGAGAAAAGGCGAAGCCCAAATTTGCCGCCGGGCACCCTGAATTGCTAGTGCCGCCGCCTTCATGAACGAGCGCCCCCGGCCGCGAGGTCGGGGGCGCCGTTCGAGTCGTGCTGCGCGCCGGGATCAGCCGCGCTTGGTGATCGTGATCCGGTACGGGTGCGGCGTGGCCACACCGTGGTTGTCGTACAGGTTCACGTAGATCTTGTACGTCGTGGCCGCGGCCAGCCGGACGCGGATGCGCTCCGGATCGGCGCCGGTGGCCGCCGAGCAGCCGTCCAGGACGCAGAACCCGCCGCCCGCCGAGTTCAGGATGAAGGCGTCGATGTCGATCGTGGCGTTCGGCCAGTCGAACACGATCTCGAGCGAGTCGGCCGTCGTGGTCGTGATGGTGAAGTAGTCGTCCACGTCAGCGGTGCCGATGGCGCCGTAGCGGACCACCGACGAGCCGGTGGTGGTCGGCAGCGTGATGGCCGGGCCGCCGGCCGGCGCGTTGTTGGCCGGCTCGCCGGGCTCGTTCACCGCGAGCGTGGCGACCGTGTTCAGCGCCGGAAGCGGGATCGTCCCGAGCAGGATGCCGCCGGTGACGTTCACGACGCTCGCCGCGCTCGTGGCGCCCGCGATGAGCTTCAGCTGGGTGGCGGTCCGTGAGGCGACCGCGTAGAACGGCAGGCCGCCGATCGTGGCGTTCGCCGTCGTGGTGTTGAAGGTGATGCCCGCCGGCACGCCGATGGTGACGGTGTCACCCACGTTGGCCGTGGCCGGGGTGACCGGACCCGTGAAGGCCACCGGGTACACCAGCACGGTCAGGGTGTCCGTCACGCCGCCTGCCGTCACCGCGATCTTGGTGGTGCCGGCGGACAGGCCCGCGAGGATGGACTTGAACAGCGTGTTGCCCGGCACCGTGCGCAGGTTCGCGTCGGGCAGGTCGGCCATCGTCGCGACCGTCGGGTCGACCGGGGCGTAGGTCACGCTCTCGAACGCCTGGGCGTTGCCCTGGTCGTCGAAGACCTGGATGTTGACCTGGTCCGTATCGCCGACGTTCTGCACGACGAAGCGCTTGCTGAGGTTGAGCCGGGTCGGCCCGTTCTGGAGGTCGGACGTCGGGTCGCTGAAGCAGGCCGCAGCGACCAGCGCCACCATGCCCGTTGCAAGAAAAGCCTTACCGAGACGCTTCATGATCCATCCCTCGTTCAAGTCACGTGAGCGCTGCTCAGTTCGAGTTCTGAGAGCCCGTCTCCAGCCCAAGGAAGCGGCTGAGATCCTGCACTGCCTCGCGGTCCAGTCCGCTGTTCCACGGACGCTGGATCTCCGTCCGGTCGTTGGTGCCGGCCAGATCGAAGTTCCCCAGGCCGGTCCTGTCGATGAACACGTAGTACCGCAATTGCCCGCGCGTGTACTTCCACGCTTCGTAGGGCTGGGAGGCCGTCGGCCTCCGCAACACCTCGTCGGGCCGTCCATTCTTCAAGTAGATCCTGCCCCGGTCGGTATTCCATCCGGGGACGTCCCCCCGACCGTGCTCGCCGTAGGTCTCGCCGACGTAGGCCACCGCGCGGTAGAACTCGTCCCGTCGCGGATTGTCGGGCGTCCCCGGCGTCGGATCACGCTCCTGCCAGAACTGGCGCAGGAACCGGCGCTTCCCTTCCACCGTGAGCCGCGAGTACGGCGCCGTCTCGTTGCCGTCCCGCTGCAGGTACACCAGCGGCGCGAACAGCGAATCGAGCCGCGCCTCACCCGCGTCGGTGAACATGTCGGCGTCCGCCGCGGGCCGCTGGGTCGCCGGCGCAGCCTGGGCGAGCGCGGCCAGCGGGGCCATCGTGAACGGCGCATCGGCCGCCAGCACCGTGTCCGGCAACCGCAGCCGCACGCGGAGCCGGTAGGCTCCCTCGGGCAGGCCGGTCAGGTCGAGCGACCCGGGGGTCGCCGCGCCCTGCGCGCCGATCGTCACGGTCCGCGGCGGCGTGGTGACCAGCACCCGTCCGCTCGCGGCGACGACCTCGGCCCGGACCTCCGCGCTGGCTTCGCGGGCACGCGGGTAGATCTCCGCGTACCAGTTCAGCGTCGCCTGCATGGCGGTGAGCCGCGGCGCCGGCGCCGTCGTCAGCACGTAGCCGGCTCGGCGGACGTCACCGGGGCCGAGCGCGCTGCTGTCGGCGGTGCGGGCCTCGGTCGCCAGGAGCAGGTCGCTCATGGCGGGCCGCACGCTGAACGCCCGCACGTCGAGCGACCGCTCCACCGGGTCGCCGTTCGAGGGCACGACGCGGATCCGTACGCGATAGCTGCCGGGCGCCGCCGTGAAGCTGAACGACTCGACCATGGTCGCGCCGCGCGCCTGTGCCACCGCCAGGGTGACTTCCCGCGTCCAGTCCGAGCGCTGGAGCTCGAGCCCCGCGCTGTCCAGCACCGCCACTTCCACGCGGTACCGGCCTGCCTGGGCGACGCCGCGTGGCAGCGCCGACAGGCGGACCTCACACAGTCCTTCGATTGTCGTGGCGCCGCTGGCCGGACTGAAGAACCGGACCGCCGTCACCGTCAGCGGCTCGTCGCCGCCCTGCTGCACTGTCGGCGCCGGTCTGGCGGCCAGAAGGACGGCCACCAGGGGCACCATCAGGAACGCTCTCATGCTTCCTCGGCCGCCGGCGGGCGATGCCCGCCGGCCTGCCGTCCCGTCGGCTACCAGGTCACGCCAACGCTGATGACGTTGATGTTCCCCAGCAGACCCATGTTGCGATAGGCGTAGTCGAAACCGAAGCCGATGCCGCGCGGGCTCGCGCGGTACCGGATGCCGGCTCCCGCGGCGAAGCCGTCCGCGCCCGAACCCAGCGTGCTGGTGAAGCCCGCGTAGTTCGGATCGTTGGCGCCGGCCGGGTCGAAGTTGTTGTCCGCCGCGTAGGTGTAGCTGATGCGCGGCGCCAGCGCGAAGCCCGAGGTCCCCAGACGGACATCGTACTCACCGGCGAACCCGAACGTCGGGTCGCTGTTGTTCGGCTGGGTGAACTCGCCCATGAGCGAGAAGCGGCTCATGGAGGTCCGGAACACGTCGTAGGCCATGGCGACGCGGAACGTCACCGGCAGGTTCCAGGCCTTGGTCTGCAGGTTGGCCGCGGCGCCTTCCTGCGGCACCTGCGGCTGGCCGAGGGGCGGCGTGCGGATGACCGTGGCGTTCAGCGCGTTGCCCGAGTGGCTCAGCGAGGTGCCGAGGTTCGAGATGGTGAACGCCGCGCGGATCGGACGGCCGCCGATGTTGGCGTGGAAGCTGGTGCCGAGGTCGGCCGCGAAGGCCTGCCCCGACGCGCCGCCGAGCTTGTCGTTGACGAACTTGCCCGTGACGCCGGCCGAGAACCGGTCCGAGAACTGCTGGGAGTACGTCAGCCCGACGAACGTCTGATTCACCGAGTAGACCTCGCCCGAGCTGCCGGTCGGGTCTTCGACGGTGTACACCGGCGCATCGCCGTAGCCGAAGCTGCCGATCGAGATGCCGATCGCCTTCGAGCCGCCGCCGAACGGCAGGCCGATGCCGACCCAGTTGTAGCGGGTGTCGGCCAGGTACCGGGTCGTCGAGCCCATGAACTCGGCGCTGCCCATCTGCGACAGGCCGGCCGGGTTGAAGTGCAGCGACGAGATGTCGGTCGCCAGCGCGGCGAACGCGTTGCCGAGCGCGGCGCCGCGGGCCGTCGGCGCGAAGAGCAGGAACTCGGCGGCGGTGGTGCCGTACGCCGTGTTGTCCGACTCGATCTGCCGCTGGGCCTGCGCCGTCCCGCCGGCTGCCGTGAGCAGCGCGATGGTCAGGAACAATGAACGGTTGCGCATGCGTGCCTCCGAAGGGGCCGGGGCGCCAGGGCCCCGGCCCTCAGTCAGTTCGTGTTACTGGGCGAAGTTGACCACGGTGAAACGACCGACATGCGTCTGGCCGTCAGGCGCTTCGACGTGGAAGAAGTACACGCCGCTCGCCACGAACTGGTTGTTGCGATTCCGCAGGTTCCAGGTGGCCTCGCCGCCGCCCTGCGGGTTGTTGTGGTTGACGATCGCCACCAGGATGCCGCTGGTGCTGTAGATGCGCACCACGGCGCGCTCCGGCAGGTTGACGAACCGGAGGACCTTGGTGTTGGCCGTCTGCTCCAGCGAGTTGGTCACGTAGTACGGGTCGGGCACCGTGTGCACCTGCGTCAGGTCACCCGAGTTCGACGCCACGCTGAACGCCTGGGCCACGCGGACCGTGAACAGCAGGCCCGGGGCGTAGGGCGGACGCGTGGGATTCACCGGCGCGAAGCTCCAGCCGGTGCACGACGTCGGCGCGGCCAGCAGCGGCGCCGCGAGGGCGGGCGTGCAGGTCGCGTTGAAGCCGTCGCCGCCGATGGCGCGCAGGCGCCAGACGGTCCCGGCGGCCGGCAGGGCCGCCATCTCCATGAACCACGTCTCACCGTTGATGGTGAGGGCGATGCCGTTGCCGTCGGCGATGCCGTCGCCGGTGTAGTCCAGCGGCTGGATCTGCGCCGTGTTCTGCATCGGCAGCGACGCGATGCCGCGCTGGAGGTTGGCCGGGAAGTGGTAGTACAGGTGCCGGTAGCTCATGGTGGCCACCGTCGGCACGACGCCCGGCTGGGCGGCGCCGGAGCAGGTGGTGCCGTTGAACGTGCCGATGTTGTCCCGGGCGCAGAGGCCGGACTGCGTGATGCCGGCCGCCACGTGGACCGAGGCGTTGCTGAAGCCGTAGCCCACGCCGTAGGCGTTCTTGAACGGCAGGGTCACCCGGTGCGTCGAGTCACGCACCGTGATGGTGCCGCCCGCGCCCCAGGTCACGACGAAGTCGGCCGGATACCACGGCGTCGACGTCGTGTACTGGATGGACCGGGCCCGCTGGTTGATGACGTTCGCGGGCGACGCCGGCCGCTCGCCCTCGATGGGCATGCGGTAGGCGATCGGCGTCCAGATGTTGGTCACGCCCGTCAGCTTGCCCGCGTTCTTGTCCGGCGACGCGAACGGGCTGATGGTGGAATTGGGCGATTCCGACGCGCTGCCGTCGAACCAGCGCGAGAAGCCGAAGTACCGGCTGGCCGCGTTGGTCTCGGCGAACCGGCCGGCCTGGAGGGCCACGCCGGCGGCCGTGTTGCTCGGGTTCTGCACCGCCGCCGTGAACTGGATCGGCATGCGCGCGTCCTGCGTGAACGCGATGCCGAGCAGGCGGGAGCGGGTCGAGTCGTACGGGATCAGCGGGAAGCCGAACTGGGCGTCCAGCTGGGCGTCCGGCGCCGTCGCGAAGGCCGGCTGCGGCAGCACCAGGGTGCCCGGGATGGTCTGCGTCCCGGCGATCATCGTGTAGTAGAGCGTGTTGCCCGGCGTGCCGAGCCCGCCCAGCGAGCCGGGGCTCAGCGAGTCGATGCGGACCGAATAGTCGCCGGGGCCGAGGGCCTCGGTGACCGCCGCCAGCAGCTGGATGTTGCCGCCGTTGGTCGGGGGCACCGGCCCGTTGAAGGTCCCCGTGGCGGGGTCGATCGACGGGTACGGCGTGTTGGGGTTCAGCTCGGTGCCGTCGCCGCCGAAGACGCCGGTGACGACCACCGCGGCCACGTTGTTGCTCGACGGGGCGCGCGGCGTGACGGTCTTGGTCACCAGGGGCGACTCGAGCGACGTCGGCCCCGACTTGACGCTGTTCACGTCGAAGGCGGTCACCGAGTAGAAGTACCGGAAGCCGTTGCGGGCCGTCCGGTCGATGTAGGCGAACGGCACGCCGTTGTCCACCAGGCCCGGCAGTCCGCTGCCGCCGCCGGTGATGGCGGTGTCGACCACGGTGTTCAGGATGGTGCCGGCGGCCAGCTGGACGCGGCCACCCGGCGGGACCTGCTGGATGTCGCCCGCGAGCGGCAGCGCCAGCGGGAACGTCGGGCAGGTCGTCGTGATGCCGAGTTCCGGCGCGCAGCGGTTGCCGTAGATCGCGGCGTCGTAGAACTGGCCGGTGAAGTCGGTGATGGTCGTGCCGGCGTAGTCGAAGGCCGCGATGACCTGCATGTCCGACTGCGTGCGGCCGCGCCAGATCCGGTAGCCTTCCACGTCGAACCGGCGGAAGTTCGGATCGTACAGCGGCGAGGCGACGTTCGAGGCCACGGCGAAGAACGGATCGCCGATGATCTCGGTGTTGGACTTCTGCCAGGCGATGGTCACCTGGTCGTTGCCCGGCACCAGGAAGAACAGCGGCACCTCGGGCGCGAACGGGAGCAGGAACTTGTTGTCGAACACGGCCTGCGCGACCAGCGCCTTGTTGAGCAGCGAGCGCGGCGCCGTGATGACCTCGTTCTGGTCGATGGCGTTGTTGCCGTTGAGGTCGTTGGTGTGGTTGGTCCAGCCGATGATCCGGTCGAACGTCTTGACCGAGTCCGCGCCGGTGAACAGGCGCGCGCCGTCGAGCGGCAGGTTCGGCTTCATGTCGCCGCCGATGGGCAGCGTCACGGCCGGCAGGGCGCTGCCGAAAGGCGGCGTCGCGGCCGGCTGGCTGGCGAGCGGGGCGGCGTGGATGTAGGCCACCACGATCACCTCGGACTGCCCGGGCGCCAGCGAGAAGGGACCCGACGACTGGAAGAAGCGCGTGTCGGCCGGGGCCTGCCCGATGAAGCAGAAACGCCGCACGGCCGGGTTCGGCACCGAGCAGGTGCCGTCGGCCGGGGTCAGGTTCGCCGACAGCCGGCGCCACAGCTGCTGCACGCCGCGCGAGTCGGGGAAGGCGCCGC
>CAZJZC010000110.1:0-8385 GCA_964550365.1 uncultured Gemmatimonadales bacterium | reverse complement strand
CGTCGACGATCTGCCGGTACCCGGCCAGATCGGTGCGCTTCAGATAATCCAGCAGGCGACGGCGCTTGCCCACCATCTTGAGCAGGCCCCGGCGGCTGTGATGATCCTTGGCGTGGGTGCGGAAATGATCGGTAAGCGAGTTGATGCGGGCGCTGAGCAGCGCGATCTGCACCTTCGTGGAGCCGAAGTCCGTCTCGTGCATCCGGTACTTCTCGGCCACTGCCTTGTCGTAGACCATACCCCATCCGATGTCCGGTGCCCCCACGGTGGGAGCGTCGCCTATTCTGTAATCACCCGTAGCATTGTAACTTAACCCCTCTGGACAGCCCGCTCAAGGGGGGGCCAACTGCCCAACGAACCGTCGACGCTGCCCAACAAGCGCGTGGGGCCCTACGAGACCAAGGGCTTCATCGGCGGGGGCGGGTTCGCCTGGGTCATGGCGGCCCGGAAGGAGGGCCAGGCGGGTGAAGTGGCGCTCAAGGTCCTCAAGCCCAAGTACGCCGGGGACAAGCAGTTCACCGCCCGGTTCCTGAACGAAGCCGAGGTCGCCGGGCAGCTGCGCCACCCCGGCATCATCCGGATCCTCGACGTGGGCCAGGAGGGCGAGGACGTCTGGTTCGCCATGCCCCGCCTGCGGACCTCGCTCGACGCCCGGCTGGAGGAGACCCCCACCCTGCCCGAGGACGAGGTGGTCCGGACCTCCCGCGGGATCGCCCGGGCGCTGGCCTTCGCCCACGACACCGGGGTCATCCACCGCGACGTCAAGCCGCAGAACGTGCTCTTCGACGATGACGGCACGGCCATCCTGACCGACTTCGGCATCGCCCGGGTGGTGGCCGGCTACGTCTCCACCACCGGCAAGCAGCTGGTCCTGGGGACCCCGCACTACATCAGCCCCGAGCAGGCCCGCGGCATGCCGCTCGACGGCCGCACCGACATCTACGCGCTCGGGGTGACGATGTACCGCGCCGCCACCGGCGAACTGCCGTTCCGCTCCTCCGACTGGTACGAGCTGGCCCGGCTGCACGTCGAGGAGCCGCCGGAGCCGCCCCGCAAGCGCAACCCCGAGCTGTCCCGGGCGTTCGAGAAGATCGTGCTGACCTGCCTGGAGAAGGACCGCGAGGCGCGCTACCCGACGGCGCAGGCGCTGGCCGACGAGCTCTCGGCCGTGCTGGAGCCCAAGGGGGCGCTGACCACCACGGCCGAGATCGCGATCGGCGCCATGAAGAAGATGTTCGGACGCCGGAGCGGCTAGAACATCCCCCGGATGACCCGGCTGATGTCGTTGGCGAACGCCAGCACCATCAGGGCCAGCAGGATGAAGAACCCGACGTTGGTCGCCTTCTGCCGCTGGCCGATGCTGAGCGGCCGGCGCCGGACGCCCTCGATCAGCAGGAACACCAGGTGGCCCCCGTCCAGCACCGGGATCGGCAGCAGATTGAGGACCGCCAGGTTCATCGAGAACAGCGCCATGAACCCGAAGAAGGCGTCGGGCCCCAGGCGCACGGCTTCGCCCGAGAGCTGGCCGACCAGGATCGGCCCGCCCAGGTCGCGCGGCGACAGGTTGCCCGTCAGCAGGCCCTTCAGCGTGAACAGCACCAGGCCGCCGGCGGCGCCCGCCCGCCGGACGCCCGCCGCCACCGAGCCGACGACGCCGTAGCGCTCGACCGGCAGGTGCGGCCCCACCCCGACGCGCCCGACCGTCCGCTCCCCGCCGTCGGCCGACGCCAGGGTGGTGGGCCGCGGCGTCACGCTCAGCGTCTCGACCACGCCCGCGCGCAGCACCGTCAGCGTCAGGGCCCGGCCCGGGGCGCCCTCGATGGCGCGCACCAGCAGTTCCCAGGCGCGGATGGTGTCGCCGTCGGCCCGGAGGACCCGGTCGCCGCGCCGCAGGCCGGCCGCGGCCGCCGGGAATCCGGGCACCACGTCCCCGATCACCGGCTCGTGCCACGCCCGCAGGGCCCGCACGATCCTCAGGCGGTCCTCCTGCTGGCGCAGGGGCACGTCCACCAGCACCGGGTCGGCCCGGCCGGCGACCTCGATGCGGATCGGCGTGGCGCTGGTCGTCAGCAGCGCCGTGGTGATGTCGTCCCAGCCGCCCATGCTGTCGCCGTTGATGCGCACCAGCCGGTCGCCCGGTCGGAGGGTACCCAGGTGGGCCGCCCCCATCGGCAGGTCGTCGACCGCCACCTCACCCACCGTCACCGACGGGTCGGTCGCCACGCCGTAGACGCCGGACAGCACCGCGTAGGTCACCACGGCGAACAGGGCGTTCATCAGCACCCCGGCGCTGATGATGAGGACCCGGGCCCACAGCGGCTTGGCGTCGAAGGTGCGTTCGCGCGGGACCTCGACCTCCTCCCGCGCGCCCTCGAGCGCCGCGCCGCCGCCCTCGTCCTCGAGGCCGGCCATCTTCACGTAGCCGCCGAACGGCACCCACGACACGCAGTATTCGGTCTCGCCCCAGGTCCAGGTGAGCGGCGTGCGCGGGCCCAGGCCGATCGAGAAGCGGAGGACCGCGACGTCCACCGCCTTGGCCGCCAGGAAGTGGCCCAGCTCGTGGATCAGGATGAGCAGGCCCAGCACCACGATGGCCGCCCCGATGGTCGTCAGCACGCCACCACCTCCCCGGCCCGGCGCCGGGCCCAGCTGTCCGCCTCGCGCACCGCGGCCAGCGAGTCGGCCGGCGCGGCGGTGTGCGTGTCGAGCACGGCCGCGATGACCTGCGCCAGCCGCCCGAACGGGATCGCCCCGTCCAGGAACGCGGCGACCGCCACCTCGTTGGCCGCGTTGAACACCGCGGGCGCCGTCCCCCCCGCCCGACCGGCGTGCACGCCGAGCGAGTAGGCCGCGAACACGTCGG
The DNA here is from genome assembly GCA_964550365.1 of uncultured Gemmatimonadales bacterium. Classification (GTDB taxonomy): domain Bacteria; phylum Gemmatimonadota; class Gemmatimonadetes; order Gemmatimonadales; family JACORV01; genus DASXPG01. The sequence continues at coordinate 5,522 of CAZJZC010000110.1, read as the reverse complement.
TCCGCACCGGCTCGAAGGTGAGGGGCCCGGCGGCCACCGGGTCGAACCGCACCACGCCGTCGTCGGCCAGCCGCTCGGGATGCGTCAACGCGTAGAGGATGGGCAGCTCCATGTCGGGGAACCCCAGCTGGGCGAGCACCGACCCGTCGGCGAACTCGACGAACGAGTGGATGATGCTCTGCGGATGCACCACCGCGCTGACCTGGTCGTAGGAGACGCCGAAGAGGAAGTGCGCCTCGATCACCTCGAGCGCCTTGTTGGCCAGCGTGGCGCTGTCCACCGTGATCTTCCGGCCCATGCGCCAGGTCGGGTGATTGAGCGCCTCGTCGACCGTGGCGCGCCGCACCCGCTCGGCGGTCCAGCCGTGGAACGGGCCGCCCGAGGCCGTCAGGATGATGCGCGAGGGCGCCTGCGACTGCCCGGCGAGGCACTGGAAGACGGCGGAGTGCTCGCTGTCCACCGGGATCAGCTCGCCGCCGCCCTCGCGCGCGGCGCACCGGACCAGCTCGCCGGCCATGACCAGCGACTCCTTGTTGGCCAGCGCCACGCGCTTGCCGGCGCGCAGCGCGGCCAGGGTCGCCTCGAGACCGGCCGCCCCCACGATGCCGTTGACGACGATGTCCACGTCGGGCCGGGTGGCGGCCTCCACCAGGCACGCGGTCCCGCTGGCCCAGCCGTTGGCCGACTCCTTCACCAGGCCGACGAACGCCGGCGAGAAGGTCCGGGCCTGCGTCTCGAGCAGGTCCCGCTGGCCGAACGCGGTGAGCGCCGCGACGCGGAAGCGGTCGCGGTGGCGCGCGGCGACCTTGAGCGCGCTGGTCCCGATGGACCCGGTCGATCCGAGGATCGCGATGCCGGTCGTCACGTGAGCCCGAAGCTCCGGAACAGCAGCGCCGCCACCGGCAGGGCGAAGTACAGCGAGTCGAGGCGGTCGAGCACGCCGCCGTGCCCCGGGATGACGGCCGAGGAGTCCTTCAGTCCGACCTCCCGCTTGAACAGGGACTCGACCAGGTCGCCCACCTGGCCGACCAGGCCGAGCACGACGCCGAAGATGACGGCTTCGGCCAGCGTCATCGCGAGGCCGCCGCGCGGGAAGACCACCGCGGCCCAGATGACGCTCACGGCCACCGCGCCGAACAGGCCGCCGGCGCCGCCCGCCCAGGTCTTGCCGGGCGAGATGACGGGCGACATCCTCGGCCCGCCGAACGCCATCCCGGCCGCCATGGCCATGGTGTCGCCGACCCAGGTGACCGCCAGCGGGAAGAACAGCAGGCTCATGCCCACGGCCGCGTCGCCGGCCTGGATGCCCGGCATCGGGTGGCGCAGGAGCAGGGCGAACGAGGGCAGCCAGCCGGCGTAGAGTACCCCGAAGACGGTCACCGCGAGGGCCGTCAGGGGGCGGGCCTGCGGGCCGCGGCGCCACAGCCCGACCGCCAGCACCAGCAGGAGCACCAGCGCCAGCGCGTAGCCCTCCCGGACCATCAGGGCCGCGCGGCCCGGCGCCAGGAGCGGCAGGGCGGCCGCCACCGGCGCCAGGGCCGCCGCCGCGATGCCGAGGCGGCCGAGCGGCTCGATGCCCTGGCGGCGGGCGAACCCGTAGATCTCGCGCGCGCCCAGCGCGCCGGCGACGGCGAGCAGGCCGGTCAGCCACCAGCCGCCGAGCCAGGCGAGGCCGGCCAGCGCGGGGATCGCGACGAGCGCGAAGGCGACCCGGCGGACGAGGTTTCCGGACACGGGCACGGCTACGCCGAGGTGACCCGGCCGAAGCGCCGCTCGCGCCCCTGATAGTCGAGGACGGCCTGGTACAGGTGCTCGCGCGTGAACGCCGGCCACAGCACCGGCGTGATGTGCAGTTCGGTATAGGCCAGCTGCCAGAGCAGGAAGTTCGAGACGCGCAGTTCGCCCGAGGTGCGGACCAGCAGGTCGGGATCGGGCATGCCGGCGGTGTAGAGGCGCTGGGCCAGCGCGTCCTCGTCCACGTCCTCCAGGGCCAGGCGGCCCTGGCGCACGTCGTCGGCCAGCCGGCGCGCGGCCCGCGCGATCTCGGCGCGGCTCGAGTAGCTGATGGCCAGGTTGAGCTGGAGCCTGGTGCCGCCGCGGGTCCCGGCGATGAGCCGGTCCACCGCCTCGCGCTTGGCCGCCGGCAGGCGCGCCAGGTCGCCGATCACGTGCACGGCCACGCCGTTCTCGCGCAGCTCGGCGGTCTCGCGGGCGATGTACTCCTCGAGCAGGCCCATCAGCGCGCCGATCTCCAGCGGCGGGCGCCGCCAGTTCTCCTCGGAGAAGGCGTACAGCGTCAGCACCTCGATGCCGGCCGCGATGCAGCCCTCGACGGCCTCGCGCACCGCCTTCATGCCCTCGCGGTGGCCCAGGGTCCGCGGCAGGTGGCGCTCCCGCGCCCAGCGCCCGTTGCCGTCCATGATGATGGCGACGTGCCGCGGCACCGCCCCCTGGGCGCGCACGCGTTCGAGCAGCGCGTCGGTGCTCACACCTCCATGATCTCGGCTTCCTTCGCCTTGACCATCTCCTCGATGGAGCGGATGTGCTCGTCGGTCACCTTCTGCACGTCCTTCTCGGCGTGCTTCTTGTCGTCCTCCGAGACGTGCTCGGTCTTCTTGATGGCGCCGAGCGCCTCGTGGCGGGCATGGCGGACCGCGACCCGGCCCTCCTCGGCCAGCTTGTGCATCACCTTCACCAGGTCCCGCCGCCGCTCCTCGTTGAGGGCCGGGATCGGGATCCGGATGATGCCGCCCTGGGTCGCCGGATTGAGCCCCAGGTCGCTGTCGCGGATGGCCTTCTCGATGGCCGGGATCAGGTTCTTGTCCCAGGGCTGCACCGTCAGCAGGCGCGCCTCGGGCGCGGCCACGGACCCGACCTGGTTGAGCGGGGTGGGATTGCCGTAGGCCTCGACCCGCACCAGGTCCAGCAGCGCGGTCGTCGCCTTGCCGGTGCGGATGGCGGAGAACTCCTTGCGGGTGTTCTCCATGGCCTTGTCCATCGCCGCCCGGGCGTGCCGGATGGCGTCCTGCAGCGCGTTGGCTGTCATCGCACGATGGTGCCGATGCGCTCGCCCTTCAGGATCCGGGCGATGGCACCGGGCTGGTTGACGTTGAACACGGTGATGGGCAGTCCGTTGTCCTTGCAGAGCGCGAAGGCGTTGGCGTCCATGACGCCGAGGCCCCGCACGATGGCGTCCTGGTAGGAGACCTCGTGCAGGAAGGCCGCGCCGGGGTCGGTCCTGGGGTCGGCCGAGTACACGCCGTCGACATTGGTCGCCTTCATGATCACCTGGGCCTCGATCTCGAGGGCCCGCAGCACGGCCGCCGTGTCGGTCGAGAAGTACGGGTTGCCGGTGCCGCCCGCGAAGATCACCACGCGGCCCTTCTCCAGGTGGCGGACGGCGCGGCGGCGGATGTACGGCTCGGCCAGCGCCTCCATGCGGATCGCCGTCATCACCCGGGTGTCCACGCCCTTCTTCTCCAGGATGTCCTGGATGGCGAGCGCGTTGATGATGGTGGCGAGCATGCCCATGTAGTCGGCCGACACGCGGTCCATGCCCTGCTTGCTGGCCTGGCTGCCCCGCATGATGTTGCCGCCGCCGATCACCAGGCCGAGGTCGGCGCCGGTCTCGCGGACCGCCTTGATCTCGTCGGTGAGCCGCTCGATGACGCCGAAGTCGAGGCCGAAGCCCCGCTCGCCCGCCAGCGCCTCGCCGGACAGCTTGAGCAGCGCGCGCCGGAAGGCCAGCTGCGTCACACGGCCTCGCCGAGCTGGAAGCGGACGAAGCGCCGGACCTGGATGTTCTCGCCGGTGCGTCCGCTGACCGACTTCACGTACTCCCCGACGGTCTGCGTGTCGTCCTTCACGTACGGCTGATCGAGCAGGCAGACCTCGGCGAAGAACTTCTTGAGCTTGCCGTCCACGATCTTGGCCCGGATGGCCTCGGGCTTGCCCTCGGCGGCCACCTGCTCGGTGTAGATGCGCCGCTCCCGCTCGATGGTCTCGGCCGGGACCTGGTCGGCGCTGACCGCCAGCGGGGCCGCCGAGGCGATGTGCATGGCGATGTCCTTGCCGAGGGCGATGAAGTCCTCGGTCCGGGCCACGAAGTCGGTCTCGCAGTTGAGCTCCACCAGCACGGCGACCTTGCCGTTGTGATGGTGGTACAGCTCGATGCGGCCCTCCCTGACCTCGCGCCCTTCGCGCTTCTCGGCCTTCGAGATGCCGCGGGACCGCAGCCACTCGGCGGCCCTGGCCAGGTCGCCCGCGTTCTCCTCGAGGGCCTTCTTGCAGTCCATCATGCCGGCGCCCGTGCGCTTGCGGAGCTCGGCGACATCCTTGGCGGTGATCGTCATGGTCTGGCTCATATGCCTCAATGGGTGGAACGTCCGGTCCGGTCAGGTGCGGCCGGCGCGGGCGGTCGGCGGCGACCGCCGCCCTCACGCCCGGTCCGACCGCCTCGCAGCAAACCGCCGCCCGCCCGGCCGGGCTGAGGCGGCGGTGGAACGGGCGGCGGCGGGCGCCTCAGCCGCCCGCGGCCTCGGGCGCGGCCGATTCCGGCGCCGCATCGCCCTCGTGCTCCTTCATGCGCGCGACGATCGCCTCGGGCTTGGGCCGCCGCTTGCGGCGCGGGCGCCGGCGGCGCTTCTCGGCGTCGCTGTCGGCGCCGTCCATCGGCCCGCCGTCGGTCGAGTAGGTCGCGAAGTCCTGCTCCTCGGCCTCCTCGCGCTGCGGCCGTGCCGCGCGCGCCTCGGCGATCGTGTCGCTCAGCGCCCCGGCGATCAGCGACACCGACCGGATGGCGTCGTCGTTGCCGGCGATCGGCACGGTGATGATATCGGGGTCGGCGTTGGTGTCGACGATGGCGACGATCGGGATGCCGAGCTTGTTGGCCTCGGCCACCGCGATGCGCTCCTTCTTGGCGTCCACCACGAACAGCGCGCCCGGGAGCCGGGTCATGTTCTTCATGCCGGCCATGTTCTTGTCGAGCTTGAGCCGCTCGCGCTCGAGCATCAGCTGCTCTTTCTTCGTGTAGAACTCGAACGTGCCCTCGGCCTGGCCCTGCTCGAGCTCCTTCAGCCGGCGGATCTGCTTCTTGATGGTCGAGAAGTTGGTGAGCGTCCCGCCCAGCCACCGCTCGGTCACGTAATGCGCGCCGGCGCGGGCGGCCTCGGCCTGGATGATGCCCTTCAGCTGCTTCTTGGTGCAGACGAACAGGACGTTGTCGCCCTTCGCCACCACCTCGCGCACCTGCTCCTGGGCCAGCTTGAGCTGGTGGAGCGTCTTCTGGAGGTCGATGATGTAGATGCCGTTGCGCTCGGCGAAGATGAACCGGCGCATCTTCGGGTTCCATCGGCGCGTCTGGTGGCCGAAATGGACGCCCGCTTCGAGCAGTGCTTGGATCTCAGGCAACGCCATGCGGAATACCGTCTCCCATTGGTTGTGCGTCCATCGCGTTCGCCTGGGGCCGGAATCCGTCGCCGGACACCGCCGACCCCATCCCGCGATGTGCGAGGTGTGGTGCG
>CAZJZC010000109.1:0-8385 GCA_964550365.1 uncultured Gemmatimonadales bacterium | reverse complement strand
GCGGCGTGACGCCGCGGAACAGGTGCGGGTTCATCTCCTCGATGTCGTCGCGCGTGGCGCCCGCCAGCCGTGCCACCACGTCGAGCCCCACCGCCGTCGCGACGCTCACCGAGTCGTAGACCAGCGGCGACCACACCGCCAGGTCGGTGAAGCCGTACCGTTCCGGCTCCTTCCCCAGCAGGGCCGCGGCGATCAGCTTCGGCACGTAGTCCCGCGTCTCGCGCCGCAGGAACGTGCCCTCGGCCATGGCGAAGTACGCCTGGTCGCCGTTCAGCGCGCCGTAGTCGCCGCGCGCCAGTCCGCGCTGGATCTTGCCGGGACCGGAGTTGTATGCCGCCGCCGCCAGCCACAGCGACCCGAAGCGGTCGTTCAGTTCCGACAGGAACCGGATCGCCGCGTCGGTGGCCCGGTACGGATCGCGCCGCTCGTCCACCCAGGCATCGACCGCCAGCCCGTAGCGGCGCCCCGTCTCGGGAATGAACTGCCACAGCCCCACCGCGCCGGCGCGGCTGCGCGCCGTCTGGTTGAAGCCCGACTCGATCATGGCCAGGTAGATCATGTCCTGCGGCAGGCCCGCCGCCGCCAGTCGGGTGCGGATCATCGAGTCGTACCGGCCGGCCCGTTCCAGGTACCGCGCGTAGTGCCAGCGCGCCCGGCCCGTGAAGAACGTCATCCAGTACTGCACCCGGTCGTGATCGGCATAGGTCGCCACGTCGATGTCCCAGGTGGCCGCCGCCGCCTCGCCCGCCGGACGGCCCAGCAGCGCCGCCGCCTCCGAACGCACCTCCTCGGGGTTCACCTGGACCGTGCGGGGCGACGTGGAATCCGTCGCCAGCGAGCGCAGGGAGTCCAGGAACGCCTGTTCCCGCACCGTGTCCACCGCTCGCGCCGCAGCCGGCGCCCGCCGGCTCGCGGGCGAGCCTGCCGCCGAGCGCACCGCGCCCTCGGCCGGACTCACTGCCGGGGCCGGGGCCGTCACCGTCACGGCGGCTGGCGCCGCGGGCGCGGCCTCCAGGGCCGGCGTCGCCGCCACCACCGGTTCCGCATCCGCCGGCAATGGCGTGACGGGCGCAGGACCGCTGCGGGCGCAGGCCGTCAGGCCGGCCAGCGCCACCATTCCCAGTCTCATTCGCATAGGGGGCGCAATATGGGTAGGGGGCCGGAAATCGGTCAAGAAAGGCGGGGTGCCAATCTGGCACCCCGCCTGCCATACGTGCTAGTCGGACCGAGTCGCCAGCGATCTGAACCGGGCGGCCAGGTCCTTGGTCATGGGGCCCACGTGGCCGTCGCCGATCGCCCGGCCGTCGAGCGAGCGGACACCCACGATCTCGGCCGCCGTGCCGGTGAGGAAGACCTCGTCGGCCACGTAGAGGTCATACCGCGTCAGGCTGGTCTCGACGACGGCGATGCCCGCCTCGAGGGCCAGCTCGATGACGGCGCCCCGCGTCACGCCGCGAAGGATGCCGGCGGACTCGGCCGGGGTCCTCAGGACGCCGCCGGTCACGGCGAAGATGTTCTGACCCGACCCCTCGGCCACCATGCCCGACGGTTCGAGCATCAGGGCCTCGTCGGCGCCGGCGTTGATGGCCTCGACCTTGGCGAGGATGTGCGCCAGGTAGTTGAGCGACTTCACCTGCGGCGGGAGGTTGTGCGACTGGTTCACGGGCGTGGGCACGGTGACCATGGCCAGGCCGCGTTCGTAGGTCGACTGGGGCCACAGGCTGATCCGGTCGGCGATGCAGAAGACCGTCGGCCGCGGGCACTTGCGGGGGTCGAGGCCGAGGTCGCCGACGCCGCGGGTGACGACCAGGCGGATGTAGGCGTCCTTGAGCCCGTTGACCCGCATGCACTCCTCCACGACCCCGCACATCTCCTCGCGGGTCATGGGGATGGTCAGCAGGATGGCGTGGGCCGACCCGAACAGCCGGTCCACGTGCTGGCGCAGGCGGAACACCCGGCCGCCGTAGGCGCGGATGCCCTCGAAGATGCCGTCGCCATAGAGCAGGCCGTGGTCGAAGACCGAGACCGTCGCCTGCTCCTTCTCATGGAACTTCCCGTCGATCCAGATCTTCGGCACCAGTCGCTCGTCGAAAGAGGAAGGGGGTGCGCGGCGGCGCGCGCGGAAGCCCGGCGGGCGCTCAGGCGCGCAGGTAGTCGCCGCGCCAGCTGCCGACGGCCTGCTTGATGGCCTTCTCCGACAGGTTCTCGTCGAGGGCGCGCTTGACGAGCCCCGGCAGTTCGGCGTCGGACGCGAACCGGAGACCGATGATCTGCCGCAGGGTCAGCGATCCGGCGCGCGCCTGGAGGTCGGCCGGCAGGACTTTCTGGTACCGGAGCGATTCCTCGAGCCGGATGACGCGGTCCTGCACGGTGACCGCGAACACCCGCATGTAGAACCATACCACGATCAGGCCGAGCGACAGGGCGAAGCCCATGATGGCGCCCCGGCTCTGGAGCCGCCAGGCGTGGACGGCGGCGTAGACCACGTTCGCCAGCAGCAGGGGCGCGAGCACGAAGTGGAAGGCCGGCACGAAGCGCGCGTGGTTGCCGAAGTTCTGGGTCTTCTCGCTCATGGCGGGACTCCTTGGCCTAGCGCGTCAGCGCCGGGACGGGGTGGTACAGCGAGGTGATGCGCTGGGCGCGGAACACATAACCCGGGTTGCCGTCGATCTGCCAGAGGCGGGTGCCGGCGAGGTCGAAGAGTTCCACGCGCCCCTGGGTGCCGAACGAGACCAGGAACCGGTCGGGCGCCAGCATCTGGACGCTGCCGCCCAGGGCCGTGGTCACGCCCGGCGAGGCGCCGTAGGACTGCTCGAGCTGGGCCGTCATGGTGCCGGCGTTCCACAGGTACCGTTCGTAGCGCGAATCGGGGCCGCCGACGTTGTCGAGGATGATGAACCGCCCGGGGCCGGTGACCCGCACGTTGTGCTGGCGGCTGTAGCCGGGGTTCGGCGCGCCGCCGAAGGCGAACTGGTTGCGGCGGCCGCCCATGCGCCAGATGATCGCGCCGGTCTGGACGTCGATCTTGGTGATCTCGTTGAGGCTGCGGAAGCTGACCAGCAGGTTGCCGTCGGTGTCCAGGTCGAGCGCGTTGCCGTGGGTCCAGTTCACGTTCGCGCCCAGCAGGGTCAGCGAGTCGGCGTCGTCGAAGGCGAAATGGTCGAAGGCGCTCCACTCGAACAGCACCGCGCCGCCGGCCGCGACGCGCTGGATCACGGTCCCGGTGACGGCGGCGTTCGCCGCGCCGCCGAAGGCCGTGAGGTCCACGGTGCGCGTCTCGTCGCACATCAGCCAGGCGGAGCCGTCGGTCTGGAGGATGAGGTCGTGGAACCTGAGCGGCCGGGCGTTGCCGCAGGTCACGGTGCGCACCAGATCGCCGTTCGGCGCCACCACCACGAAGGGGTCGATGTCGTTGGGGTCCGGCGTCGCCGGACGGCCGACGTAGACGCCCGAAGGGCCGGCCATGAAGTTGAGGCTCGGACCGCCCGGGGCGAACGAGCGGTACCACACGACCCGGCCCGTCCGGTCGATGACGAGACCGTAGGGCGTCGCGGAGAACACCACGTAGCCGTTCAACGCCTCGCCGCCCGGCAGGGCCCCGGCGGTGTAGGCCGGCAGGTCCGCCGGCAGGGCGCCCGTGGTGAGCGTGACGGAGTCGCTCACGGCGCTGTCGGCGCCGCGGAAGGCGACGGCGCGGAACACGTACGGCGTCCGGGGCAGCAGGCCGAGGACCGGCAGGCGCAGCGTGTCGCCGAGGTTGAGGGCGGCCGGCGTGACGCTGTCGCCCGCGGCGCCGGCCACGTGGTAGCGGACCCGCACGCTGTCGCCGTCTCCCACGAACGAGACCGTCGCGGCCACCACCATGACGGGGTTGGCCGCCACGCTGACCCGCGCGATGTGCGGCCCCGACGGACCGTCGCCGCCGCAGGCGGCGAGCACGGCGGGGGCGGCGAGCGCGGTGATGGCGACGCTGAGGCGAACGTTCACGCGGGTCCCCGTGGCGGCCGGCCGGCGGCCCGGAGCGTGTCCCCGGCGCCGCGGCGCAGGCCCGGAAGCTGACCCCGGGCGCATCGGCGCGCAACCTGGCGCGGGCGGTCCAGTTGGTGGGCCGTCGGGCCGCTGGTATCATCCTCCCATGATCGAGACCGTCGGCAACCCCCTCCTGTGGACCGGCTTCCTCATCTTCGTCCTGGCGATGCTCGCCGTCGACCTCCGCGTCCACCGGGAGGCGCACGTGATCGGGGCGCGCGAGGCCCTGAGCTGGAGCGTGTTCTGGATCGGGCTGGCGTGCCTGTTCGGCGTCGGCGTGTGGGTCCGCTTCGGGGCCACGGCCGGGCTGGAGTACTTCGCCGGCTACCTGATCGAGAAGTCGCTCTCGGTGGACAACGTGTTCGTGTTCGCGGTGCTGTTCTCCTCGTTCGGCGTCCCGCCCCAGCACCAGCACCGCATCCTGTTCTGGGGCATCCTCGGCGCCCTGGTGATGCGGGCCGTGTTCATCTTCGCCGGCGCCGTGGCGCTGGCGAAGTTCCACTGGGTGGCCTACGTCTTCGGCGGCGTGCTGATCGTGACCGGCATCCGGCTGCTGCGGCGGACCGGCGAGGACATCCATCCCGAGGCCAACCCGGTCTTCCGGCTGTTCCAGAAGATCGTGCCCTCGGTCGCCGAGTACCACGGCGGGGCGTTCATGATCGTGCGCGGGGGCCGGCGGTTCGCCACGCCGCTGCTCACGGTCCTGGTGGCCGTCGAGATCACCGACCTCATCTTCGCGGTGGACTCGATCCCGGCCATCTTCGCCGTGACCCGCGACCCGTTCATCGTGTTCACCTCGAACATCTTCGCCATCCTCGGCCTCCGGGCGCTGTACTTCCTGCTGGCCGGCGCCATCCGCAACCTCGCCTACCTGCACGTGGGCCTGGCGCTGGTGCTGGTCTTCGTCGGCGGCAAGATGCTGCTGGTGGACGTCTACCGGATCTCGACGCCGATATCGCTGGCGGTGGTGACGGTGCTCATCACCGGCGCGGTGCTCTGGTCGCTGGCGGTCAGACCGGCGCCGCCGGACGGCGGCGGGAGCAGCCGCGGGTAGGCGCTCGAAGGGGCGGAGGGCGGTCCCCGGCCGGCGGCGGGAACGGCCGCCGGTGCCTGCGGGAACGCGCAGTGACCCGGGTGGGCATCGAACCCACGACCTGCGGATTAAAAGTCCGCTGCTCTGCCAGCTGAGCTACCGGGTCCCGGACGAGTGGAAACATCAAACGCCACAACGAGTTGCACAAGCATCGAGGGTCCGCAGGCGCCATGGTGTGACGGATGACCTTGCGGTCCGACCATCCAAGCCCAATCATTGCAGAAGTTTACCGGGTCCCACCAACCACTCCTCGTACGGAGCACAGCGCGATGAAAGCCGTCCTCGGTTCTTCACTCATGGTCCTCGCCCTTGGCGCGGCTGTCTCGACGAGCGCGGTGGCCCAGAACCAGTACCAGGCGCAGATCACCAACCAGCTGACCCAGGCGGCCAACGCCGTCCGCTCGCAGGGCTACAGCGCCGACCGGGCGCCCATCATGGGCTCGCTGGCCGACGACGCGGACGAGTCGTTCATGATCAACCTGACGGGCGGCGTGCGCTACGCGATCCTCGGCGTGTGCGACAACGACTGCTCCGACGTGGATCTCCAGCTCTACTCGGGCGACGGCACCAAGATCGCCGAGGACCTCGAGACCGACGACCGGCCGGTGCTCACCATCGTGGCGCAGTACACCGGCCAGTACCGGGTGCGGGTGATGATGCCCGCCTGCCGCGTCAGCCCCTGCTACTACGGGGTGCAGGTCTTCGCGAAGTAACCGGGCCGCCGGAGACGCGGACGGCCGGGGGGCGCGCGCTCCCCGGCCGTTCTGCGTCGGCGGGCGAGGGCGGGCGCCCGCGCCGGCGCCGCCGCCTCAGGCCCCGCTCCCGAACAGGTCCCGCTGGACCACCGGCGTGAAGCTCACGCGGTGGTGCCGCGTGATGCCCTCGCGTTCGATGGCGGCGCGGTGGTCGGCCGTGCCGTAGCCGGCGTTGCGGTCCCAGCCGTAGGCCGGGTGGCGCGCGGCCAGCAGGGTCATCAGCCGGTCGCGCAGGCTCTTGGCGATGATGCTGGCGCAGGCGATGGCGTAGCAGCGGGCGTCGCCGTCGACCATGGCCTCGTGCGGCGTCCCGAGCTCGGGCACCGGCAGGCCGTCCACCAGGACCACGTCGGCGCCTTCGCCCAGGCGGGCGAGCGCCCGGCGCATGGCCAGCGCCGTGGCCCGCCGGATGTTGATCCGGTCGATCTCGCGGGTGCTGGCCGCGCCGAGGGCGTGCGGGAGCGACGAACGAATCGCCGCCGCGAGCGACTCGCGGCGGCGAAGGGTGAGCTGCTTGGAATCGTCCACGCCCTCGAGCAGCGGCGTGTCGGGCCCGATCAGGACCACGGCGGCGACCACCGGGCCCGCCAGGGGCCCCCGGCCGGCTTCGTCCACGCCGGCCACGCGGCGGCTGCCGCGCGCGAAGAAGGAGCGCTCGACCGCGAGGTCGAGCACCCTACTCTTCCTTCTTCTCCCGGATGCGCGTGGCCTTGCCGGTCAGCTTGCGGAGGTAGTAGAGCTTGGCGCGGCGGACCTTGCCGCGGCGCAGCACCTCCACCGACGCCACGTTGGGCGAGTGCACCGGGAAGATGCGCTCCACGCCGACGCCCGCCGAGATCTTCCGGACGGTGAACGTCTCGCTGATGCCGGCGCCGCGGCGGCCGAGGCAGACGCCCTCGAAGGCCTGCAGCCGCTCCTTGTCGCCCTCGCGCACCCGCACCATCACCTTCAGCGTATCGCCCGGGCGGAAGCCCGGCAGGTCGGTGCGCAGGCTCTCGCGCATGACCGCGGCCAGCTTTTCCATCGTCCTACTCCTGTGTCAGGTCGCGTTCACGGGCCCACAGGTCGGGGCGCCGCTCCCGCGTCAGTCGTTCCGCCTGGTCCCGGCGCCAGCGCGCGATGCGCGCGTGGTCGCCGCTCAGCAGCACCTCGGGCACGGAGAGCCCGCGGTACTCGGCCGGCCGCGTGTACGAGGGCGGCGCCAGCAGGCCGTCATAGTGCGAGTCGCCCGCCGCCGACTCGTGATCCCCCAGCGCCCCGGGGAGCAGCCGCACCACCGCGTCGATGACGCACAGGGCGGCCGGCTCGCCGCCCGTCAGGACGAAGTCCCCGATGGAGACCTCCTCCGTGGCCACGCGGTCGGCGACCCGCTGGTCCACGTCCTTGTAGTGCCCGCACAGCAGCGTCAGCTGGCGGCCCAGCGAGTAGCGCACCGCGTCGGCATGGCCGAAGCGCCGGCCCCGGGCCGAGAGCAGCACGATGGGCGGCTCGCGCCCCAGCTCGTCCTGCATCTCGAAGAACGGCTCCGGCTTGAGCACCATGCCGGCCCCGCCCCCGTAGGGTTCGTCGTCGGCGGTCCGGTGCCGGTCGTGGGTCCAGTCGCGCAGGTCGCGCACCGTGAACCGCACCAGCCCCTTGTCCGCCGCCCGCCCCAGGATGCTGCCCTGGAGCGCGGCCCCGAAGAAGCCGGGGAACAGCGTCGCCACGCAGACGTCGAGCATCTACAGGTCCAGCAGTCCCGCGGGCGGGTCGATGACGATGGTCCGCGCCCCGCGGTCCACCCGGCGCACGATGCCGGCCCGGAACGGCACCAGCAGGTCGCTCTTCGCCTCGCGCGCCACCGAGAGCAGCAGGCCCTGCGGCACCTCGAGGATCTCCCGCACCGCGCCCACCGGTTCTTTCGCCTTCGTCACGACCGCCAGCCCGACCAGTTCGTGGAGGAAGTACTCCCCCTCGGCCAGGGGCCGGGCGTCGCCGATCGCGATCCCGAGGTACCGCTCCCGCATCCGCTCCAGGTGGGAGCGGTCGTCCAGGCCCTCGAAGTGCACCAGCCACGCCCGCTGGTACGCCCGCGCCCGGCTGATCGTCAGCCGGCCGCCCGTGGGCCGGCCCTCCCCGTCGAGCACCTCCAGCTGACGGCCCTCGACGAACACCCGCTCCGGCGCGTCGGTCATGGGATGGATGAGCACGTCGCCCTTCACCCCGTGCGGCTTCTTCAGCACGCCGACCGCCAGGTGGGTCGGCTCCGGCATCGGCGCGGTTACGCCGAGACCGGCGGCGCCGGCAGGTCGGCCTGGAAGCAGCCGGCCCGCTTCAGGATCGACGCCACCGTCTCCGACGGCGTCGCGCCCTTGTTCAGCCATTCGCGCGCCCGCTCGACGTTCACGTCGAACTGCTCGTTCGCCTTCGCCCGCGGGAAGTAGTGCCCCAGCATCGCGATGAAGCGCCCGTCCCGCGGCGACTCGCTGTCGGCCACGACGATGCGGTAGCTCGGCTGTCCCTTCCGGC
>CAZJZC010000108.1:0-8538 GCA_964550365.1 uncultured Gemmatimonadales bacterium | reverse complement strand
GGAACGGGAACCACTCGCTCCCCCGCCGCCGCAGCGCGCCCTCGAGCAGCGCCGCCACCTCCACCTCGCTCTGGCCCGGCCGGACCTGCGCGACGGCCTCGGTCAGCGCCTCGACCGCCACCGCACCGGCCGACCGGATGGCCTCGATCTCCTCGGGCGCCTTCACCGCCCGCAGGCCCTCGACCAGGTCGATGGTGGGTTCGAACCGCCAGCCCGTGCCCAGCCCCTCGAGCCGGGCGGCCTCGCGCGCCGTCAGGTGCTCGGCCTCGTACCCCATCAGGCCCGGCGGCGACATCTCGGCCAGCAGGCCCGGCAGGCGCTCCCACAGCCCGCCGTTGGCGATGCTGAGCCGCGCCAGCGAGCCGACCTCCTGCCCCGCCTGGGTCCCGTACCGGGCGTCCGACAGCAGCAGCGCGGCGCCACGCGTCACGCACAGCAGGCCGTTGCTGCCGGAGAACCCCGAGAGATACCGGATGCTGGCCGGGCTCGAGACCGCCAGCGCGTCGAGTCCCCGGGCCGCCAGCAGCCGGCCCAGGGCCTCCAGGCGCTCCGGACGACGATCGGTCACGACCAGCGGGCGGGTGTCTACCGGCCCACGGCGCGCTTGGACAGCGCCGCCGTCAGCCCCTCGAGCCCCAGCAGGTACGAGTCGGCGCCGAACCCGGCCACCACGCCGACCGCGAGGTCGGCGATCAGCGATGTATGCCGCATCGGCTCGCGCGCCCAGAGGTTGGACAGGTGGACCTCGACGAAGGGCACCTTGACCGACAGGAGCGCGTCGCGCAGGGCGATGGACGAGTGCGTATAGGCGGCGGCGTTGACCAGCGCCCCGTCGGCCACGCCCCGCAGGGCCTGCACCGCATCCACCAGGGCGCCTTCGTGATTGGACTGCATCCAGCCGATCTCGGCGCCCAGCTCGCGCGCGCGCGCGCGGACCCGCGCCTCGATCTGCTCCAGCGTGGCGGTACCGTAGCGTTCCGGCTCCCGAACCCCGAGCAGATTGAGGTTCGGCCCGTTGATCACGCTGATATGCATCTAGCGCTTGAGACCGTGCAGCCAGGCGGTGAAGGCGCTCAGGTCGTCCTCGCTCGGCTTCGCGGAGTCGCCCTCCCGGGGGCGCACCGTCTCCGCCGGGCCGGCGCTGCCGCCGAAGAACTCGTCGAACGAGGCGCCCAGGCCGTGGGGGCGCGGCGCCGCCGACTCGCCGCCCGATCCCTGGCCGCCGAAGATCTGGTCGAGCGAGAAGGCCGTGGATGCCGGCCGGGCCGGTTCGCCGGGAGCGCCCGCGGCCGCCTGGTCGGCGGGCGGCTCGGCGGCGGGCGCCGCCTCGCCCGCGGGTTCGGTCGCCGGCTCGGCGAACGCGGTCTCCATCGGCGACGGGCCGGGCGCCGGCGGCTCGGGCGCGGCCGCGGGGGCCACCGGGAGCGGCGCACGGGCGACCCGCCTGAGCCACGTGCCGACCGCCTCGGTGCCCAGGGCGGTGGCGCTCATGGCCTGCGGCGACTCGATGGCGGCGAGCTTCGCCTGCAGGCCCGCGTCATCGGGCTTCTTCGAGAGCAGCCGCCGGTAGACGTCGGCCGCCTCCGCCTTCATCCCCTGGCGCAGGTACAGGTCGCCCATGGTCTCGGTCAGGAGCGGCTCGCCGCCCGCCGCGGTATCGTCCGGCTCCACCGGCGAGACCAGCTTGACCTGGCGGGCCGAGGGCCGCCGCAGTTCGGCCTCGGGCGTCACGTCCTCCGGCATGATCAGCGGCAGAGCGGCCGCCGAGGGCGCGGGCTCCTGGGCTGCCGCGGCCGCTGCGGGCGGCTCGGCCGGCGGCGGCGCGTCGTCGAACGAGATGCGCCGCTCGCCGTGTCCCTCCGACCCCGCATGGTGCGGCTCGTGCCACGCGGGCGCCGGGGAGTCCGCGCCGGCCGGGGCCGGCTCCGCGTGCGCCGGGCCGGTCGCCCCCATGAAATCGATGGCCGAGGCGGTCGCCTCGTGGTGGGCCTCGGCCTCGGCGATGTCCTCCTGCCGGATGGCGTGGCTCTGGCGGTCGCCCGCATCCCAGGCCAGTTGATCGTCGAAGGGCACGATGTCGCCGCCCTGGAGCGCCGACTCGGCAACCGGCTCCGTCGGCGGGACGAACCCGGTCGGCTCCAGGTCCATGAGCGGCGCCGCGACCGGCTCCTCGGGCGCCGGGGGCGGTGCCAGCGGCTCGGCGGGCGGCGTCGGGATGAACTCGGCGGTCTTGTCCTCGGCCATACGGAGCTGGTCGGCCCGCACCGCCGGGCGCTCCAGGGTCTTGGGCACCTGTTCCATCTCGAAGGCCGGGACCGGCAGTGTCGGCAGGTCCGCCGCGGGGGGAGACGGGGCCGGGGGCGGGGGCGGCGGCGGCTCAGGCTCGGCCAGGTCGGCGAACGAGACTCGGGCGCCCTCATCCTCCGCAGCGGCCTGGGGGGCGGCGGCCTCCACGACCGGTCCGCCGAGGCGCTGGAGGTCCTCCTCGGCTTCGGCGTTCATCTGGTCGACGGACAGGAGCTTGGTCAGCCAGCCCCGCGCCTCGTCGATCCGGCCCACCCGCTCCGAGATCTCAGCCAGGCTCTTGAGCGCGATGATGTTCTCGCTGTCCAGGTCCAGGACCCGCTGGAACGCGCCGAGGGCCGAAGCATCGTCCTTCTTGTCCAGGAAACAGCGGCCCAGCACGATATGGGCCGAGAGATAGTCGGGGTGCTTCGGCAGGTTGGAGGTCACCATGACGAGGGCGTCGTCCAGCCGGCCCGCCTTCCGGTAGGCGTCCGCCAACGGGGCGAAGAACCGGCCATCCGGATTCTCGTTGAACCGGGCTTCCAGCTTCTCGATCTCGCTGAGGGCGGCCATCGGGCTCCGTCGGGGCGCAGGTCAGGCAAACCTATGTGATGGGCGAGTATACGTCCCGGCCGTCCGGCGGTCAACGGGAAAGGCCCCGGCCGGTTGGCTTTGACCGTTGTCCTGTCTACATTTAGCCCCCTTCGGGGCCCCGTTCGCCGGTACCGGCAGGAGCAGGCAGATGCTGAGCACGATGCGCGAGAAGACCAAGTTGGTCATGCTGATCCTGATGGTGGCCTTCGTCGGCTGGATGATCTTCGACGTCGGCATGGGTGCGACCGGCGGCGGCCAGCCGTCGGCCCAGGACATCGGCTCGGTCAACGGCACCCGGATCGGCTACCAGCAGTGGCTGGAGGCCTACCGGCAGACCTCCGAGGCCGCCCGGAACGAGAACCCCGGCGTCAACTTCACCCGCGAGGAGCAGCAGGAGTGGGAGAAGCAGGCGTTCGACCTGCTGGTGGACAACGCCCTGCTCAACCAGGAGTACCGCCGGCGCGGCATCATCGTCACGCCACGCGAGATCGTCGAGGCGGTACGCCGCCTGCCGCCCCCGGAGGTCCAGAACAGCCCCGATTTCCAGACGGACGGGCAGTTCGATCCGGCCAAGTACGAGCGCTTCCTCGCCAGCAACAACGCCCAGGCCGAGCAGTTCCGCCTGGCCATGGAAGCCCGCTACCGCGAGGAGCTGCCCCGGTACAAGCTGCTCCAGGCGGTGACCAGCGACGTCTACATCTCGGACAACAAGCTGTGGACCCTGTGGCGTGACGCCCACGAGTCACTGACGGTCCGGGCGCTGGTCATCCGGCCGGCGACGGCGGTGGCCGACCGGGACATCCAGGTCACCGACGAGGACGCCCGCCGGTATTATGAAGCCCACCGCGAGGAGTTCCGCCGGCCCGCGCGCGCGATCATGTCGTTCGTGGCGGTCTCCAAGCTGCCGACCACGGTCGACTCGATCCTCATCGCCCAGCGGGTGAGCGCCCTGCGCGACTCCATCGTGCGCGGCCAGGTGAGCTTCGAGGACGCCGCCAGGACGCTCTCGACCGACTCCGCCTCCGCCGCCCAGGGCGGTGCCCTCGGCACCTTCGGACGGGGCCGGATGGTGGACGCCTTCGAGCGCGCCGCCTTCGCCCTGCCGGTCGGCCGGATCTCGGACCCGGTCTACACCAGCTTCGGCGTCCACCTCATCAAGGTGACCCGCAAGACCGCCGACAGCGTGGCGGCCTCGCACATCCTCCTGCCGCACGGCCGGTTCGGCGCGCGGCTCGACACCCTCGAGGCCCGGGCCGACTCGCTCGACCGGCTGGCCGGCGAGCAGACCGACGGCCGCCTGCTCGACAGCACCGCCCGGCTGATGGACCTGAGCATCGAGCGGGGCCTGCCGATGTACCAGGGGGTGCCCTACGTCCTCGGCCGCTACCGGATCCCGGACGTCGGGGTGTGGGCGTTCACCGACGGCCGCGTGGGCGAGACCAGCCCGGTGATCGAGACCAGCGGCGCGTTCTACGTGTTCCGGCTCGACAGCCTGACGCCGGCCGGGATCCCGCCGCTGAGCGAGGTCATGGACCAGGCGCGCGCCGCCGCGGCGGCCGCCGCGCGGCGTACGGCCGCCGAGCGCATCGCCCGCGACGCCGAACAGCGGCTCGCGGGTGGCATGAGCCTGGAGCAGGCCGCCCAGGCCCTCGGCCTCCAGGTGCAGTCCATCGGCCCGTTCACGCGGACCGCCAGCGTTCCCCTGCTCGGCACGGCCAGCGCGGCGATCGGGAGCGCCTTCCGCCTGCGCATCGGCGAGCGATCCGGCCTGATGCAGACCGACGAGGCGTTCTTCTTCCTGCAGGCGGAACGCCGCTCGCAGGCCGATTCGAGCGCCTGGCGCGCCCAGCTCGACGCCCAGCGGGCCCAGATGGTCCAGCTGGCCCGCCGGGCCCGGGCCCAGCAGTACGTCGAGGGCCTGCGGCGCGCGGCCCGCATCAAGGACCGCCGCGACCAGGTCCTGAACCAGGGCCGCGACCAGGCCCAGTAGCGCCGGCCGCCGTACCGCCAACGCCAGCGGGGGCGCCGTCATCCGGCGCCCCCGCTCGTGTCAGGCTCCCCAGGAGGCGGTCGACTCAGCTCAACCGCTGCTGATCGTCCGCCGACCCTCCCCGCAACCGCGGCGGTTCGGCCGGCGGCGCCGGGCGGTCAAGCTCCTCGTTGACCTCGCGCATGGACTTCTTGAACTCGCGAATGCCCTTGCCCATCGCCCCGCCGATCTCGGGCAGCCGCTTGGCGCCGAACACCAGGAGGAAGATGACCATCACCAGCAGCAGTTCGCCGAAACCAAGGTTGAACGGCATGACGACTCCGAGTGGATGCGAAGAGGGGAGGAAGGGCACCCATCACCCATCACCTATCACCCCTCACCTACCCCTACCCCCATCCCTACCCCTACCCCTACCCCCTAAAATAGCGACCTCGCCAGAAGATACGCCAACACCACGCCGACGACCGCCATCACCGACACCGTGACCGTCACCGGGCCGACGGTGAACGCCAGCACCAGCAGGTCGACCCGGAAGGGCCCGAACTCGGGCGCCACGGCGAACGTCAGCACGTCCTTGGGCGCGCCCGCCGGCAGCACGGCGCGCAGCAGCGCGTGCAGGAATCCCCCCAGGACGAAGCCGGCCGAGAGGACACCGAGGTAGAACAGGGGCCGGCGGGGGACGTTGGCCACGGGTCAGCGGCGCCGCTCGACGGCGTACGCGATGGCGCCCTGGAGGGCCTCGCGGGCGTCCGAGGGCGGGAGCGCCTCCAGCGCGGCCTCGGCCTGCCGGGAGTAGGACCAGGCCCGCTCGCGGGCGTAGTCCAGCCCGCCCCGCCGGTCGACCGTGGCGACCACCGCCGCCACCTGCTCGTCGGACGGCTCGGGCACCGCGAACAGCGCCGCCACCTCGCGCCGCTCCTCGTCCGTGAGCCGGGGCAAGGCCGCGATCAGCGGCAGCGTGACCTTGTGCTCCCTGAGGTCGAGGCCCGACGGCTTGCCGGTCACCACTTCGGCCTCGGTGTAGTCCAGCAGGTCGTCGGTGATCTGGAACGCCATGCCCAGCGCGGCGCCGTAGTCCCGCAGCGCGGCGCGGTGCCGCGGATCGGCCCGCAGCGCCCCGGTCTCGCAGGCGGCCGCCAGCAGGGTGGCCGTCTTCGAGCGGATGGTGACCTCGTAGTCCTCTTCGCGGAAGGCCAGCGCGTCGTACTGCGCCAGCTGGCGCATCTCGCCGATGGTCATCTCGTTGACCGCGCGCGCCAGCACCCGCAGCGGCTCGAGGTCGTCGGTCCTGACCAGCTCGATGATGGCCCGCGAATACAGGTAGTCGCCCATGATCACCGAGATCTGGTGGCTGAACAGGGCGTTCACCGTCGGCATGCCGCGCCGCAGCACCGAGTGGTCCACGGCGTCGTCGTGCACCAGGGTCGAGAGGTGGATGAGCTCGATGATCGCGGCCAGCCGGTGGACCCGCGGCTCCCGTCCGCCCGAGGCCCGGTCGGCCAGCAGCAGCAGGGTCGGCCGGAACAGCTTGCCCTTCATCTGCAGGAGATGGCCGTTGACCTCCTGGATCAGCGGGAAGTCCGCGGCGATGATCTGCCGGAGCGCCGCCGTCACCGCGTCCAGTTCGTTCACCACCGGACGCTGGACGTCGGCCAGGGTGACGCCCGCGGCCTGGCGCGTCACGTGGCCGCCCCGATGGCCCGCACCCGCTGGTTGACGTCGGCGAAGTTGATGTCCACCGCGAAGACCCGGTTGTAGGAGACCAGCGCCTCCGCGGTCTTGCCCTGCTCCTCCTGCGCCCGGCCGAGCCAGTACAGCAGGCCGATGCGCTCGGCGTCGCTCTTGGCCGGCAGGTCCAGCCCGCGGCGCAGGATCGACTCCGCCACCGCGAACTGGCCCTTCTCGAAGAAGCACAGGCCCAGCGCCTCCGACGACTTCAGCCGGCCATCGCTGCTCCGGAGCGCCTTCTGGAACTCCGAGATGGCCTCGTCCAGCAGGCCCATCTCCTTGTAGGCCACGCCCAGGTCGTAGTGGCTCTGCCAGTCCTCCTCGCCGACGTTGGCCTCGATGCCCTTCTTGAAGGCCGACAGCATCTGCTGGAAGTCCTTCTGCTCGTCCCCGGTCGGCTCCTCGTCCTCGATGCGCATCCGGAGGTCCTTGGGGCCCTCATCGTCGAGCAGCATGGCGCCCAGGTCCACGTAGTCGCCGGGCGCGGCCTTGGGCGCCGGCTTGGCCACCCTGGGCGTCGAGGGCTCCTGGGCCGCCGCCGGAGGCTCCGGCGGCGCCAGCGTCTCCAGCGCGCTGCGGGCCCGCACGTTGTCGGCGTCGTGTTCGAGCACCCGCCGGTAGACCGCGATGGACTTGTCGGGGTCGTTGGAGCGCAGCAGCGCGTCGGCCAGCTCGACGTAGGCCTCCACCAGCCGTTCGCGGTCGCCGGCGCGGTAGGCCAGCTCCACGCGCTTCTGCTGGTGCCGGATGCTGTTCGGATCGATGCGCAGGATCTCCGCCACCAGCGACGATGCCGCGTCCAGGTCGCCGGCGCCGTCGTAGCCCGCCAGCGAGGCGTCCAGCTCGGCCAGGCCCTGGTCCCGCGCGCCCTGCTCCAGCAGCAGCTCGCCCAGCAGGCGATGGGCCTCCCAGTCCTCGGCGTTCGCCGCGAGCCGCGCCTCGAGCGCCGCCCGGTCGGGACCGGTCGAGGTGACCTCGCCCAGGTCCATGAACTCCAGGCTCTGGGCCGCGGCGCCTTCATCCATCGCCGGCTCGTCCACGACGGGCTCGGGCGCGGCCTCGCCCATGTCGAGCATCGGCAGGTCCGCCACCGGCTCCGCCGCCTCGGGCTCCGCGGCGGGCAGGCCGGCGTCGGCCAGCTCCGGCTCGAGCTCGATGGCGAACTCCGGTGCGGGCTCGGGCGGCGGCTCGATCACGAGGTCGGGACCGCCGAGCGAGGTCGGCTCGAGCTCCAGGGCCGGCGGTTCGGCCGGCTCGATATCGAGAGCGCCGGGACCCTCCGCGGCCGCCGCCGCGCCCAGGTCGGTGGGCTCCACCTCGAGACTGGTGGGTTCCAGGCCGAGATCCGTCGGCTCGATCGACAGCGAGGACGCGTCCACGCCCATCGACGTGCGCTCGATGCCCAGGCCGGCATCGTCGGCGCCGCCCGCACCGGCGGCCGTCGGCTCGACGTCCAGCAGCGGCAGGTCGGCGGGCAGCGACGTCAGCGCGGGAGGCGCAGCCGGTTCCTCGGGCGCCAGCGACGTGGTCTCGATCTCGAGCGGTTCGACCTCGGCGACCGGCTCCGGCGGCGGGGGCGGCGGGGGCGGGGGCGGCGGGGGCGGGGCGGCGGTCGGCGCGCTGGCGCGCATCGCGCCGCTCTTGCGTCCGGGCGTCGGGACGTCGTCGATGTCGAGGAAGACCAGTTCGCCCTTCTTGGGCCCGGTATCCTCGGGGATGTCCTCGCCGGTGATCATCGACCGGCTCATGCGGCTCTTGCGCTGGCCGGCCGCCTTGTCGCGCGACTCGAACTCCTCGAGCAGCTTGTCGACCTGTTCCTTGGCTTCGGGCGTCGTCGCCTGGGCCCGGGCCTGCTGGGCCAGCACCTTCCAGATGTCGTCGCTGCCCGGCGTCATCTCGGCGAACTTCTTCAGCGCCTTGAACGCCTCCTCGATCTGGCC